>JAQWYY010000157.1 GCA_029253705.1 Luminiphilus sp. | reverse complement strand
CCGCGACTTTGCATCAGTGTTGGATCAGAGCCTGCGACATCGGGCTCGGTTAACCCTACCGAAGGGTAAATGTCACCGGCGACCAAGGGGTCAAGCCACGCCTCTTTCTGAGTCTCGCTACCAAAACGATGAAGCATGATCGAATCTTGCATGGAGATAGAGCCTACGGCCATTTGCCCAAAGTAAGAGCGGCCAATGATCTCATTGAGATAAGCAAAGTCCATAAAGGGAAGCCCACCGCCACCAAGCTCACTGGGATGGCCCAATGCCCATAAACCTTGAGCTTTGGCTTGAGCCTTAAGGTCTGCGATCAGATGATGACTATCATCGGCCAGCAGAGCAGCTTCTTGAGGTATCACTGTCTCATTGATGAACCGCTTCATTCGTACCTTGAGTTCTGTCAGGGTCTCGGCGGTGTAAGCGCCATTGGTAGCATTTTTTTCTGTCATTGCTCGATATCTCAGCTCTTATGCGGGTCAGTGTAACGGAGTCTAAGAGCGCAAGGCAGGTCAATTACCAGAGCCTTGCGCCCAACGATAAAGAGGCCAGCCGCCAATAAGCGCAATAAGGAAAACACCAACTTGCGTTGGAAATGAAAAGGCTGAATAAATGACGGTCCATCCGGTAATGCCAAGAAAAATAATGGCTGGCAGTGGGTAAAACGGCATTCGATAGAGGTTATCCCCGACATGTCCCGGACTTTGGAAACGACTGATAAATAGTGCAATGACGGTGACCAGTGTGTTGGTTGCCATTAGTAATCCGGAAAATACAAGTATCTGCTCGAAGGTGGAGGACCACAAAAAAAGCAGTGCAATGGCGCCCATGAAAAAAATGGCGTTTTTGGGAAGCCCGTCTTTGTTGAGGACCCCCAGCCATCTTAGGCGCTGGTAGTCGCCACCAAGGCGCATCAGCGCCCTCGGCCCGGCTAGTACCATCGCGCTAACGGTTGAAATAAGAATGCCTGCAAGTATGACCGCGACGATTAGTGCCCCCGTTTCTCCTAGTAAATAACCTGCGACCACATAACCAATCTCCACCTGCCCACGCATGGCATCAATGGGCGCTGAGATGAGAAATACCGCATTGAGCCCTAGATATAGCAAAGTCACGAAAGCGCAACCCGCTAATAGCACCCGGGGTAGGTAACGTCGCGGGTCTTCCATTTCCCCCAGAACATAAGTTGCCGCATTCCAACCTGAGTAAGCGTAGGTGACATAAATAAGGGCAACAGCCACTTCGCTGCTAAATATCGTGTCGGCAGTGGGTTGCGTGTCGGCACGGAGCTGGTCAATAAACGCGGGATCATTAAACAGCGCGAGACTAATAAACCCAACGATCAACAACAGTTTTAGTGCTGTCAGGTAAACCTGCCCGGCACTACTTTCGCTGCGAGTTCGAGTATGGATGATGACCAGCGTAGCGATAAGAAAAGTGGCTGACCACCTTGGGTCGATAGGTACGAGGCCGGCTTGAAGATAGCTTCCAAAGGTTAGGGCTGCCAGAGCAATCGGCGCAGCAAATCCAACCGTTGCCGAGACGCACCCTGAGATAAAACCTGCATAAGGATGTATCAGCTCCGTTAAAAAATGGTACTCCCCCCCTGAATCTGTATGCCTGACGCCCAGCTCTGCGTAGCACAGAGCGCCACAAAGTGCGCAGATACCACCGATAAACCACAGCAGTAAAATGAGTCGAGTGTCAGAGATTGCGAGTAGTTGGAAGCCCAGGCTCGTGAAAATGCCGGTTCCCACCATATTGGCAACGACAACTGCAAAGGCCACCTTAGGTGGATAGAGCTTCATAATTGAACCTTTAGCTTCACAGGTGCAGCCAAATGATAGAGTTGAGTGAGGATCAAGGCTGCCATGAAATGATCTGTGACCAGGAGTGCAGCCGCGCCGCTTATCCTTAGCCTGCCAAGCCAAGACGAAGGAAGCAACAAAAAGAATCCGATGTCGCTGCTGTAGCGGGGTTTACAAATTACTTCGCAAAGCGCGAAGGCGAAAGCCAACGTCGAGTAAGGCTATAAATGCCAGCGGCGGTTGTTACGGAGCCTTGCGGTGAGTGGTGTTTGACTACAGCTTTGGTGTACTTTACTGCGCAGTAATCTGACTTTGGGAGTGCAGAAAATGAAACGGTGGTTAACACGTTTATTCTCATCGCAGCCTCATCGTACGAAATCTTTAGAAGAACCCAAGATGGCTGCGCCTTATAGTGAAGAGCGTCGTGAGGCTGAGCGGCTTCTCCAACGAGCTAGTGTGGGGCATCGGGAACTTATGGTAAACAGTTCTCAACTTGGAGCCTCTTGGTCAGGTAATTTTCGCAAGATAGAAGAATCCGAGATACTGCTAACGCTCGAATTAAACGACGTTCAAGCGCTATTTGATTCGGGCGATTTTTGTTCCGTGACTTTTAATTATGATGACCACGCACACGTGTTTCTGACGACGGTCAAAAGCTCAGAGTTAGCAGAACAGGGTCAGGTGGACGTCGCGTTGTATATGCCTGACGCCATTCATACTGCGGGTAGACGCAACCTATATAGAGTGCCTATTCTCAAAGACCTCCCCTTGGAGGTGCGCATAGACTCTGCTGCGGGTTTCTTTTGCGCCGCGGTTGCGCAGGACATCAATACAAGTGGGGTGCGCTTAAAGCTAGGGACAGGGAATTTTACCCGCTTCACCATTGGAGAAGCCGTTCAACTTACCATGACTCTCGATGATGTCAGTGTTCACAGGGGAGCCGATATTCGTCACTTAGATGCGCGGAGTTGTGCGCTTGGTCTGCACTTTCTCAGCACCGAAGACGCCGACCAAAGGCTTAACACTGGATTTTTGGTTTGCGAGGCCGAACGTAGCTATTTACGCAGAGTTAATCGCCTCGAGTAGTTGACCACCGAAAATGTTGTCATAAATCACTCACATTAGCGTAATTTTTGGCCTCAGTATTTGCTCGAGTGCTATTGATATTAGGTTGCGAGAAAGCTGTTTTTGTCGCAGTGGCGTCTGGTTTTGTCCGTGGAGAAACCAAGACTCAAAAATGAGAGCGAACCACTTGGGCAATTTGAGTCAAACCAGAGGTGACTGCGCCTTCCGAGGCGGCGTAATTAACTCGAATGCACTCGTCTTGATGTCGCGAGTTAGATAGCTCAGATGGATAAAATGGGCGACTGGGTAATACAAATACGCCCAGCGCCATGAGTTCTTGGTAGAGCGCTTCTGAGGTTATCGGGAGTCCGTCAAACCAAAGCCACAAAAATAAGGCACCTTCGGGTTTGTGCACTCGCACCGGTAGGTCATCCATGACCTGCTCAATAACTTGAAGCGCTTGATCACGTTTGCGCTCGTAGTAAGGTCGTATCAATTCATCACAAATATTTTGCAGTTTTCCTTGCTGCAAAAGAGGGGTCAAGAGCGTGGGACCCACGCGGCTTGGAGCTAATGTGTTTATGGCGTTGGTATTTTGTATGAGCTGAATAATTTCAGGGGCTGCAACGACAATGCCGGTTCTTAGGCCCGGTAGGCCAAGTTTCGACAAACTCAGCAGCAAAATTGTATTGGCGTCCCAAAAGGGAGTTGCTGGCGTAAATATCATACCGGGGAAGGGCAATCCGTATGCCCCATCAACAATTAACGGTATGCCGGCGTTGTGACACTCGCCGCGAAGTTGGTCCATTTCTCTGTCTGTGATGACATTTCCTGTGGGGTTGGTGGGTCTTGATACACAGACAGCACCGTGGCTTTGATTCAACTGTAGACTCTCGAAATCCACCCGATACTTGAATTGGCGGTTTGGGAGCAAATCGATTTCAGCGCGCCGCCCTTCAAAAATGGGCTGCTCTGCTAAACCAACATCAAAATAGCCCACATATTCCGGTGTTAAAGGCAAGAGTATGCGTTTATGGCTATCATCAGGAAACGAGCCGGCGAAGCTGTTAAAAAGCAGCCCGAAGCTGCTCTGGCTACCGTTTGTAATGGCAATATTGTTTTGCGTCAGAGGCCAGCCAAATTGCTCCGTGAGTAAATTCGCGAGTGTCTCCCTGAAGGCCACATTTCCCCCTGGAGCATCGTATTCACCAATCATTTTGCCAAAGGCAAGGGTATCGGCGGTTAAATCTGCCATAGCCTCGCGTAGCAGGTCTTCTACTTCGGGTATGTGGGCTGGATTACCTCCCCCTAGCTGGCAAATGCAGCCGCTTGCCGAGGTTGCTGCCCCCAAGTCTTCCATTAATCGCACGGTGCCCGTGCTTTTTTGATAACGAGCGGCAAAATTTGAAAAATGCATGTGTCACTACCTACAGTCAGCAGGTAAGCTTGCCAGCAATTTTTGTAATAGAGAACCTATATGCCGTCTGTTGCAGCAAATACTCCAGTCATTGTTGGCGCTAGCCAGTTTACTGAGCGTATTGACGATCCCGACTATGCCATGTTGTCGCCAGTCGCAATTACTGCCCGGGCTGCCGAATTGGCCCTCGCCGACGCCGGAATGATCAACAGTAAAGAGCACATCGATACGCTGATGACCACGCGAATTTTCGAAGATTCAGCACCCCACCTAGAAGGTCCCTTCGGGCGTTCAGCTAATTTCCCGCGCTCAGTCTGCAAGCGACTGGGCATGAATCCTGCGACCGCCATTTGGGCAACCAGTGGCGGTGATACTCCTCAGAAGCTTGTGACTGAAGCCTGCGACCGCATTTGGCAGGGGGAGTCCAAAGCGGTGCTGATCAGTGGCGGTGAGGCCCTTTCAACGACACGCTTTCTTCAAAAGCAGGGTAGTGCTGTGGACTGGTCGGAAGGTTCCGATGAGCCGGTAATTGATCGTAAGCCCACCCTGGATTATGCGACCCATGATGAACTTATGAACGGCTTGGTGTCCCCGCCCTTATTTTATGGGATTATGGAGAACGCCAAACGAATCGCTGCTGGGGTCGATGCCAAGACCTGGGCCAATAAAATGGGGGCTTTATTTGCACCTTTTGCCGCGGTGGCTTCAGAAAATCCTTTGGCAGCTCAACGCGACAGGGCGTTTAGTCCAACTGACCTCCTAACAATAGAAACGGGTAACCGTCGGGTTGTCGATGCCTATCCTCAACGCTTAGTGGCACGTGATCAGGTCAATCAAAGTGCGGCATTGGTGGTAATTTCAACCGCATTGGCTGACGAGTTAAATATTCCTGCTGAGCGTCGCGTCTACCTCCACGGTCAGGCGGCAGCAGGGGAACCGCCGATAACACTGCGCCCAGAATTGGGTCAAGCGCCGTCAGCAGGCCTAGCGCTACGGCGCGCATTGGAGCGCGCGAACTGCCGCACCGACGATGTCAGCTACTTTGACTTTTACAGCTGCTTCCCAATAGCGGTGAGCAACGCCATTGACGCAATAGGTTTGTCCGGGGATGACCCCAGAGGCCTGACTGTGACCGGTGGGCTGCCCTTTTTTGGTGGGCCGGGAAACAGTTACTCAATGCATGCCTTGGCAGAGATGGTGACTTGTCTGCGAGTAAACCCCGGGAAGTTTGGTTTGGTGGCGGCTAACGGTGGGCTTCTATCCAAATACGCTGTAGGTATTTATGCGACAACGCCGGCGGCCTATGAGCCCTATGACAGCGCTGATCTTCAGGAAGAAATGTCTAGGCAGATAGGCCCTGACTTCGAGAAGAGCCCAAGGGGTGAGGGTCGGTTGGAGGCATATACGGTGGCCTATGATCGCGATGGGCAGCCGAAGGCTGCAACGATTGTGGGACGCTTATTACAGAGTGACGATCGGTTTATCGCCAAAGTAGGGCGTGATGCGCCGACAGTTTTAGACATTTTTAGCCGAGACGAAGTTGACAATAGGACTGTCTTGGTGACGCCGAGCGAGCAGGGCAATAGCTTCATTTTTTTGTAACGCTGCCACCCATGAACCAACACAACTGAAATGGCCCTCAAGAGCGACTGCGAGGCCTTCAAATACGATGAAAATAGAGGATAGATAAATGAGTGACGTAGTTATTACTGAGGTAAGCGATGGCGTGATGACCATTACGCTTAATCGACCTGAGGCAAAAAATGCCGTAAATCTGGCCATGGCGGAAGGCGTCGCTGCAGCCATTGATGAACTCGATAGCAACGACGAGATTCGCGTGGCAATTCTCACGGGTTCTAACAATACGTTTTGTTCCGGGATGGACCTGAAGGCGTTCGTCAGTGGTGAGGTGCCTTATATCAAGGGGCGAGGCTTTGGTGGTTTAACCGAAGCGCCACCCGCGAAGCCCTTGATTGCCGCCGTTGAAGGGTATGCTTTGGCGGGTGGGTGTGAGCTGGCGATGGTTTGCGATCTGATCATAGCGGCAGACACAGCAAAGTTTGGGGTCCCTGAAGTGAAGCGAGGATTAGCTGCTGCAGCCGGAGGTTTGTTGCGCTTCCCACGACAGTTGCCCTATCGGGTGGCCATGGAGTTAGCGCTGACCGGCGACTTTATGGATGCAGGCCGGGCTCGAGATTTGGGTTTCATAAACGAAACGGTGCCTGCAGGTGAGGCTGTTTCTGCCGCGCAGGCGCTAGCAGCAAAGATTGCAGGCAACGGACCTTTGGCAGTTAAGCTCAGCAAACAAGTAGTCCGAGACTCGCAAGATTGGAGCACTGACGAAATGTTTGGTCGTCAGCAGGACATCCTTCAGCCGGTATTTGTCAGTGAAGATGCTATGGAAGGGGCGATAGCTTTTGCTGAGAAGCGAGCGCCTAATTGGAAGGGGCGTTGAGTCGCTAGACCTACGGGTCTTTGATGCTCGTGGGGCTGCGCCCACGAAAAAATTTTCTTATTTAGGAGTGTGATATGTCCCGGTGGGATGTTTTTTGTGATCAGGTTATTTGTATTACTGGGGCGGCTAGTGGTTTTGGCAAACTTATGACTGAAAATTTGCACGCGGCAGGGGCACGCTTGGTGATTAGTGATATCAACTCCGAGCCGCTGCAGGCTGTTGCGGCTGCACTTGCCGATGAAACCCGGGTCGTTGCAATGACCTGTGACGTCGCCAACGAGGCAGATGTTCAGGCCATTGTGCAGGCCGCCAAAGAACGTTTTGGCCGGCTCGACATCATGGTAAACAACGCAGGTCTGGGTTCCGAGCCAAAGCTGTTGACTGAAGTGACCGAGGAGGAAATGGATCTAAACTACAACGTCAACACCAAGGGCGTTTTCTTCGGCATCAAGCACGCTGTGCGGCAAATGCTGGCACAAGACGCGCCCGGTGGCACCGTGCTCAACGTAGCTTCAATGGCGGGTATTGGCGCTGCCCCTATGCTGGGTGCCTATGCGGCTGCCAAGCATGGTGTGGTTGGACTTACAAAAACAGCCGCCTATGAATTTGGTCGGCAAGGCGTTCGCGTTAATGCTATCTGCCCGTTTTTCTCACCGACGCCGTTGGTAACTCAAGAAGGCGGTTTGGCAGATAGAATGGACACGCTCAAGAAAAGCTCACCCATGAATCGCATGGGTGAGCCCGAAGAAATGGTAGAAGTGATGCTCATGCTCATGTCCCCCACAAACAGCTTTATGAACGGGCAGGCCGTGGCGGTTGATGGTGGCATGTCTGCTATTTAAGCCGGGGGTCGTGCCTAGGGCTAGCAGGACTTAGCTTTATCATTACTGGTGTTTGACTAGGAACATGCATGTAGCGCATCCCTGGTCGTAAGGAATTCGGAGTCCTTCGCCGCTAGGCTATGGCCACCCCAGGGAGGCCAGCTATTCTTCGGCAGACCCTAGCATGAGCTTTTGCATTAAAAAGACGTAGAGCATGGCGTCACGGCGAGCATATTCGCTGAGATTTGCTGCTGCAGCGTGCCCGCCGTCAATATTCTCAAAATATAAGTAGTCATGTCCCAACGCTTCAAGCAGGTGGGACATCTTTCGTGCATGCCCGGGGTGAACGCGGTCGTCCTTAGTTGAGGTGTACAGGAAAATCTCGGGATAATCCTGCGTTGCGCTAACGTTGTGATAGGGCGAGATGCTGCGTAGAAAGGCACCTTCCTCAGGGTCATCGGGGTTTCCGTACTCTCCCATCCACGAGGCACCTGCCAGTAGCTTGTGGTAGCGCAGCATATC
>JAQWYY010000141.1 GCA_029253705.1 Luminiphilus sp. | reverse complement strand
CTGCAACACTGCCACGTGTTCACCAACTACAGCCTTTGGCAGGGTAAAGATCTCAGCAAAATTATGATTGAAGCGCTGCGCAATATCACGCGCCATTTCTACATGCTGAATTTGATCTCGACCCACTGGCACATCGTGAGCGTTAAAAATGAGGATATCGGCAGCCATTAATACCGGATATGAAAACAGCCCCATAGTAATGCCAAAATCCGGGTCTTCATTAGCGTCGCGATTGTGTTGCACGGCGGCCTTATAAGCATGGGCACGATTCATTAGACCCTTCGCCGCATTACAGGTAAGAATCCAAGAAAGCTCGGTGACTTCCGGTATGTCAGATTGTCGGTAAAAATGTGCCTGTTCGGCATCTAGTCCCGATGCCAACCAGGTCGCAGCGATTTCTAGGCTGGACTTAGCAACGGCGGCTGGGTCATGGCACTTTATGAGCGCATGATAGTCGGCTAGAAACAAGTAAGCGTCTACCTCTGCTTCTCTTGATGCATCTACTGCAGGACGAATGGCACCTACATAGTTGCCTAGGTGTGGGGTTCCCGATGTTGTAATGCCGGTCAGCACGCGTCTGCGTGTCATTTCAATTCTCCAAACAAGCGTCAAGCGACGCGATTGTAAAACGCGGTGAGCAGCGCCCCTAGGTAATCGACATCCGCAGCGCCCGCCAGCTCCCGAATGGAATGCATTGCGAGAGTTGGGACGCCAAGGTCTATGGTCGTAATGCCTGTTTCGGCCGCTGTGATGGGTCCAATTGTACTGCCACAGCCCATATCTGAGCGAACAACGAAATGTTGCAGCGGCACTTCCGCCCGCTCCGCTAGCAGACGCAGCAAAGCAGAGCCCTCTCCCGATGTGGCATAACGTTGGTTGCGGTTGATTTTGACAACGGGACCATGATTTAAAAGCGGCCCGTGAGCCTCATCATGACGATCACTAAAATTCGGATGTACCGCATGGGCGTTATCAACCGACAACATCGTTGATCGCTCCCGCAAGCGCCGGCTGGCAACTGCGGTGCCCGAAATCGAAGCGAGAACGTCAGTCAGCATGGGGCCCTGAGCGCCAATTGCCGATGTACTGCCGACTTCCTCATGGTCATTACAAACAAGTAGAGACCATTGCTCGGCATCGGCATCGAGCAGAGCCATCAGGCCCGCATGACAGCTCAACAGGTTATCGAGTCGCGCTGAGGCAAGAAAAGCTTTATCGATACCAACGATGCCGGCGGATTGGCAGTCATAGAGAGACAGCTCAAAATCAAGAACTCGAACTGAGCCCTCGTTGGGGTGCTCTAGGGCCACTTGATCGGCGAGAAACTGCGCCCAATCTAGACTCGAGCCATCCGCCGTTGGCAGCCCGGCAATCAGCGGCAAAATATCGGTTTGCGGATTGATGCTCCGATTTTTATTCGCCTCTCGATCGAGATGGATTGCCAAGCTGGGGATAATAGCAATTGGCCTTTGAAAATCTATTAGGCGCGAAGTCAGCTGCCCCTTTGAGTTTTCAAAGGACACGCGCCCGGCGAGGGATAAGTCTCGATCAAACCACGGATTCAGTAATGCCCCCCCATAAACATCAACAGCAAGCTGATGCGCACCCGAGCGTTTTTTAAGGGGATTAGGTTTAATTGAAAGATTGGGACTGTCTGTGTGGGCACCAATCATGCGCACCCCCCCGTCACAGCGCCCCGACCCCGCTCTGAACGCAACAATGGAGCTATCGTTGGCTGTGACAAAATATCCCTGCCCCGCTTCAAAATTGATGTCGTCGAGGTGCTCTAGGCCCCTGAAACCCGCAGTCTCTAGCCGCTTCGTTAGCGCAGCAACTGCATGAAAGGGCGAGGTTGCCTCACCCAAAAATGCCAGCAAGTCTTCAAGACGCTCAGACATAAACAACTCCAGAATTCATGAAAGGAGAATAACCACGACCAGCCCACAACCCAAAACGAGTCGATACACAACGAAAGGCATGAGCCCAGCGCGGTCAAGGATACCCAGAAATACGGCAATTGTGGCGTAAGCACTGATACCAGCGATCAACATTGCGGTCACAAGTTGAGCTAACGGTGGCGACACCGCCTCACCAGAAAACCACGTGAAGCCCATATAGATCATCGCCATCAAAATAACTGGCACAGATAATAAAAAAGAGAATCTAGCGGCCGTAGCCGGGTTGTAACCCAACATCAAAGCGGCAGTTATGGTGATCCCTGATCGGGACACACCGGGAACCAAGGCCACGCTCTGTGCCAAACCTATTAGACAGGCATCTCTCCAGGAGATAGCCCGGAGATTCGAGTCAGCTTCGGCAGAAGCCATCCGCGCGGCGATCCCCATCAGAATGCCAAAGAACAAGGTCGTAAACGCGATGACAGGGAGCCCTCGCAGGCCCCCTGAAATAACTTCATGAAACAGCAGACCCACCACAACAGTGGGCAGTGTTGCCGCCGCCAAAAGCCATAGCTCGTTATCATGTCCTCTCTGAGGGGCAGGATCTGATCGCAGAGAGCGAAGTAGCGTAATGAGGTCAGCTCTGAAATAAATCATGACGGCGATTAATGTGCCGCCATGAACAAACACATCGAACAACAGGCCCTGATCGTTCCACGCGAATAATTGCGCAGGCAAAACTAAGTGGGCCGAGCTTGAGATCGGCAGAAACTCGCTCAAACCTTGAATGAGTGCCAATACAATCGTCTGGGTCCAATCAAGCACGTTTAGGCTGCTCCGACAGCTTCTTCCAGCCGATATCTGTCTGAACATAGAGAGGCTGTAAGTTTTCTGCTGAGATGCCTAGGGGAGGATTAGGATGCTCGCAGACGAATTGCAATGCCGCCGCCGCCCTTGGACGCACTTCAGCGTGCACTGCCCACTCAATGGATAATCCTGCTCCCAGCCTATCTACTAGTGATTTGGCCGCAGAACCCACCACCCGTACCCGATGAGAAGCACAGTCGCCAAGCTGATCGAGGAGGCGCTCAAACACACCTAAACACGGCTCGCCCACCGGTTGAAGGCCACCATCACGACCGTCGAATAAGCGCCAATAGAACTGCCCTGTCTGTGCTTCGATTGTGCTCAAAACGTAACCGTCTGAGTCGTCGAGCTCCGTAGGCGCCGCCAATGCCTGAGACATCAGCGAACAAAAAGGCAATACCGGCACGTTTAATGACCACGCTAAACCCTGTGCTACGCCTGTCGCAACGCGCAAACCAGTGAAGGAACCCGGGCCAACGCCACAAACAATAGCCTCAAGGGCGCTTAGAGGCTGTCCCGCCATGACCTGATCCACCATCGCCAGAATATGGCGATTGTGGGCGCGGGGCAGGAGCTCGTGTCGCTCCGCCGCGTATTCTCCCAACACACAGGCGAGGGAGCAGGCATCTGTAGAGGTGTCTAAAGAAAGTAGCGCCGGCATGGAAAACCGCAGAACATCCGTGGGATAATTCGACATGATCCCACAGTCACACCCTAAATTGCATCGTTCAGAGTTCACACTTGGTGTTCTTGCTGGAGGCTCGGGTATACGGGCAGGCCGTCGTGATAAAGGCCTGATGATAACAAAGGGACGAACGCTCCTCGAGAGAACTCTCGAGCGCCATGGCGACGGCTTCAAAGAGATAATCACCTGCTGTCGGGACAATGCCTGGTTTTATTCAAAATTTTCAAGTCGGGTGCTCTGCGACGTTAAGGCAGGTCAAGGCCCTCTACAGGGCCTTTCCGCACTGCTGGCCGCTACTCAGACGCAATATCTCGCGGTAATTCCCTGCGACCAGTACAGCTTGCCATTGGACTGGTTTGAACGATTAAGCTCTGCCCTCAGTCCCGCTGTAACCGGTGTATTTGCGACAGACGGCGACAGCCACACACCCTGCTGCGTACTCCGTCTTGATGTGCATTCGCAAGTTACCGCATTGCTCAAACAGGGCAAGCGCTCATTAATGGCGCTGTACGAATGTGAGGGGCTGCAACAGGTCTCGGTACCCGGCGCAGGCATGGATATAGATCACACTCAGTCGCTACACCGCGATAGTGACTAACGGCCGCTGAAGCCGTCAAACTCGGATTAAAAAAAAGCCGACTTGCGTCGGCTTCTCTTAAGGTTAATTAAACCTTACTTTTTCTTGGCTTTTTTCGCTGCAGCTTTCTTAGCCGGTGCTTTCTTGGCTGCTACCTTTTTCTTGGCCGGTGCCTTCTTAGCTACTGCCTTCTTTTTGGCAGGGGCCTTCTTAGCGACCGCTTTTTTCTTCGCCGGCGCCTTTTTCGCTACTGCCTTTTTCTTGGCAGGGGCCTTCTTAGCGACCGCTTTTTTCTTTGCCGGCGCTTTCTTGGCTACTGCTTTTTTCTTGGCAGGCGCTTTCTTCGCTACAGCCTTTTTCTTGGCCGGTGCCTTCTTCGCTACCGCCTTTTTCTTGGCCGGTGCCTTTTTAGCTACTGCCTTTTTCTTAGCAGGCGCTTTCTTTGCGGCTGCCTTTTTAGCTGGCGCTTTTTTAGCAACAGCTTTTTTCGCCGGCGCTTTTTTCGCTACTGCTTTCTTCTTAGCGGGTGCTTTTTTAGCTGCCGCTTTCTTTTTAGCTGGTGCTTTTTTTGCTGCTGCCATGCTGATCTCCAACTGTGTAGTAGTAGTTACTTTTGCAACCTAACAATGTTTATTTTTAATGACAAGTAATTGGTGTAAGAAAAACCTCAGTTTTGTAATAGTTTTTTTATCTCAGCTGAAATTTTTTCAACATTACCGACGCCATGAATCTTATGATAAGCCGGACCATCCAGCTTCTGATAGAAATCAACTAACGGTCTCGTCTGCTGCTGATAAACGTCGAGACGCTTGCGAACAGTTTCCTCTTTATCGTCATCACGCTGAATAAGTGCTTCACCCGTCGCGTCGTCTGCACCTTCCACCTGAGGTGGATTGTGCACAACGTGATAGATACGTCCGCTCTTGGGGTGAACACGACGCCCACTGAGGCGACCTACTATTTCTTCATTATCGACGGAAATTTCTATGACATGGTCGACGTTAATTCCCGCATCCACCATAGCTTGAGCTTGGGGGATCGTTCTAGGAAAACCGTCGAACAAGCAACCGGCAGTGCAGTCGGGTTGCTGCAAGCGATCTTTAACTAGACCAATAATTAATTCATCAGAAACCAAGCCACCGGAATCCATAATACTTTTAGCTTGCAAACCTAATTCAGTGCCTGCCGCGACCGCAGCACGCAACATATCGCCCGTAGAAATTTGGGGAACGCCAAACTGCTCACACAAAAACTTCGCTTGTGTACCCTTTCCTGCGCCAGGCGCGCCTAGGAGAATAATTCGCATGGGGAGTTCCCTTTTGTTATGCACACATAGTTTTCGCTTCGACAACCGCCCCACGATCGTCGATCCAGCCCTCAGTGGGAGCGCCAAAAGTACACAGCCTTAGCATCGGTTACAAGCGCTAATCCCTGCTTTTGGCTGACTGCCAACGCGCTTCCATTTGCCGATTTGACTCGTCGCTCAAAGCGCTACCCTCTTCTAACGCGGCGGTTTCCATGTCACTGAAGCGCATTTCAAATTTGTCGTTGGCCTGCCGCAGTACACTTTCGGCGTCATAACCGAGATGACGCGCAACATTTACTGCGCTGAAGATCAGATCGCCAAGCTCTTCGGCCATAGACTCGCCATCGTTGTCCCTCACCGCGTGCTGAAATTCATCCATTTCTTCTTTAAGTTTCGCCAACGCGCCGCTCACTTCCCCCCAGTCAAAGCCAACGGTGGCGGCTCTTTTTTGCAGCTTTTGCGCTCGACTTAGAGCCGGGAGAGCTTTGGGGACATCAGCAAGAACTCCAATATTTTTACTATGCACTTTTTCCTTTCGCTTAATGACTTCCCAGTTTGCCTTAACTTCATCCGTCGTTATCGACCCGAGAACACGCCCTTCAACAGCACCTTCCGCAAACACGTGGGGATGACGTCGTAAAAGTTTGCGAGCAATGCCCTCGACCACGGCATGAAAATCGAAGGCACCCAGTTCTTTTCCCAGTTCACTGTAAAAAATTACTTGAAATAAAACATCTCCCAACTCTTCTGCAACATGAGGCAAGTCGCCTTGCTGAATGGCATCTACGAGTTCGTAGCACTCTTCTAGAGTATGGGGAATAACACTGGTAAAGGTTTGCTTTACATCCCAGGGGCATCCGTCAGACGGATCTCTGAGACGCTCCATGATCCTCAAGAGATCCGAAATATCAAACTCAGGGCCTTTATGAACATCGGTTAATCCAGTCATCAGACCACAACTCTCCTCGCCGAGATTACATTGTCTAGCTGATTCAACCTCGCCAACAGCTCCATAAGACCATCAATCGTAGACACCTCAGCGCGCAGGCGCATGTGCGCCGTATTGTCTTCAGGGTGGCTCTGCGTGTTAATCGAGGTCACATTGGCAGACGCCTGCGCTAAAACCGATGTCACGTCAGCTAGAAGGCCCTGCCTATCATAGGCTGTCAGTTCAATGTCCACAGGAAAGAGTTCAACATCAGCAGTGCCCCAATTTACTGCAATGATGCGCTCGGGATACTCACTGTGAAGGGTAAGCAATCGAGCGCAATCTGCCCGGTGTACAGTGACCCCACGGGACCGTGTCATATAGCCTTCGATCCCATCACCTGGTACCGGCATGCAGCAGCCAGCAAATTGTGTCAGCAAGTTGCCAACGCCGTCCACCCTCGGCGTACTGTCCAAGGCTGGTCGCTCTTGATGGATAGCCCACTCGGGGTGTTGATCAGTTTCTGAGTGAGTAACGGTTTTAGCAACGCGGAGCACCTGCTTAGAAGTCAGATCACCAGAGCCGACCGCAGCAAACATATCATCAACTGTGTTCAGACTCAGGGCCTCGGACATCGCCTTGTAATCCAGCGAGGTGAGAGCCAATCGCGCGCACTCCCGCTCCACCAACTCACGCCCTGCTGCCACATTTTCGTCACGATTTTGAGACTTAAACCATTGCTGCACGCGGTTCCTCGCACGCGCTGTGCGCAGAAAGCCTAACGACGACACTAACCAGTCTCGACGGGGCTGCACGGTGCTGGCTGTCAAAATTTCAACGCGTTCTCCGGTGCCTAAAATATAGGTCAAGGGCACCAAAGTCCCGTTCACCCTAGCGCCCCGACAACGATGCCCAACCTCGGTATGAACGTGATAGGCAAAATCCAACGGAGTGGCCCCCTGGACTAAACTCACCACATCGCCCTTGGGTGTAAATACGTAAACGCGATCCTGCGTAGAATCAAAGGTAAACTGCTCAGCGATGACCTCATCATCGCCCACGGTCTCATGCCATTCTAAAACTTGGCGGAGCCAACTGAGCTTTTCCTCGTAAGTATCCGGGCCCGCCCCCTGCGCATCGCTCGCTTTATATCGCCAGTGCGCACAGACACCAAGCTCGGCTTCCTCGTGCATCTCCTCAGTACGAATTTGCACTTCCAGAATTTTTCCCTCGGGCCCTATCACAGCCGTGTGCAGCGACCGATAGCCATTTTCTTTAGGGCTGGCGATGTAGTCATCAAACTCATTGGGTATGTTGCGCCACATACCATGAACTACCCCCAGCGTCTGATAACAAGCGGCCACATCGTCAACCAGAATCCGCAGGGCTCGGATATCGTGTACCTGTGAAAAACCGATACCCTTCCGCTGCATTTTTCGCCAGATGCTGTAGATGTGCTTTGCGCGTCCAGTAATTTCAAAAGACAGCCCTGATTGCGTCAGAGTTTTCGTTAATTGCGCATTTATCCGAGCAATAAAACTGTCTCGATCCTGGCGCCGACCATCAAGCAAATTTGCTATCCTGTGATAGGCATCTTTATTGGTGTAACGAAAGGAGAGATCCTCTAACTCCCACTTAAGGTGACCAACACCTAGCCGGTGCGCTAGTGGCGCGTAAACGTTAAACACCTCCCAGGCGATACGCTGTTGCCGATGTTCATCGGCGCCCTTTAGTGCACGCATCGCAACAGTACGTTCAGCAAGTTTAATTAACGCTACGCGCACATCATCAACGATGGCCACCAGCATCCGTCTTATATTGATATTGGGTGCTGTGGACTGGCCGAGAACAGGTACATCGCTTAAACCCGTGAGATCGCTGACTGCCGCCATCCGCAGCACGCCATCCAAGAGGCTCACAACTTTTTCACCGAAGCTATGCCTGAGTCGATCAATAGAAATAACTTGTTGGCGCACTGGCCGGTAGAGAAACCCCGCCAGCAAGGCGTCTGGACCCAGCCGTAGGTCAGCAAGAATCTGCACGGTCTCAAGGCCTACGGATAGGACATCAGCATTACCTGCCCAGTCCATAGTCCCTTGAGATTGCTCAGGATCCTGTTCACTCAACAAGGCAAAAGCGTCGATTAATCGCTGTTGGTCAACAGCGTCAAGGGGTGTAGCAAGACCGCTCAGCCAATGGGCGAAACCCGCTTTGTTTAGGGTTGTAGTTTCAAGTACGGCTCTGACTTGCACCATGACCAAGCACCTTTAACTCTCGTAAACACCCGTCGAAAGATAACGATCGCCGCGATCGCAAACGATGGCAACAATCGTGGCTCCTTCCACTTCCTGATTAACCTGCAGTGCAGCACTGATTGACCCGCCGGAAGATACCCCTGCAAAAATACCCTCTTCTGTCGCCAGACGGCGCATCATGATCTCAGATTCCGCCTGGGAAATATCAATGGTTCGATCAACCTTCGCCGCCTGAAAGATTTCGGGACGATAGGCCTCCGACCACCGTCGGATGCCAGGAATTTGCGCGCCATCTTGGGGCTGTAAACCAATGATCTGGATAGCAGGATTCTTTTCTTTCAAGTACGCGGATACACCCATGATTGTTCCTGTCGTACCCATTGAGCTAATAAAGTGTGTCACTTCACCCCGAGTCTGACGCCAAATTTCAGGTCCAGTTCCACGGTAATGCGCCAAAGGATTATCAAAATTTGCAAACTGGTTGAGAACGGTACCTTCACCCCGAGCTTGCATTGCCTCTGCCAGATCTCTTGCCCCTTCCATACCCTGCTCACGACTCACTTGGATGAGCTCCGCACCATAGGCGGTCATAGCTAATTTCCGCTCAGAGCTCATATGGGCCGGCATAATAAGCCGCAGCCGGTAACCGCGTATGGCTGCAGCCATAGCGAGGGCAATCCCCGTGTTACCACTAGTCGCTTCAATGAGGGTATCTCCCGGGCGAATGTCACCTCGACTTTCAGCTTCAGCAATCATACTTAATGCAGGTCTATCCTTCACGGAACCCGCTGGATTGTTGCCTTCAAGTTTGCAAAGCACGTGATTATTGGAGCCCTCGGCCAACCTCTGCAACCGCACTAGCGGTGTTTCCCCCACAACACTTTCGATCGTGGGATACGGGCATTCTGCGAGATTCATGTGCCTCCTTTTCAGTCTCTTAGCACAAATAAATAACAGGTCACTGTGTTAGTTGCTGCTCTAAATTTTCTGAGGGCTCCTCGCGCCACTTGAAGGCCTTCAATAACTCGCGGCTTTGTAGGGGTCGGTCACCCAGCTGCGCCTGTAGCGCAATGCGGGTCAACTCTTTGAGAGGCAGTCGGTTGAGCGCCTCAAGACCATCGCCATTAAAAGACCAGTCCGCCATGTTCAACAGCTGATTACCGCGAAATGTCGCCGCAGTATTTTGAGTCTCACCGAGGGTAAAAATTCTAGGCACAAACCCCTGAGATGCATCATAAAAGTAGGTGGTATCAGCCTCAACAGCATCATCCCGGGAATCCACCTCGAAACGAACCCCATATCCCAGCTCTTCCAGCAGCATTAGTTCAAACTTTCGCAATGCCAACTCTGCCTCAGCACCGACCAACGCATCAATAGTTTCACCATAAAGAGCGAACAACGTTGGGCAGCTGACAAATTTTGGCAGCAAACGAATCAAGAGCTCATTGAGGTAAAAGCCGCTAAACACTCGCTCTCCAACGAGCTCGAGGCCCGTGCTAGCCGTCTCAAGCCGGTGCAGATTTTTTAACTCTCCCCGGCCAGTCGTAGCGACCAGCAAAGGAATGAAAGGCTGCAGTACCCCTGCGTGACTCCCGCCCCTTGCTTTCCTTCGCGCGCCCCGCACGACGGCAGTTATGCGCCCGGAATTCAGTCCCAATAAATCAAGGAGGAACCCGCCATCGCCATAATTGCGCCGGTGCAGTAACCATGCCGGCTCCAACTCATTAGCCATGGCTCAAACGCCGTCCTCGAACCCTAAGCTTCTCAGTGCACGCTCATCATCAGACCACCCTGATTTCACCTTTACCCAAAGCTTGAGCATCACTTTGCTAGAAAAAGCCATTTCCATATCCTTTCGAGCCTCGGTGCCAATTGACCTTAGTCGACTTCCTCCCTCGCCAATTACAATTTTTTTCTGCCCCTGACGTTCAACATAGATTAGCGCGTCAATGCGCAGTAGTTTGCCGTCCACCTTAAAACTCTCAATTTCTACAGCCGTGGTGTACGGCATTTCATCACCTAGCTGCCGGACGATTTTTTCCCGGATGAGTTCAGCTGCAAGAAAGCGCTCCGACCGATCTGTAACCTGATCCTCGGGAAAAAGATGGACTGCCTCGGGCATTTTATTACGGATATAAGTCATCAAAGAGGGCAAATTTGCCTGTCGAAGTGCGGATATTGGAAATATCGCGTCAAAATCAAATTTTAACCGGACAGATTCCGTCCAGGGCAGTAAAACAGCCTGATCCTCTAGGCGGTCAATTTTGTTGATCACCAGCGCGACGGGCGTGTCAGTATCCCTCAGAGCCTCAAGCACCAAATCGTCCTCGGGGGTCCAGCGATTCCTGTCAACGACAAAAAGCACCAGATCAACGTCTGCAAGAGCACTACTTGCAGCACGGTTCATATACCGGTTGATCGCCTTACCCTGCTCCAGATGCATACCCGGGGTATCGACAAATACAACCTGATCGCAGCTTTCAGTGTAAATTCCCATCACTTGGTGGCGGGTTGTTTGAGGCTTCCTAGAGGTAATGCTGATTTTTTGGCCCAAAACGTAATTCAACAGCGTAGATTTACCCACGTTGGGGCGGCCTATAATGGCGGCATAACCGCAGCGCTGGCTCCCTTCAGTCATTGCTTAGATCCCCCATTGCCACAGAAGCAGCCTGCTGCTCGGCGTTACGACGACTCGAACCGCGACCCACAAAGCCAGATTTCTGCCCCTCAATTTGACAGCAAACCTCAAATTCCTGCGCATGATCTGGTCCTTCGATACCCACCAAATCATAATGAGGCAACGGCAAATTTCTCGCCTGCAGCCACTCTTGCAGCAACGTTTTACTGTCCTTGTCGCCATCAATCTGAAGGTCAAGCAACGCATCTGCAAACCAATTTAAAACAACTGGCCCAGCAATTTCGTATCCAGCATCTAGCAAAATTGCGCCCGCAACGGCCTCAACGGTATCCGCAAGAATGCTGGCACGATGCCTGCCACCGCTTTTTCGTTCCCCTACCCCCAACGTCAGACATTCACCTAAGCCATACTTTTCCCCCAGCGTTGCTAAGAATGTGCCGCGAACAAGCTTGGACCGCAGTCGTGTCAATTGGCCTTCGCTTGCCTCGGGGAACTTAGTAAACAAACGCTGCGCTATGACATGATTAACAAAGGAATCACCCAGAAACTCAAGTCGCTCGTTGTTGCTGCGTCCAGCACTACGGTGGGTTAGTGCTAATTTAAGGCTTTGAATGTCACGAAAATTGTATCCGAGACGCGTTTGCAGACTCAGTAGCTGAGGTGACTGGCTAGACGCGCTCAATTCCCATCTACTTTATAGATCAAATCGTCAAAATCCATGACGCCGTCGACGATCCAAAAAAGCGGAAAGCGCACTTCGTAATTCGCATCAATCACAATGTTTCGCCGCTCCCGATAAATCTTGATATCGCCAGCATCGATGACGTCTACCTGTGAGGTTTGCAACAGTTTGCGAATGCGGGTTCTAATTTCCGTGGCACTCTGGGTTGTTGGGTCAAACTCTTCAACCGTTCGCTCAACGATGTCTTTGACCGTCAAGTATTCCAAGTAAGAAGGGGTAATCCTAAGCATCAGCACGAGGGCCGCGCTGAGAACCAGAAGATACAGCGCTACCGTCCAGAAGGTAAATCCACGCTGACGTGCTCTTCCTGTAAGCGCTTTATCCATAGTAGCCCCTAAATTCAGTCAATTGAACCAGCCCGGCCAAAAGACGGAATCGAAAACAATGACTCCCAATGCATCCAAATTGCTACGGCCTGGCCAACGATATCTTGCTCTGGCACCTGCCCCCAAACCCGGCTATCGCTTGAGTTATCGCGATTATCACCCATCATGAAATAGTGTCCGGGCTTCACCGTCGCAGAAAAATCTCTCGACGGCCGTCGCTGGTCTATCTGCATAAGGTAGCGATCTGCCCCCACCGACTCAAGACCGACCTCATACCGAGATCTGCCCTCGGGAACGGTTGCTAGCCACTCCCTAGGAATAGCCTCACCATTAACTGAAATGGCCTTGCCTCGGTACTCAATCAGATCACCTGGAATCCCTATCACGCGTTTGATGTAGTAGGTATCGTTCTGATGAGGTGGGAAGAAAACCATGACATCGCCGCGCTCTGGTTTGCCAATGGGGACTACCTGAGACCGCGCCACAGGAAGTCTTAGGCCGTAGTTGAATTTATTAACCAATATAAAATCACCCACCTCAAGCGTTGGCACCATAGAAGATGAGGGAATTTGGAAAGGCTCAAAGAGAAAAGAGCGAAGTACAAAGACGAAGGCCAGTAGCGGGAAGAACGAACGTGCATACTCCACAATCACGGGTTCCGAGGCTGTCTCCGCAAATGACGTTCTGTACTTTTTAGCGTCCCCGGCATCGACCTGGTCCCACTTTGGGTACCGGCGTTGTAAATCCGCGATTCTGGCCCGCCTGGGGCCTGCCGCAAAAAGGGCATCCAGTGCCCATATCAGACCGCTGCCAGACACCAGTATCAAAAGAATTAAGGGAAAATCGATATTCACATTGGCTCCACTAGCAACACACTATTTACCCGTCAACTTGCAAAACAGCGAGAAACGCAGATTGGGGGATCTCTACGTTACCCACCTGCTTCATGCGCTTCTTTCCAGCCTTCTGCTTTTCCAGAAGCTTCTTCTTTCGGGTGGCATCGCCACCATAACATTTCGCAGTTACATTTTTACGCAGCGCTTTCACCGTTTGACGCGCAACAATTTTGCCCCCAACGGCGGCCTGAATTGCAACATCAAACATCTGACGCGGGATAAGCTCTTTCATTTTCTCAGTCAAAACACGCCCGCGACCTTGAATATGGTCCCGATGGACAATTACGGCAAGGGCATCAACACGATCGCCGTTGATCAACACATCTAGCCTCGACAGTGGGGCTGCCTGAAAACGATGGAACCCATAATCTAAAGAGGCGTAACCGCGGCTGACAGATTTCAAGCGATCAAAAAAATCGAGCACAACTTCAGCCATAGGTATGTCGTAGACAAGCTGGACTTGCTTGCCCAAATACTGCAGGTCTACTTGAGAGCCGCGCTTATCGATACATAACGTAATAATATTACCTAGATACTCTTGTGGAGTCAGAACAGTACAGCGGGCAATAGGCTCACGCATCTCCTGAATTTCACCAACATCAGGCAATTTAGACGGATTATCAACATTGATCACGCTGTCATCTTTTCTGACTATCTCGTAGATCACGGTAGGGGCTGTAGTGATTAAATCGAGGTTGTACTCTCGCTCTAGCCGCTCCTGAATAATTTCCATGTGGAGCATGCCCAAAAAGCCACAGCGAAAGCCGAACCCTAAGGCATCTGAGGTTTCAGGCTCATAAAATAACGACGCGTCATTGAGAGTCAGCTTACCCAGAGCGTCTCGAAAGTCTTCGTAATCGTCAGAGGAAACCGTGAAAATACCAGCATAAACCTGAGGCTTGGCTTTTTTGAAACCGGGCAAAGCCGGCGTATCGGGGTGCGCCACAGAGATCAAACTGTCACCAACGGGCGCGCCCTTGATATCTTTAATGCCCGCAACAATGAAACCCACTTCCCCGGCGACCAAGGCGCCGGTTTCGGTTCTGCGCGGCGTAAAAACACCCACCATATCGGCCTGATGCTGCTTACCAGTGGATTTAACAATAAATTTATCGCGTTTGCGCAGCGTTCCCTGAGTCACCCTTACTAGGGACACGACACCCAAATAATTATCAAACCAAGAGTCTATAATTAACGCTTGAAGCGGGGCTGCACGATCGCCCTCTGGCGCTGGAATATGTTTAATCAGGTATTCCAATGCACCTTCAATGCCCAGCCCAGTTTTCGCACTAACGGGGCAAGCGTCCTGTGCCTCAATCCCTATGATTTCTTCAATTTCCAGCTTGACCGTATCCGGATCGGCCTGAGGCAGGTCCATTTTGTTAAGCAGCGGCAGAACCTCGAGGCCTTGCTCAATGGCGGTGTAACAATTGGCTACCGATTGAGCTTCTACGCCCTGCGCCGCGTCCACAACAAGCAAAGCGCCCTCACAGGCTGATAGCGATCGCGACACTTCATAAGAAAAATCGACGTGTCCCGGTGTATCAATAAAATTTAGCTGGTACTGCTCTCCGTTGCGCGCCTTGTACATTAGAGTGACGCTTTGCGCCTTAATCGTGATACCCCGCTCACGCTCGAGATCCATGGAGTCCAGCACCTGAGCCTCCATCTCTCGGTCTGATAGACCGCCGCAATGCTGTATGAAACGATCAGCCAGCGTAGATTTGCCGTGATCGATGTGTGCAATAATTGAAAAATTGCGGATATGACTCAGTTCAGTCACGCGCTACATTCCCGATAGTACCGGGCCGGAATCGGCCCAGAAAAGCGCGACAGTCTAACCCACCGCGGTAGAGGATGCATTGGCCGTCCGCGGCACCGGGAATTATTATTTGTCCTCAGGAACACGAATTGCCAAGAACAGGGGTGCCCCCCGCCGAATCAACCGAATCGCCACAGACTGGCCGGGCTTCAAACGCTCTACCGAATCCGTAAAATCTTCCATCGACTGAATAGCACTGCTGCCTAGGCGCGTCACTACGTCTCCACCGACAATACCCGCCGCCGCCGCCGGAGATTCTGGCGCCACCTCTAAAACCAGGACGCCGCCACTGAGGCCCAGCTCAGCCATCATTTCGTCGTCAGCCGCTTCTAGGACCATACCAAAAATAGCATCATTTCCATCAGCACTCGGCATGCGCCCCGCAACGGAGGGGCGCTCACCCGCGTCCAGACCGCCCACAACAACTTGCAAAGTTTGATTGCGACCGTCTCTGCGCACCACCGCGCTGACTTCACTCCCCGGAGTAATCAAGCCAACCACATGAGGTAGGTCAGAAGAAGAGTTAATCGCCTGCCCGTCAAACTCAAGAATAATATCGCCACTTTTCAGGCCCGCCTCCTGCGCTGGCGAATCTGCTCCAACCTGAGCGATTAGAGCACCAGAAGGACGATCAAGGCCAAAAGACTCAGCAAGATCACGATCCACATCTTGAATACTTACCCCCAACCAGCCTCTAGTGACTTCTCCAGACGTCTTGAGCTGCCGCACCACATTGCTGACAACCACAGCAGGGATGGCAAAAGACAGACCAATTGAGCCACCCGAACGCGTAAATATCTGCGAGTTAACACCGACCACTTCACCCTGCAAATCAAACAGTGGCCCTCCTGAATTACCGGGGTTGATCGCCACATCAGTCTGGATGAAAGGAACGTAGTTCTCGCCCGCCTCCGTGGGCAGGCTGCGCCCCTTGGCACTCACGATGCCTGCGGTAACGGAGAAATCCAGGCCAAAAGGCGAGCCGATCGCCAACACCCATTCACCCACCGCGACATCGTCCTCAGCAATTTTCAATACCGCCAAGCCTTCGGATTCGATCTTCAATAAGGCGAGATCAGATCGCACGTCTGTGCCGACAATTTCAGCCTCAAACTCGCGTCGGTCCAACAACCTGACCGTCACTGACGTCGCCCCTTCGACAACATGATGGTTAGTCACAATGTAACCATCTTCAGAAATAATGAAGCCGGAACCGGTATTTTGACGCTGCTGCTGGGGTACTTGACCTCTGAACTCAAAAAACCTGCGCAAATATTCCGGCAGCTCTTCTAATTCATCAGAGTCAGGCATCGCCTGCGCCTGCGCCTGTGACTCAACAAGAATTTTCACGACCGCAGGGGCTGCAGATTCAACAATAGGCTGAAAGTCTGGCAGGGCTGCCTGGGTTGACCAAGGTAATAGCGTCAACAAAGCCACTATGACAAATTTGTACATCGTTCTTCTCCTTGAATTCATACCTGCATCAGGCACAAAGTCCCTTTAATGACGGGCGATAACACCGTGATTGGCCACGCTAGTTGGCGGTTGAATCACCGAGGACAAGCGGGGCTCAAAACTTTCTCTTGGCAGCAGCCAATGCGTTGTAGCTCTGACAACAGCAAATCCCGCGGCTAATCCGACCACGAAAGCTAAAACAGTAGCAAACTCCCCGTAAGACTGGACGAGTAGCACGGCAGCAATAGCGAACAACAATGGGGCAAAGTAAACCAGCAAAGAGCCTTTCAACACGGCAGACTCTGGAAGTTCAATTTCAACCTCATCGTCGACTTTACAGTCCTGAGCGCGAACCGAGGTGGTCTCCACGGCCTGCACAAGTCCCCTGTGTCCCGAAGCGCGGCTGACAATACCCTGACCACATCCGGCTCTGGCAGCACATTTTCCGCACAGTGAACTGGGTATAGTTTCCACCCACACTGAGGCTGTTTCAACAGCAACAACACGCCCCATTTCCCGAAGCATTCAGGGGGCCACGCTTCGCTGACGAAGGGCTTCAGCCAACAGCCTTGCCGTGGTTATAGGTACCTCACCTAAAACCGTTACCAATTTTTTTTGGGCAATACCCCGAGTGTACGCCAGTGAGGCTCCTCTCAAAGCAAAGCCCTCACCACTCGGTAGTGCGCGAGGCTGGGTTTCAACAAAAATAGAAACGCTCGCGAGACCATCACTCAGTACAATAAAGTCGACGGGGTTTCGTCCTTCATCTATCACTGTGAAGCCGGGAGGCACTGACGATAAAAAGTATCGTGAGGTGCCAGCAGCCGACTCAGAGCTAACGGCATTAGATGAGGTTGATTTTGGTTCCAATGTAATGTCGGCGAATTCGTATCGCTCAAGAATTTGTCCCTCCGGGCTTGCTGCCAGCACACGAAGCGGCACGTGGTACTCGGCATCAATGTTCATGACATAGGCAAGGCGGAGGGTATCTTTCGGTCTAGCGGATAAACGGTATGTCGCGCGCCCCGCCACCGCGGATCCGGGCTCAATTGCCAGTGAGTAATATCTGGCCAGCTCGCAGGGACCACGAGTTGCGTGATGTCGTGCGGTTACCAATCTGGGCATCGGTTCTGCCGACTGATTCAACCTTTTAAGTCCATTTTGGTCAGAATCAGGATCAACATCAATGGCAATGAATTCGCGATCACCACCGTACTCAACGAGCAGAGTGCCATGGTAAGAAATAGATGAAGATGCCACGAGAAAGCCCTGAACTGCGGCGGTCATGGTTTCAGACATCATGCAGGAAGCAGGTGCGCGGGCCTCTGAATTGTCAGCTGCGAGCACTGGTATTGTCATCACTCCCAACACCACACCGGCGAGGATCCAAAGCTTCATTTTGAACGCGCTACTGTGCTGATATTTTCTCAGGAATCCTTGCAAAAGGTACCAGAGCGTTAGGCTGAAGATTGGCGGTTGACCGAGCATGCTCTGGAGCATAGCGCTCAAACCGCTCTCGGGCCAACTGATTGTAGATATCAGGTGAGCCTGAATCGACAACCTTAGGCCCCCCGCTGTTGTTTGAAAGCGGCGTCCGTGCTGGCATTGTCTTGTTTGGCGCACCGAAGCGCGCCTGCACTGGAGCTGCGCCGGGTATTGGAACAACGCCACCGGGCACAGCGGTCGCGACGGGACTGGCGGCAAAGCTCATAGGGGAGTCACCCAGCCATGTCTGACCGCCCAATACCATCGCAAAGGTGACCGATGCCGCAACGGCTAGCGAACCCAAGGGACCCAGCTGTCGTCGTTTCGGGCTATGCTCTAAAGACTCTCGAACAGCGAGACTAACGTCAATATTAGGATCGGATTGTCCAGTGCGTAACAGCCCTCTTGTTTGTTGCATCCTTTGCCAGTGCGCCCTGGCTTTTGGGTCTTCCTCAACAGCTTTCAGGACACGTGCGACATCTAAATCAGATCCCTCACCGTCCATTACTGCAGACATCGATTCCTTGATCGCGTCAGCTACTGTCATCCCCTTCTCTCCCTTATTCACTGCCGCGCGCCCTCTTCGTCCGACGCGCAACGTAGTTATTCACCTGCCAACTGAGCTCGCACAGAACTGTCCACAACCTCACGCGCCCTAAATATTCTCGAGCGTACCGTCCCTACTGGGCACGCCATTACATCCGCTATTTCTTCGTAACTGAGTCCGTCGAACTCCCTCAGGCTCAAGGCTGCTCGCAACTCTTCAGGCAAACTCTCCAGAGCTGCCTGCACTGTCTTGGCCAACTCACTGCCAAAATAAGCATTTTCCGGTGTTTCTATTTCCCGTAGCGCATCACCCTCTTCGTACTGCTCAGCATCCTGGACATCAGCAGTTGTCGCCGGCCTCCTGCCCCTTGCCACCAGATAGTTTTTAGCCGCGTTAGACGCAATCCGGTAAAGCCACGTGTAAAACGCGCTCTCTCCTCGAAATTTTGGCAAGGCCCTAAAAGCCTTGATAAACGCCTCTTGCGTCACGTCTTCAACTTCTGCGGCGTCAGCAACAAAACGGGCAACAAGGGTTGCGATACGCCCTTGGTACTTGAGCACGAGCAGATCGAAGGCTCTGCTGTCCCCCCGTTGGGCCCTGACTACCAGTTGCTGATCGGTTTCCCGAGCTGTCACGTAACCGCCTTGTGTAAATTTTTGGCCAGCAGCAACAAAATTCATCGTAATATCCATCGCTTGCTGAGACTACTTTATCGCGCGAGAGTTCCCTTCGCGCGCTTCAAATCGTTAATTATTCGCATATTGTAAGACAAATGAGGCCCGGGCCAGCCAGTAATACCATGACAGACAGTGAAAACTACGACGTTCTAATCATAGGAAGCGGCGCCGCAGGCTTATCTCTCGCGCTGCAACTTCCGCCCCACTATCGCTGCGCCGTACTGTCCAAAGCGCACATGGCGGCGGGATCTACCTTTTGGGCGCAGGGTGGCATGGCAGCCGTACTGCATGATAGGGACTCTTTTGACGCCCACGAAGCCGATACTGTCGACGCTGGCGCCGGTTTGTGCCACGAACCAGCGGTGCAATTTTGCGTCAGCCAAAGCCGCTCTGTTGTCGACTGGCTGATTGATCAAGGCGTGGTCTTTGACTATCGTGCAGATCAGCCCGATGCAGAATTTAGAGAATTTCATCTCACCATGGAGGGTGGCCATAGTCACCGGCGAATCGTTCATGCAGCAGACCGGACTGGGCGTGCCATTTCAGATGTACTGACCCAAAACGCAGCGGCAGCTTCAAACATCTCTTTGTTACCCGATTGCTACGCAGTCGACCTCATTCGTGTTGACGGTCGCTGCGTTGGCGCGCATGTGCTGGATACGCAAAGCCATAGCGTCAAAACAATTGCCGCGCGGGCGGTTGTTCTAGCCACTGGCGGGGCAAGCAAAGCCTACCAGTACACGTCAAACCCTGACGGCGCCAGCGGAGATGGTATTGCCATTGCTTGGCGTGCTGGCTGTCGCGTCGCCAATATGGAATTCAATCAGTTTCATCCCACCTGCCTTTACCACCCAAAAGCCAAGTCATTTTTGATTACAGAAGCCCTTCGTGGCGAAGGAGCACGCCTTTTGCTGCCAAACGGCGAGGCCTTCATGACACGCTTCGATCCTCGCGGGGAACTAGCACCTCGGGACATTGTTGCCAGAGCCATCGATCATGAAATGAAGCGGCTAGGACTTGATTGCGTCTATTTAGACATTACCCACCGCCCTCCGGAATTTTTGCGCAGCCACTTTCCAACTGTTTATGAGCGCTGCCTCTCTTTGGGCATCGATATTTGCAAAGATCGCATTCCTGTTGTGCCAGCGGCGCACTACACCTGCGGAGGCGTCGTCGTCGACCAATTTGGCGCCAGTGACCTACCCGGCCTTTACGTGATTGGTGAGACCGCATGCAGCGGTTTACACGGGGCAAACCGAATGGCTAGCAACTCACTCCTAGAGTGCTTTGTCTATGCGGCGTCAGCAGCTCGGCACATCGCAGACACAGACCTGCCCGCTCCGACAAAATTGCCAAAGTGGGATGATAGCCGCGTTAGGGTATCCGACGAAGGCGTCATCATTCCCTACCACTGGCAAGCGCTGCGAAGACTCATGTGGGATTATGTGGGAATAGTTAGAAGTGATAGAAGGCTAGCTTTTGCCGCCAATGCAATCGAACTCATGCGAGTTGAAATAGCCAACTACTACAGTCAATTTCGTATCACAAGAGAATTACTTGAGCTGAGAAACCTAGCGGAAGTCGCTGCGCTAACGGTGCGTTGTGCGGCCGCCAGGCAAGAGTCTCGAGGTCTGCATTTTAACCGCGACTATCCTAAGGCCAACCCACACGCTGAAAACTCTATTTTGATTCCACCAGATCATCCAGCTTTTACCAACCCCCAGCTTAAAGACTTGCAATTACCTAGCTACCTACCACAGGTCTCTGGGCAAAAATTCTAACGCAGCTTAGACCGGTTATGTGCTCTTATCTGATCAGTAATAGCGATCAGACTTTCATCAGACAGGGCTTCTCTACCCATGATCCAGTTCAGAATGTCTTGATCCTCATGGCTCATGAGCTGCTGATAATCCTCACGTAACTGCGGTTCCAATTCCCTGAAGCAAGACTCCATGAAAGGCCCAAGCAACAGATCCAACTCCAGCAAACCACGCCTGCTAGCCCACCGCATGCGGCTGTAATCTTTGTCTTCGGTCATGAATTCTCCACTTCTACTACCCTGGGGCGGTTTCGTGTTCCTGGGATGCTCTGCACGCCACTGCACGTCTCGCTACACAGTAGCGCAAAAAAACAGCTATCTCTTGTGGATTCGGCGCGTTGGAATTGCGCGAAATTAACATACAATAGCTTTTGGTACAGATTCTGAGGCCCCAACCCATGACAGACTCACCGCCCAATTCCTCTACCCTAGTTGATGGAGCCGTCAATGGATGGGCGCCTCTCACTCACGAGGCCTTGCTCAAATTAAAGGGCCATGATGCTTGTAAATTTCTTCAAGGGCAGACCACCGCCGACTTCGCCAAGGCGCAGGCACTCGATGTCATACCCGGCGCTTTTTGTGACGTAAAAGGCCGTGTTATCGCCGATTTTCGCGCCCTCGTTATAGACCCTGAACACATCATTTTATTGGTGTCAGACTGCATAGCTGACTTGCTTTTGGCGCACCTCACCAAATACTTAATGTTCAGCAAAGCCGAGCTTATCCGATTATCAGACCGACCCTGGGGGGTTACCGGCAGCGAGGCGCACCGCCACTTCGGTGCTGATCGCCAATTTATGACAGACAAACGGGCGGAAGCCGTCGCCCAGGGATGGCTGATCCCGGTTGCTGAACACACCGCACTGCTCGTCCCTCAAGATTCTAGTCAGATAGCACCTCACCATGACGCCACATCACCCGAGGACTATGTATCAGCCTGGCGTGCCGCTAGCTGCTTACGCGGTGAGGCCAGAATCACTGCCACCACGACAGGTAAGTACCTGCCACAAGACCTCAGCTATGATTTAGCGGGGTGGGTAAGCTTCGACAAGGGCTGTTACACCGGTCAGGAAATTATTGCGCGACTGCACTGGCGCGGAACGCCCAAAAGGCGTCTCTACCTCGGCAGTGGTGCAACCAAGGGCCCCGCCGAAGGGCTAAAATTAATCAGTGATCCTGATTCACGCACTGTTGGAAGCATCGTCAACGCGGCTAACCATGCTGGCAGTGGCATCGTATTAGTAGAGGCCGTCGAGGCTGCCGCGGGAACAATCGTTGTGACAGAGGATGCGAAACAGGCAATTACTCTTGGCAATGCACCTATTAATTATCCCGTAGAATCCAAGCCTGCCTAAGTAAATACACTGCGACTGGCAGTCTCTACTGGCCGCTCAACCAACGAGACTAATCAGGCAGCGACCAATCAATGGCACCCCGGCCATAGCGTTGTAAAAAATCGTTGGCTTTTGAAAAGTGGCCACAACCAAAGAATCCTCGGTGGGCCGATAAAGGGGACGGATGAGGCGCAGTGAGTACACAGTGGGCCAAATCTTCCAGCGCTACGGCTTTTTTACGAGCATGAGCCCCCCACAGCATAAACACGACTGGCCTACCACCATCTCTGACTGTGGCTACGACGCGATCGGTAAACCGTTCCCAGCCAATATTTTGGTGAGAGCCTGCCCGGCCTGATTCGACTGTAAGCACCGAATTCAACAACAGCACCCCCTGCTCAGCCCAGTAGTTTAGACAGCCATGAACGGGGCGCTCTATGCCAAGATCATGCTGAAGCTCCTTAAAAATATTGCGCAGTGAGGGCGGAACAGCCACACCCCTGCGTACGGAAAAACTGAGCCCGTGGGCCTGATCGGGGCCGTGATAGGGGTCTTGACCTAAAATCACGACACGAACGGCATCTGGCGGCGTTAACTGCAGTGCATTAAAAATATCCGATCCGGGGGGGTATATAACTTTTCCCATCGCCTTCTCGTCACGCAAAAATCCCGCGAGGGTTTGCATTTCGGGTTCCGCCAACGTAGCGCCGAGGGTCTCCAACCACTCTGACCGCAAGCGCGGTCTATGAGGCCCGGAATCTGTGAACCTTGAATCCATTAATATTTCCCTGTGGAGACCTAAAAATTAGGGACTGGCATATCGAGCCCGCAGGCGACACAATCGCAGGGCAGTAATTTTGGTGAGCTATGACACGGGAAAATCCAGACAGCGCCGCCCCAGCCGAGTCTTCAGCGCGCATCATGGCGCTGAGGCAGTACACTGGCAAGCTTTTACAACCCCGCCTGAGCCTGGTGACTGAGGCGATGGCAGACCATCTATTTAATTTATCGGCCAGTGCAAAATTAGCACCCGAGCAGCGAACTCAAGCATTTGAAGCGTTCTCTGCATTGAAATCTCGAAGCAAGGACTTTGTTGCCGCGCTGCTCTTAGAAATTGACCTTGCCTTTGGCAACTTAATCACTGAACAAGGGCCTCCTAAAGAGGGGGATAAGTTGCCCGCCGAGCTTGACCTCGGGGACCTTAGAACCTTCGACAACAGCTCCGGGATCGACCAAATTGTTCAAGCAGGCTCCGAGAGGTATTGGAACCAATTGCAGTCACTGACTTCGGGCTTGGGAACGTTGCTAGATGCTGACCCGCTAACCATTCGACTCCCGTTCGGTTTACGAGGCCTCACCACCGCATATCGTCGCTATATAGAACAACTCAACCTGCCTGATTTCATCATAGCCGAGCTCGATCGGTCTTTTACCCGTAATGTACTTCCAGAAGCTGGCGCTCTGTACCAAGAACTCAATGCGGTTCTGGCATCCTATGACGATTTCCCTGCGACTGAAATCAACGCTGAAACTGCGGTAAACCGCTCCCAATCGGCCAGCGAACCCGCCACTACTAGCTCAGCAAACGCGCCCCCAGAGGGACTGACGCCCAATCCGTTAAGGCCCCCGAGGGGTGCTGCAAATGCTCGGCCGCTGAATCAAAAAGTAACGCCTACGAGCTCCAGTTCCGATTCTGTCGCACCAAACTTGCCCAAGTTAGCCAGTGACCTGAACCTCGAGAGTGCCGCATCGGCAGCCTTCCCATTGGTAACTTTGGCGCATATGGCGGGGGTTGCAGAGTATTTACCCGGACGCAGTGCGTCGCCAGAGAGCCCAACAATCGACGCTGCAATGCTAGCCAGACTGCGTCTGCCTGCGCTGCCATCCGAGCAACCAAAAAATCCGTTGTCAGAGGCACAACTCCGCGAAAAAGCTGCCGAGGTTGCACAAACTATTGCAGCTGTGCGCCGAACCGGCGGAAAAATTTCTCATTCGGAACCTTTGGTCGATCAACTAGGCCTAGATCAACTTGACCGGTCACTACAACCTTTAAAAGGCAGTGTGCAGCTGATCGATAATTTGTTCCGAACCATGTTTGATACCCTGCCGCTCTCAGACAAAGTAAGCCGCAGTTTTGATACTTTAAAACTACCGCTTGCAGAGCTATCACTGACCGACGCTTCTTTTTTTGAGAACCGGGAGCACCCGGCACGGCTTTTGATAGAGCGTCTTAGTGAACTGACCTCACTCGCACCAAAAAACAGCGCCCGCGTTGAGCAAAAAATCGATGACGCCTTAAGCGTTATTCAGCGCGAGTTTGATGGCAATCTCGATGTTTTTGAGAAAGCACTCATAAAAATTAATGCGCTTGCAGCCAATATGCTCAAGCAACAGCAGCGGAATATTCAACGCCAAATCGCCGCTGAAGATGGCAAGGAAAAACGCGAACAAGCGAGCGAAAGGGTTGAGAACGACTTGAGCCAACTGCTCCCCGACGGACTCATGCCAGCAAGTTTACTCGGCCTAATCGATTCCTTCCTGCGCGATGAATTGGTGTTGATTCAACTGCGAGAAAACAACTCATTGTTCTATGACACAGTCCTCGACCGAATCTCACGAATTAACAATTCATTGCAACGCACCATGGAGACAGGGCTCCCTCTAAAGCCGGATGCCGCAAAAAAGATGACCCAAGAACTTCCTCAGGGCTTAGGGAATGATTTCTTGTCGATCGAAGCGCAGTCCTGCTTGCAACAGCTGCAGCAGCAGCTTGGCGGTGAGGAGCCTATTACCCTAGCCGCTTCATCACTGCCAGAACCAGAGATACTTACCGAGCCAAGACTCTCAGAGCGCCTTGCAACACTACCTCGCCTTGAAAATTGGGTTAAGCGCGCACATCAACTTAAGTTGAAGAGTTGGATGTCTGAAAAACTGTCTGAGCACTCGACGCAAAACTTGCAACTTATATGGAAAAACGCCAACTCGACGCGTTTCGCCTTTGTCAACGAACAAGGTTTCAAAGTTAAAGACATTAATTTAATTCAACTCGCAAGGCAGCTCAGCAATCGATTGAAACCACTCACCCCCTCAGACGAACTTTCAATTATTGAGCGCAGTGTTTTTCAAACATTGGAAAAGCGGCAAAAAGATCTCAATGTGTCCAAGGTCTCACCAAAGTCATTAACGCAATCACGCTCAGAAATGATCGATGCCGCTCAAAGTAATATTCGAAGAGCTAGGCGCAGAGGAACAACAAGCTGTGCACTGGCGATACATGCAGAGAACTCGGCGGGTATTCAGCAAGTGACTAGCAAACTGCTAAGTAGTTCGATTGCTATTGAATGCGAGGGCGCTCTGTCCCAGGAAACTCACGGCATCATCGTCGGCACTGAAAACATTGAACAACTTCGTGGCCTATTAACTGACGACAGCAGCCCAGTTTCACCTGCAGGCATTGGCATTGCGGCCGTGGACGGCGGCATTTCCAGCGCTGAAGCGCTTTGGATTAACTTAGAAGATATCGCCAAACAAGGTTTAGCAACAGCACCCAATACAGGGGTGGTTGCCGCACCACCCCCGAAGTTCAGCAGCCTTGCCAGCGCTGTAAGAGCGACTTACGCTTTGCTTCAAAAAGAGGCACCACCACAGTTTTCTGTGAGACCTGTGCACCGTAGGATCCTTGGTGATGCTGCTGTTGTACAAACCCGTTACGAGGTACTGTCCAATGGGATGGCGCACGGAAATAGTGTTGAACAACGTCAACGCTATCCTCTCACCGCCCTGGCTATAGCAACCGATTGCTCAAAAGTCAGCAACACCTGTCGCTTTGCGGAATCGGTGGTAGCAGCGGGGCGCACCCCACCACTCTTTCAGCTTCGCATTTGCACCGAGGCTGCCTTACATCCTGAGTTTCTCGATTTTTTACTCCACGAGGTCTCCGAGAGCGGTATAGGAACCGACCGCCTGTGGTTCGAGTTAACCGATTCAGCTCAACTTCGAGAGGATAATGATGCTGCTTATTTTTGTGGCACATTGCGGTCCATCGGCTGCCAGATTTCAGTCGCTGAGATCAACCCAAAACGTGGTAGTACGGCAGTGCTGCAGAGGCTCAAGCCGCATACCGTCGCCCTTGACAGCACCCTCTGGTCTGCCGATCCCGAAGACGAAAAGCTTTTAGCGCTTCATCAAACGATCAGTGATATGCACCACCTTGTCGGAGAGCACGTGGTACTCCGCGATAGCCAAGATAACGCCCGAGCTCAGCAGCTTGGCATCGATTTCCTCGAGACTTTTGGTACTGAGCAGCTCTCTCCCGAGGCCTTGCTCAACGAGTTGCCAATCATTACCCGCTAGTGCGTGCTGCCAACGTGGTCATTGATCTGATCTAATTTAGGCGGCCGGTTTTTTAGCCGCATCAGTAACGATAAAATCACTCGACGTTAGGTCTGGGACCGGCGTACAATACCCACACTAATTAAAGGGGAATAGAGTCATGTTCCATCACAGCTTGGGCATCATGACCAAGCCCAGTGCCGCCTGGCGCCGCCTGGCGCAGCTCGACGATACGAGCCAAGCACTGATGCTGCTTTATCCGCTAATTTGGGCGATTTTGCCCGCCTATGCTTGGTATATCGGAACCACCCAAGTGGGCTGGACGGTAGGTATGGGACGCGATGTCATTCGACTGACCGATGAAAGTGCTAGGCTTATCAGCTTTCTTTTTTACGGTGGCATGGTGTCCTGCGTCGTTGCGATCGGTTATTTCATCCACTGGATGTCCGAAACCTATGGCGCTCAGTCTTCCTTCATAAAAGGTATTTTGATATCGAGTGTGTGTGCCACGCCACTCTTCATTGCGGGCGCGGTCGGGTTTTACCCCGTTCTTTGGCTGGATATGCTGATCGGAGTATTCGCAGTCTGTTGGTCAACTTATTTGCTTTATAATGGCATCCCAATCGTCATGAAGATTCCAGAGTCACGAGGCTTTCTCTTCGCCAGCGCCGTCATCGGCGTTTCACTCGTGATGTTGGTGTGCTTACTGGTTGCCACAACGCTGTTGTGGGACTGGGGAGCCATGCCGGCATTTACTGACTAACTGGGCGCCAATAATCACGAGGGTTCGTAACACGAGCTCCACAAAGGTAAAGCAGTATGTATCTTGGGAACGGCTCAAGATGCTGTGAAATATGCAAAGCCAAGAGGTGCGGGGGCACCACGGTAGCTGTGCAGACTGAGGTGAATGAATATGGCAACCGCTGGAATAGAAACTTTACCGGTTACCTACAATTACAAGGTCGTGCGCCAATTTGCCATCATGACGGTGGTATGGGGCATTGTGGGTATGGGAATTGGGGTATGGATTGCTGCCCAACTGGCTTGGCCAGCGTTAAACTTCGATTTGCCCTGGACCAGTTTTGGGCGACTACGCCCACTGCACACCAATGCCGTCATTTTCGCCTTTGGCGGATCCGCACTGTTCGCGACCTCTTATTACGTGGTGCAACGAACCTGCCAGGCGCGACTGATCTCTGACCGGCTTGCTGCCTTTACTTTTTGGGGCTGGCAGGCGGTCATCGTAGCGGCCGCGATCACTCTGCCCATGGGAATGACCTCCTCCAAAGAGTACGCAGAGCTTGAATGGCCCATCGATATTTTGCTGGCGGTTGTTTGGATCGTCTACGCGATTGTATTTTTTGGCACGATCACCAGGCGTCGAGTCGACCACATCTATGTGGCCAACTGGTTCTTTGGCGCCTTCATTGTAACAGTAGCTGTTCTTCACATCGTCAACAGCGCCGCACTGCCAGTGAGTATGACAAAGTCCTATTCAGCTTACGCTGGCGCAGTGGACGCTATGGTGCAGTGGTGGTATGGCCATAATGCGGTGGGGTTTTTCCTGACAGCAGGCTTTTTGGGCATGATGTACTACTTTGTTCCAAAGCAAGCAGAACGCCCTGTCTATTCCTACCGGCTATCCATAGTTCATTTTTGGGCGTTAATATCGATTTACATTTGGGCAGGGCCTCATCACCTTCATTACACCGCTTTACCCGACTGGGCGCAGAGCCTAGGCATGGTAATGAGCCTCATTCTACTAGCGCCGTCATGGGGCGGAATGATCAACGGAATTATGACCTTGTCCGGGGCTTGGGATAAGCTCAAGGACGACCCAATCCTGCGATTTTTGGTCGTCAGTCTATCCTTCTATGGTATGTCGACATTTGAAGGCCCAATGATGGCAATCAAGACCGTCAATTCCTTGTCTCATTATACCGACTGGACGATCGGGCATGTGCACTCTGGCGCACTAGGATGGGTAGCCATGATCTCTATTGGTTCGCTCTACCACCTTATCCCAAAACTCTTTGGCAAAGAGCAAATGCACAGCGTTGCCCTGATCAACCTGCATTTTTGGATGTCCACCATTGGCACCGTTCTTTATATCGCATCGATGTGGGTGAACGGCATTATGCAAGGACTGATGTGGCGAGCCTATAACGAAGACGGCACGCTAACCTACACGTTTGTCGAATCTCTGGTCGCAAGCCACCCTGGCTACATTGTGCGCATGATCGGTGGTCTTATCTTCTTCAGTGGCATGTTAGTCATGGCCTACAACGTATGGATGACCACACGACGAGAAGTTACCGACGTGCTACCACAAACCGAATCCGCTGTCGCAACAGTCTGAGGGGGAGAACTCATGAAACATGACAAAATAGAACGAACCCCCAGCCTGATGGTTGCTCTAATTATCGTCGCCATTAGCTTTGGTACCCTCGTCGAACTCGTTCCCCTAGCTTTTTCAAAAAATAGCACGACACCCATAGAGGGACTGGAGCCCTACTCTGCACTAGAGCTGGAAGGCCGTGACATTTATATACGTGAAGGCTGCCATACCTGTCACTCACAAATGATACGCCCTCTTCGTGCTGAGACGGAACGCTACGGGCATTACTCTGTCGCCGGCGAATTTGTCTATGACAGGCCCTTTCTTTGGGGCTCCAAACGCACAGGGCCTGATCTTGCTCGAGTGGGCGCGCGCTACAGTGACGAATGGCATCGGGCGCACCTTTACAACCCAAGAGACGTTATTCCCGAGTCCAACATGCCGGCATTTCCATGGCTTTTTGAGGACACCATAGACGCCAAAACAACGCCTGTGAAACTCGCAACACTACGTAAGCTGGGCGTACCTTATACCGACGCAGACATTGCCAATGCCGAGGCAGCCGTTAAAGACGTGCGAGAAATTGATGCACTCATCGCTTACTTACAGCAGCTTGGCACGCTAGTAAAGGCGCGACGCTAAGATGGATATCAACGATTTACGTGGGCTTAGTACCGCCTTCATGTTAGTGAGTTTTATAGGGCTTGTTGTTTGGGCGTACGGCCGCAAGCAAAAAACACCTTTTGAAGATGCGGCTAACCTACCTTTTGCTGATCGAGAAGTTGCGGAACGTACGCGAAGCGAGGTGCTAGACCGTGAGTAACTTCTGGAGCGGATGGATTATCATATTGACGAGCGCCCAGCTGTTGGCGGCCCTGTGGATTCTTTTGGGCAATCGTAAAAAACCCACGCAGGAAATCAAAACAACGGGACACCAATACGACGGCTTGGAGGAATTAGATACGCCACTTCCTACTTGGTGGGTATACATGTTTGTTTCAACCATCATTTGGTCTGTCGGTTATTTGGTGCTGTACCCAGGTATGGGTAATTACCAGGGGCTACTCGGATGGACATCAACCGGCCAGTACGAGGTAAAAGTGGCTGAGGCTGAAGACCAGTATCGGGCCATGAGAGACCGTTATTTGGCATTACCCGTTGAAGAGATCGCCTTTGAACCCAAGGTCAGAAAAATGGGACGGCGCCTGTTTGGCAACAATTGCGCGCAGTGCCATGGCTCTGACGCCTATGGTGCACACGGATTTCCAAACCTTGCAGATAACGATTGGCTTTATGGAGGAAGCCCTGAGGCGATTAAAGCAACACTGATTCACGGTAGACAGGCTGCCATGCCAGCTTGGCAGGCTATTTTGGGAGATGCCGGCATAGATGAGGCTACCCAATATGTATTGTCCTTGAATGCTCGTGAAGCGGACCAAGCCAAAGCGGCAAAAGGCGCTGGGCACTTCCAAGCCTACTGTGCGGCCTGTCATGGCACTGACGGCAAGGGCAATCAACTCATGGGCGCCCCTAACCTCACCAATGGAATTTGGCTTTATGGCGGCACGGCCGACCAAATAGCGCACACACTGCGCAACGGTCGGAATGGAAAAATGCCGGCATTCAACGAGACGCTGACCGAAGACAAAATACACATTCTAACGGCGTGGGTTTATGGGATCAGCAGGTCATCCAATGTGACAACAACAGCCGCCACCCTCTGAAGCATCATCCTTGAATATTTCATGCTATGAATAGTCAGCACGATGACGTGATTGCCGTTGATTCAATCGTGCCAGCGGAGATCAGCGAGCTCGATAAAAAACGGCGTCGCGAAAAAATTTACACCAGAGCTATTGAAGGTCGTTTCCAGCGACTCCGCCTGTATACCGGCTGGCCATTATTACTCAGCTATTTTCTGCTCCCGTGGCTTATGTGGGACGAGCGACAAGCCATGCTGTTTGATCTTCCTGAGAGGAAATTTCACATCCTCAGCCTAACTCTTTGGCCCCAAGACCTGGTACTACTCGCTTTTATTCTCATTATCGCTGCTTTCACTTTATTTACAGTTACCGCTCTCTGGGGACGCTTATGGTGCGGATATACCTGCCCGCAAACCGTCTGGACTGCCATCTTTATGTACATCGAGCAACGCTTTGAGGGAAGTCGCAACCAAAGAATCAAACTGGATCAGGAACCGATGTCATGGCGTAAATTGCGTAAAAAAACGCTGAAACACTGTGGATGGGGGCTAATTGCAGCTTTTACCGGGATGACATTTGTCAGCTACTTTGTACCCGTCCGCCAGCTGCTACCTGACCTCCTGACCTTCTCAGCAGACATGAGTGCGGCAAGCTTTGTGCTGCTTTTTAGTGTTGCCACCTATATCAATGCGGGGTACTTGAGGGAGAAAGTGTGTACCGATATGTGCCCTTACGCCAGATTTCAATCGGTGATGTTTGATAAGAATACTTTGGTCGTCACCTACGATACCGACCGTGGCGAACCACGAGGCTCCCGTAAGCGCTTTGCCAGCAAAGAATCCCATCAGGGCGACTGCATTGATTGCGAGCTCTGTGTTCAAGTTTGCCCCACCGGCATTGATATAAGAGACGGGCTACAGTACGAGTGCATTGGCTGTGCCCTTTGCATCGATGCCTGCGACTCTGTCATGGAGAAAATGGGAGAACCCAAAGGGCTGGTAGGCTATACCAGTGAGAACGCGCTGACGGGCCAGAAAGCTGCGGGGATCCCGCCGAAAATCTTGGGTTATAGTGCAGCGTTATTAGTGATGTTGGCGTTGTTCACTTCATCCCTGCTCAACCGCAGCCTTGTAGACATTAGTGTATCTCGAGACCGCAGTCAGCTTTATCTCCCCGCTCCGGGGGGGTTAATTGATAATGTGTTTGAGATACGGGTAACCAATCGCAGTGATCAAGCCGCGACATATCGCATCGAAGCAGTGGGCATTATTGGAGCCTCAATCCTTGGGGAAGATGCCATAACCGTTTTGGGCGGCGAACTATTCGAGCTCGGTGTTCGGCTCCGGGCTGACCCTAGCAACCTGCCCTTTCCAGGCACCCCCGTTTTATTTCGAGCCGTAGCCATTAACCATGAGGCGATTTATGCAGAAGCAGAATCTCGTTTCATCCGGCCAGCGCTATAACAGGTACAACAGCCCATGCTTCCTTGGTATAAACAATTTTGGCCCTGGTTTCTAATCATCCTTCCCGGAACAGCCGTGGTTGCTACCCTATACACTGTGGTCATTGCTAATCAGTATGCGGATGACCTCGTTGTAGACGATTATTACAAAGAAGGTTTAGCAATTAACCAGCAGCTGACAAGGCAAAGTAGGGCTGACTCACTCAAGCTTACAGCCCGATTTAGCCATGAGCAGCGACAGCTTGATATTCGCATTGAGGGTAGGATTGAGGCTCATCAGTTGCGGCTCCTGTTATCCCACGCGATGGAATCCGACCGCGACTTTGCAGTGCCTGTAAAGCTGGTTGCCCAAGGACACTACCGGGTTTTACTACCCCAGTTAATTAAGGGACGCTGGCACTGGACGCTTGACGAAGGTGTCGGTAGCGATTGGCGACTCGATGGCGATCATCTCTTTTGACTGTAGAGCCTACCGCAACACAGTGTTTCCATTGTGGAGAGCCTCTGCCCAATGACACGACGTTATCAGTTCGCGTGGATAACACATACCGAGCTGTATGCTGCTTGGGATGCCAAGCCGTGGCTCATCTGATTGCCGGGGCCGATATGACGGCCTTCTACCGTCAGCGCACAGACTATCCCCCCACTCCTGACCAACAATCGGCACAAACCTCTGACTGGTACAACGATAAAACCTGGTTGCAAACCTTCGCAAAAGTCGATGCTGAGCAACAAGAAATCCCTTTGATGGTAACGGGCATGAGTTGCGCAGCTTGTGCTTGGGTTATAGAGCGATTCCTTCAAGAGCTTGAAGAGGTTCAGTCAGTACATATTCAGCTAACCTTGGGAAAAGTAACCGTGAACTTATTGCCCGGCTGCGCTGCTAATCCGGTTATCGACGTGTTACAGCAATTAGGTTACAGGGTGCAGCCTTGGCGTGCTGATAGTCGACTGCAACAAATGCGTGAGGACTATCGCCGAGATCTCCGGCGCATTGGCATTGCATTCCTAGGAATGATGCAAGTGGGAATGTTTGCGATCGCGCTCCATGCCGGGGCACTGCAAGGTATCGATACCGAACTACAGCAGCTACTGCGTCTTATGAGTGCGCCCCTAACCCTTTTTGTTCTGGGCTACAGTGGCAGAGAATTTTTTGAGCGTGCTTGGCAGCATCTAAGGCATCGCACCTTAATCATGGACAGCTCGGTATCGTTAGCCCTGATTCTCGCAACATCAGCAAGCCTTTGGTCAACGTTGCAAGGGGGTGGTGAGACCTATTACGACTCCGTAACCATGTTTGTTTTTTTTCTACTGCTAGCGCGCTTTGTAGAGAAAAGGCTGCGAGACAGAGATCTCATTCAACTGGTACGAGTCGCCGATGAACTCCCCGAGTTTGTAGCGGTTTTACGTGACCAACAGTGGCAGCGGCTTCCCAGACATACCGTTCAGCCGGGAGAAATCATTCGGGTAGCCACTGGTGAAGCTATCGCTTTCGACTCACGAGTCACCACAGGGACATCGGTCGTGGACGAGGCGGTTTTTACCGGTGAATCCCTGCCCAGGACCGTGCAAAAAGACGACATTGTCTTTGCCGGCACAATTAACGAAGGATCCAGCCTCGAGCTGATGGTGGAACACGGCTTTAGTGACTCGCGCCTTGCGGCCCTGTCGCAAGATATTGACCGAGCCGGGGACGATAAACCCCCTCACCTGCAATTGATCGATTTAGTTGCTGCACGCTTTATCGGCCTGGTCCTGACAGCTGCAGTCATCACATTTGTTGTTTGGTGGAATATAGAACCCGCCAGAGCTTTTTGGGCGAGTATCGCAGTTTTAGTGGTGGCCTGCCCCTGCGCTTTATCCCTCGCAACACCCGCGGCACTAACAGCCGGTAATGCGTGGTTGGGACGACGGGGGGTTCGGGTTCGCAGCGAAACAGGGCTTTTGGCCATCGCCGCCGCTGATCATGTCATTTTTGATAAAACCGGCACCCTAACTGAGACTCAGCTTGTGATCTCAACTATCTGTACTGCTCAAGGCATCAATATAGATGCGGCACTCAGCACCGCCGCCGCGTTGCAACAGTTCAGCAGCCATCCCGCCGCGAGACCCTTTCATCAAAGAGCGCACAACAACGCAGTTCGAAATGTCGAAATTGTTGCAGCACAAGGCGTCGAGGGCTGGGATAGTGAGCGCAATGTAAAATTACGGCTTGGCAGCCTCACTTTCTGCCGTGAAATTGCCCCAGGGCTACCCGATAGACCCGATGAAAGTCATTACTGGGTAGCATTGGTGGAAGACGGTCGTTGGCTCGCTTGGATTAGCCTTTCAGAAACATTGCGTTCGGGGACTCAAAAGCTTGTCGATGAGCTTAAAAGAGAGGCACTGACCCTTGAGATTTTGTCGGGCGACACGGAAGCGCGTGTACATCAAATAGCGTCGAGTTTAGGCCTGACTTATACGGCCTCGCTAAGGCCCGAAGAAAAACTCGCCGAAATCAAACAACGTCAGAGCACAGGTGCCACTGTCATGGCCATTGGCGACGGACTTAACGACGCGCCATTGCTACGTGCTGCTGATGTGTCCATCGCCGTTGCGGGTGCCACAGCGTTAGCACAAGCCCAAGCTGACTTTGTCATCACCGAAGAAAACACTAACCGATTACTAATGATAAGAAAGGCTGCTCAAGCGACTCGTCGTATCACTCGACAAAACTTACTTTGGGCAGCGGGTTATAATTTGCTGGGGCTGCCTCTCGCTGCCTTGGGTTATGTACCACCCTGGGCAGCGGCTTTGGGCATGTCCGCCAGTTCACTGCTGGTGGTCCTAAATGCCTTGCGATTACGTCGGCTGAAGGATTGATACTTTGGACAGCCTATATTTACTCATACCCATAGCGCTCATCTTTGTGATCATTGTTGCCGCTTTGCTGATTTGGTCAATTAATCGGGGGCAGTATGACGACCTCGATCAGGATGCTTGGCGTGCATTGAACGACGACCTGACGAGCAATCCACCACAAGAGGGCGACCATGACCGGCACTGAAGCGACCAGCGCCCTTCTCCTTGGGCTTGCAGGAGCGGGCCACTGCATGGGCATGTGCGGCGGACTAGCACTGGCCTTTCAGGCGCCCGAGAACCGGCGATGGAGCTTTCCCCTCACCTACCATTTTGGACGCTTGCTCGGCTATGCATCCATCGGCGGATTTATCGGCTCGGTCGCACTCTTCCTACCCATTACCCATTGGACATTTTACCTTCGCGTCGTCGCTGCAGTGCTTTTGGTCGCTGTAGGCTTGCATACGCTTAAGCTCTGGTATGGCATCAAAATACTGGAGCGACTCGGCGGTGGCATCTGGCGCGGGATAAGCCCAATCATTACCGCATTTTTGCCGCCAAAACACGAAGGGCATGCCATGGTCATGGGTGCTCTGTGGGGGTTTATGCCCTGCGGCCTGGTTTACAGCGCTCTCGCTTGGAGCGCAGCAACCGCAAGCGGACCTTTCGATGGAGCTTTTCTCATGGGCTTATTCGGAATAGGAACGTTACCCGCCATGCTAGGCACAACCCTAGCGGGCCAACATGCTAATGCCGTCTTGCGCCATTCAACCTTTCGGAATCTGATGGGGATAACCCTCATCGTCATGGGATCCTATAGCCTCTGGCTCACCACACCCTTCTCCGGTCATGGCACAACGCACATGCATCATAGGCCTCAGCAAAAGCTAACCCCGTCAAGCCAATCTAACCATCATCATCCCTCCTCTGAAGAAAGCACCTCACATGACCGGCACTAGCATGACGGTTACTGTTGACGGCGGACCAAAAACATCGGGGGAAAACGGGGCTGTCATATTGGCAGCGGGCGCGGGTAGTCGGTTGGGCCACCGCCCAAAATGTCTTCTAGAGCTCGACGGAACGGCACTAATTCACCGGCAAATTCAAGCGATCAGAGCACTGGGAGAAATCGAGATCACGGTTGTCTTGGGCCACCACTGTCACCTAATTGCACCGGCATTAGAAGATCAACCGGTGACCGTCGTTTACCAACCTAATGACCAACACAGCCAATCAGAATCAGTCCGCTTGGGAGTTTCAGCGCTGCCGTCCGAAGTGAAAAATATACTGATATGCCCCTCTGACCTGCCCTTGCTCAACGCCGAGGATTATCAGGCCGTCTTCAAGATTTTTAAAACGCGCGCGCCGTCAATACACTTTGTCGGGCCCGAGGTGGCCGGCATACCCGGCCACCCCGTAATCTTTGACTCTCAGGTCATCGAAAAAATCCTTTCCGGCGACCCAACCTTTGGCTCGGGCGCCTGGCGCACGAGTAGCAAAACGACCACTTTGCGCTGGCAAACTGCAAATAATCATTACATTTTTGACATTGATAGTGAGGAAGATCGTCGGCAGTTCGAAGCCGAGACAATGCGCAAACTACAATGGCCCGATGCCGTTAGCTAGCATCTCTTGCGAGGCGCCCTGAAAGCAAAAGTTTTCAGAGTTAATCGCTGCTGGGACTCGACGCGCTTCAGCTTCGATTTTTTTTCATGCGGTGAAGCGCTCTAAAATTATCGAAAAGAATAAATGCAAGGCCACACCATACGATTAGAAAAGAGGCGAGCGTCACAGGGGTAATCGATTCACCTAATATCGTTTGAGCCACGATCAGCTGCAATGAAGGCCCTAGATAAGAAAAAAGACCGACCGTAGACATCGACAGAATCCGAGCTGAGGCGACATGAGTCAAGAGCGGCACGGCCGTTAACGCGCCGGCACCCAGCAAAAATAAGTCTGTGCGCAATCCGTATTCAAAAAGCCCCCCGCCCTGATGCAAAAACAGCCAAATGGCACCAACAGGCATTAAGAACAACGACTCCATAAATAGCCCTTGAATTGCGTCCGCTTGAATGTATTTACGAATAACGCTGTAGGTCGCAAATGAAATAGAGAGTGTTAGCGAGACGATGGGCAGCGTGCCTACAGCAATTAACTGGACCATCACCGCTAAAACCGCGAGAGCCATCGCTACTTTTTGCGGCCGAGTTGGGCGCTCTTTGAAGACTAAAACTCCTGCCATCGCGGTCAGTATGGGAAGCATGAAGTAACCCAAACTGGCTTCAGTGGCACGCCCATTAGTGACAGCGAAAAGAAACACCCCCCAATTAATCGAGATCAGAAATGCCGCCAACGCGGTGAATTTCAGCGTGTGCCAATCTCGCAGCAATAAAAGCGTAGACCTAAATCGGCCAAAGGCCAGCAAAACTAGCAACACCGCAGGTAGTGTCCAAACACCTCGATGCGCCAAAACGTCGAGTGGCGGGACCGGCTTTGTCTGTATCCAGTAAAGAGCAGCACACCCCCAAACTGAATTGGCAATTAAGGCCAGTAAAATTCCCAAGCGATTTTGCGAGGCTGACTTCATTACGCGTTCATCTCCAGTCCTGTCAAAATCACCATCCGCAGTGCCAGTACAGTTACGAGCCATTTAAAGACGACTTCAAAATTTGTTTGCGGCACAAACTGTCGCAGGCGCGTTCCCAACCAGCTACCGACAATGACTGCCAGGCTCATAACCGTAATCGTTAACCACCAAGTATTGAAAGCGAACCCCAATAACGCGAAAGCCACAGCTCTGATGCCATGGTTGATGGTCATGTAAACACCGGTGTTAACGACCAACCACTCACGCTCCGTATTGATTCGATTGAGAACCGCCGCCCCCAATGGTCCAGTTGCACCCGCCACCATACCTAGGCCAGTCTGATACAGCCCCAAAGCGAACAACGCTGCACCGCCGCTGGGAACAAAGCGATCAAGAGGCAACCAAACGACCAGCAGTATCATCACTCCCGCCACCCCAGGCAAAACCGCGAAGCTGACGAAATCGACCGCTGGAATGCCGATCGCCGCCCCCAGAAGGCTGCCCAAAGTAACAGGCAACAAAAGCGTCAGATCCGCATGACGAAAAGCAAAACCAACCCGGGCAAAATTGCTGATACATTGCACTACCGCATGTATTGGGATGATAGCCGCTAGAGGCATCAAACCTGGCATCAACAGCATTAGCACAACCCCACCGCCCAAGCCGAACACAGCCGTCATCAGTGACGTTGCAAAACCAGCCAAGGCCAAAATCATTAAGTCTGCGAAATTTGCCATTGCGTTGTTGCCATTTGGTTAACGGCCACACTGAGTGAGCACGCATCTAGGCTCACTGCACCTTGGCCATGAGCAAAGCGGCAGCCAGTGTAACTGCTTTTCGAGCATGTAGTCCTATCTGTCGACGGACGACTGTCCTCCCAGTCAGGAGGCACGACCTTACCGCTATATTGACAGCATGACTTAATGACAAATGGGCGACAGTATTCACAGAAAATCTGTTAAACCGGACTATCACTGTAGCTGGGCGTCCGCCGTTCTTCGCCTAACGAACACCTACAATCTGGGCTGAGGTCAGAGGTCATCCTCAAGGCACAGCCACAAACTGTCTGCGGGGAAGTAGAGTGCTGTTCTTATTACAGTTGCAGTCGCATCAAAGGCTTCGATCAGAGTGCGGTAACGCTTAAGCTGTCCCAAATAATGTTCGGCTTCTCGTGCCAAAAATTGTTGCTGGGTTTCTGCCTCATGAGGTCGACTAGTCTTGTAGTCAATCAACCAACGATAACCGGTTGCTTGATCAATAAACGTACGATCAATAACATTCTGCACTGCCTCGCCGCCCCTCTCTCGGGACATAAGAACCAACTCGCTGTGAGCAGCCTCATGCTGCTTAAGAATCCAACGACCCCGCTCATCTTTGAGTGTGGCTGCGATCATTGCCTCGGCATTTATCAGGGCTGCGGCCAACGCGTCACCGGCGAGCCCATTATCAATAAGCCCGAACTGCAGCCCGCGCCGAACCGCCGCGTCCACTCCACTGGGTAGCGCCTCTCGCTGACTCAACAACTCCAGCGCCCTGTGCACAACAACGCCCACTGTTCTCTCAACAAAATGGCCATTGGATTGAACAGAAGCAGATTCTTTAGGGTTAAGAGCTTGCGGCTCAGGCACCAACGTATTGGCGTCCTCGTCTGAGTTCTGCCCGGAAAACCAACTTGAAGGTAACCGCCATAAATTACACCCTGCGGAATTGAGGGTCGCAGCGCTGGATTCTATATCTGAAAGCACTCCATCACTCCGTGCTGCATGCTGAATCACTTCATCGATCAGTGCTTCACGCAGGATACCCAATGGCGAAGTGCTGCTGGGCCAGCCTAAGCCTGCTTCGTCGGAGCTCTCGACTTTCCCCAAGCCACTTAACCACACGCGACAACGCGCCCTAGTAACGCCAACATAGAGCAATCGACGCAGCTCCGCAGCCTCCCGACCTTTTTGCAGCCAATTCAGATAATTATAGAGCGTAGGGCCCGTTTTTTGCCGATCATCAGCTGCGATGAGCAGCTCGCGCTGCTCTGCCTGGGTATGAAAATGCCAGCGCAAAAGATCCCGCTGATTAGGCCGTGTTCCTTTGTGGAGCGCCGGCATGAAAACATAATCAAATTGCAGCCCTTTAGCTTTATGCAGGGTCATGAGTTCTACACCAGATTGCCCGTGGTCATGGCTGGCGTAAAGTTGTCCCAAGGCGCTTTCCAACCAGTCAAGATCAAGACCAATGCCCTCGACATCTGCCCGTGCGAGTAGGTCAAAAAAACGTGCGGCATCGTCCCGGCCCTGAATTGACAACGTTGAGGGCGCTTGTAGCTTCAACCAAATTTGTTCTACCCAAATTCGCAGCGACAACCGATCGCGTCGTGTTTCAGCCCAGTCCAAAGCGGCTTGTAGCGAAGCGGCCCGCTTCGCAGCCAAAGTGTCTAACAGCTCTGGCGCCCGACGGAGTATTGCCCGCAAACTCAACGGGCGCGGCCTATCCTCAATCAATTGGTAAATCTCAGACAACAACAAACCACAAAATGGCGCCCTCAGCAGAGCCAAAGCGGCGACTTCATCTGCGGGGTTAGCCAACCAGCGGCACAAGGATAAGAGGTCCATAACCGCTGCTGAGTGCTCAATTTTTTCGAGATCACGCCCCAGGAACGGCACCTTCTGCTGCTGCAGCGCAGCGATAATGGGCGCCGCATGACTCCGCGCTCGCAGCAAGACCGCAATCGTTGCATCGGGCTCACTTTGATATATCTGGGCAACTTTCTCCGCGATCCAGTTAGCCTCCATGTTATCGGTATCATCCGGGAACAAATGTGCTTCTACCGCATTCCCCAAGAGGGCCGCATTTACCGAGACGGCTTGGGTATAACTCACCTCGCTGCGCTCGGAGTTGCTCACCGCAGGGAACACTTGCGAAAACACTCGATTCACCCAGTCAACAACGCCTGCTTGGGAGCGAAAGTTCTTGGTGAGCTCCAAATACTCGAGAGGCAAACCGCCAATACCTGATTCCTTTGCGTCAAGAAATAGACTGACATCCGCATAGCGAAAGCCGTAGATCGACTGCATGCCGTCGCCGACGATAAAAGCAGTTCGAGGTGGCCCACCCGTTGCATTATGCTCGTGCCATCCACGCACAAGCTTCTTCAAGAGCCTAAATTGTTGGTTAGAAGTGTCCTGAAATTCGTCGACCAGAATATGTGCAATCTGATAGTCAAGACGCAAAGCTAAATCTGTAGGTTCATCATCAGAACCTAAGGCCTGTGAGGCTGCCAAAGCCACATGAGTGAAATCTACCCGACCCTCACGCTGAAACACCAACAACAGTTGGGCCTGCAACACCGGTAGCAAGCGAGACAGCCGCAAAACCAATCGCCAACTGGCATCATCTTCTGATGTCAACGGCAAGGCACGCAGCTCTAATAACGCGGGGGGTACAGGGCCCTCGCTGAGCGTCGCCAACAAGTTTTGCAAGCGTGTTTTAGTTTCAGATTTTGGGGGAAACCCCAATTTAACATTTACCCCGGTGGGTTTACGCCACGCTCCAGTGCTTGTCAAAAGAATGTGAGCAGCCGCGTTCCAGCTTTCTAAAGCACTATGCTCAGCGCCCAAATGCACGTCGGGCTTACCCAGCTCATCAGCAGATGCTTGGGCCAAGGCCTGCAACTCTTTGAGACAAAATCCAAATTCTCCGCAAAGACGAGCAACTATTGATTGAACTAAGGATTCAACGGTCGCCTGCAACCTTCTAGCCGCTTCTGTGGGGTCGGCGTGCTGTCCCAAATTCTCACCCCAGTCGCCTCGCCTCGCCAGTAGCGCAACCAAAAGTCCGCGCACCGATTCCCAGTCGTTGTTGAAATGTAGCAACAGTGAGCGAAGGTCCTCGCCCACCAGTGTGTTGCTACCTACCGCAGCAAACAGCTCCGTCACAGCGTGCTCAAACAGCGGTTTATCGTGCTCTGTGATCTCGACGGCGCCGCCAAGCCCACTCAATATTGGCATTTGGCGCGTGAGATCGGCGCAAAGGCTATCGATGGTGCGAAGGTTAAATTCCTCAGGGTCTAGGGACCAATGGTGTTCATCGGCATGTGCCAACACGGCTAGAGCCAAGTCTCGAGTTTGCACCTCGTGACTCGCTGCAACTTCAACACCACGTCGAGCTTCATCAAGCTTCTTCAGCAATCGCTCCCGCATTTCGGCTGCTGCCTTGCGGGTGAAGGTCATTGCCAATACTTGCTCTGGGCGGTCGACCGTGGGGAGCAGCGCCAGAATTCTCTGGGTAAGCAACTCGGTCTTACCTGACCCCGCTGGGGCAGTGACACAAAAGCTGCGACTGGGATCGAGAGCCGTCGCTCGAGTCTGTGCATCGCTAGCGCTCACGAGGCATCTCCCAGCCCGCCTTGCAAGGCCTCGTCGGTTAAGTCAGCGGTTTGAGCATATCGACAGACGCTTCCCAGCGCACAATAGCGGCAGGCTTGAGGTTGTGGATCAATGGCGGCGTGCCCTTGGACAAAGTCATCAGCCAATCGCTCTAATCTATTTCGCCAAGAAGCTCGCAGTGCCTCCCAGCTTTCTATAGGCACCTTCTCATACTGCTTTACCTGATCGGTTAAGGGGGCTTCCTTAGCGCCAAGCCCCAGTGCCTCACCCAAGTACACGTACTCAGCTCCATCTTGATGGACTCGACCGAAAGCGACTCCTTCGACACTCTCATTGAGCAGCGCGTACAGGGGCAATTGAGGGTCACCGGGACGCTCCCCCAGCCAACTCGAGCGGCGAACACCGCCCGTTTTATAGTCAATAACCACTTGGCGATTGTCGTCTAACCGATCAATACGATCTGGCCTAAGCTTAAGTACCAGAGAGCCCAAAGGCAGTTCATGACTGTCCTCTTGCTCAAGGACGTAAAAGTTACCCGCTCGCTGCACTTCAAACTCCAACCAGCTCTTTAGCAAAGAAGCGACACGCTGAACCTCCAAATCAAGACAAGCACTGCCAACCCGCTTTCTGATATTGCAGTGCCGCCCTTGTGCTCGACGCTCTAAACTCTGAACAGCTCTCTCTGTCGAGTCTTGAATAAGGGCGTCAACCTGAGCGGGGGCCATGGCTCGCAGGCTGTCACTGTCCTTTAAAACCTCCCAAGTGAAATGCAGCGCGTCATGAACAACATTGCCACGCTCTGCTGCCGTTAACCCAAATACAGGGGTGGCCACATTTGCAGGACCCAGGCGATGACTGACCCAGGCACGAAACGGACAGTTAGATTGGTTACTAATGACGCTGGCACCGCCACCCCATTGAATAACAGCGCCTGCGACGGCTACATTGCCCTCATCCAATGATTCTAGCAGCGACGGCATTGCCCAGTGGTTGGGCACTTGTTGCTCGTTAACAGCGTCGTGTGGCGGTATTGCACAGGCAAGCTGGCTGGGCAAAACCTCGAGACCCTCCTGCACACTGGCGTAACTAGCACTGACATCACCATGGGTGGTCCTTAAGCTGTTGAGCAATGCAATCGCAGACTTCTCGAGTGCCCCGCTGTCAGCGCTGAGCAGACCTAACTCATGTTGCAGGCGATTTGGTAAAAAAGGCAGCAACTGGGCCCTTGGGGGTAATGACCCCGACTGAAGGCCGCAAATCCAAAGAGCGTCAAACTGTAAACCCAGCACTTCCTGAGGGCCAAAAACTTGAACTGCAGTGTCGTCAGTCTTTGGCTGAAAAACACGATCATCCAAGCACTGCTCCCAAAGGAGCGTGAGCTGCTGAAACGTGAGTTCCCCGGTAATACAATCCTGCACCACCAGCTCATCCAACGCGAT
>JAQWYY010000133.1 GCA_029253705.1 Luminiphilus sp. | reverse complement strand
GCCATAATCATTTCCTCAGTAGGTATGCAAAACCCCTGTGGGTTTTGCTCAGACTCACACAACACGGGCATTGACTGCCCAGAACACCCTCGACAGAACGACTTTACGCCGTAGGGTTGGCGGTGGTTCTCAGGCGCGACCAAAACATAGTACTGAGTTTAGGCCTTGAACGTCCACGAGCATTCAATGCGTCTTGATTTTAGGGTTTAGATTTTAGATAGGCACTGTCAGCAGACAGGTGCAGCGGTAACAATTGCGAAGACTTCTTTGTAGCGGGCGGGAGTTTGGCCTTGCCATCTGAAATGGACACGCTGCTTTGCCAATTTGGGTAGATGCATTGCTGCAGCGCGCTGCGTGCTGCCACCTGCTGCAACGCGTAATACATTTCGGTGCATCCTTTGAATGGCCCAGAGCGTAGCGTTATGGCCCCTAAGTTTTATAATATTCGGGCTGGGGTCTGTGCCGCTGGCGTTAGGCCAATACAGCGCAAGGCGACAGTAGCTAAATTTTTGGAAAAACAATCTCGAGGATGCTCTGCTTTACATGAAATTGCATGCCGATTTAAGCCGCCGTGCGGTAGTTAATAGCCTTGATCTAGATTGGCTGCCATCGCCTATGGCGGGTGTATACCGGCGGATGCTGGATCGCATAGGTGGTGAAGTGGCCAGAGCAACCAGTATTGTTCGCTATGAACCTGAGTCATTTTTTTCATCGCACACACACAGTGGTGGTGAAGAGTTTTTAGTGCTCGAAGGTGTTTTTTCTGATGAACACGGCGATTACGGCCCGGGGACGTATGTCCGAAATCCGGTGGGTTCAAGCCATACGCCGTTTTCCAAACAAGGCGGTACAATATTCGTAAAGCTACAGCAGTTTCATCCCCTCGATCAAACGCCGGTGTGCGTTGATACCAAAGCGGCATGCTGGCAAGGCGGTTCAGTTGACGGTATTACTGCGCTGCCATTGCATCAGTATGAAAATGAGGTCGTGTCGCTGATTAAATGTGAACCCGGCGTTAGTTTTCCCGACAGTGTGCAGGCAGGAGGTGAGGAAGTGCTGGTTCTAGACGGTGTTTTGAGTGATGAGCTTGGGCACTATGAAAAAGGTACTTGGATACGAAACCCACCGGCCAGTCATCAGCAGCGCTACAGCAAGCAGGGCTGCCTGCTCTACATAAAAACCGGACACTTAGCCGCCTCATCAAAGGTGGGTTAAGCGCCGAAGCGAAAACGTCTGAGCCGGGCATGTCCTACTAGCTCTGCGAGTTAGAATTCCCTATGCTTGCCTCGGTCTCGCAACAAGCTTGGTGCGTAAACTGTCAACGCGACCTGGCAAATAGAACAACGTGAAATGTCATCGACGCGGTTAATACAGGGCTGGCCTGTGGCAGGGTCTTCACCGCCCAGTTGCCCCAGCCCGTGCAGACGAATCCGCTCGGATAGTCAGCAGTTTTGAGATAGAAGCGATCTGCGAACGGTTCGATCGCCGCGGGTTGTTATTATTGGACGTTTTGCTCTCGGGCACTGATGGAGTGTTATGAACACGGTGGTAACTAAAATTCCCGACCTCGCGAGTGAGCTGCCTCCCGATGCCAACGCTGTCCCCGATTGGTTAGAACACGCCCTGCAAGCACCCCGAGAAGAAGGCTGGGTAGACTCGGGCGGCTGCGCTATTCACTACTTTCGCTGGGGTAATCCCGAGAATCCCGGTCTGTTATTGATGCACGGGTTTTTGGCTCACGCACGTTGTTTTGCCTTTATCGCGCCGTTTCTTGCAGAAAATTATCATGTTGTCGCTTTTGATCTTTCTGGCATGGGCGATTCTGGTGTGCGGGAGCATTATTCCGATGCTGTCCGCGCGGCCGAAGTTGAGGACGTTGCAAGGGCTACCGGGTTGTTTGAACATGAGGTAAAGCCTGTAGTGATCGCACACTCTTATGGCGGCCATGTGGCACTGACCGCTATGGCAGACCGATACAAACTGTTTGGCGGGTTGATCATCTGCGACTTGATGGTCCTGCGCGCTGAGCGCTTAAGAGCGCATTTTGGAAAAAATAAGCCGCTGCCCTCTGATCCAAAACGCCCCAATCGTATCTACCCCGACTACGAGACCGCAAAGGGCCGCTTCGTGCTATCTCCGAAGCAGCCCGTCAATGTTCCTAGTCTGTTTGACTACATGGCGTATCACTCTTTGAAGGAAGTAGAGGGGGGGTGGTCTTGGAAGTTTGATACTAGCGTTTTTCGCAGCGACTTTGGTCAAGAAGAGCGCATGTTCGGGCAAGGTAATATCATAGCGAGGACGCCGGGAAGGAAGGCCGTTGTTTACGGACAGGATAGTGTTTTGTTTGATGATGATTCAGCGGTTTATCTCCGGGAGTGCGGAGCGAGAGACGTGCCGATTATAGGTATTCCCGGGGCGCGGCATCATTTAATGCTGGACGAGCCTATTGCCTTTGTCAGTGTGCTGCGCGGAATTTTGGCGCAGTGGGCGGTGCCTACTGACTGAGTCAAGTCTGGGGTGCTGGGTAAAAGCAGGGATGCTGCGTTACCGCGGTGCATTGTGTCATCAAGCTTCAGGGATCTTAAGCTGTTCAGCACGATGTTGGGCGAATGTTTACTCGGACTCGTCAGCGTACCGAACCTCAATGAGATGCCAGGTTTTCGGTCCTGAAGGACTTTCTATAACGACCTCTGCATCGATAGGTTTGCCCAACAAGGCACGGCCCAATGGGGAGTCACAGCTCAACTTTTGCGCACTTATGTCGAATTCATCGGGGCCAACGATACGCCATTGGTGTACTTGGCCTTCAGTGTTTTCCAGAGTCACATAGGCTCCAAAGTAGGCCTTCTCCGGGTCGGTGGGCCCAGCGGTTACAACGATAAGTTCATCAAGGCGCTTGCGTAAAAAGCGAACTCTGCTGTCGATCTCCCGAAGCCGCTTTTTGCCGTAAATATAATC
>JAQWYY010000025.1 GCA_029253705.1 Luminiphilus sp. | reverse complement strand
GAGGTCGAACAGGCCGCCCTGTTCTTGAGCGGTGCCTTAACAACCGATGGCGGTCTGCTCTTTATCGGCGATCTCGATCGGCGGTTTAAAGCGTTGGACACTCAGACAGGCGAAACCCTGTGGTCGACACGTCTGCCTGCACCAGCACACGGTTACCCCATTACTTATGCGGCCAACGGTCAACAGTTTGTTGCTATTCAAACCGGCATCGGCGTATTTCGGGCGCTGACCGCTGTGCTATTCCCTGAAATCTACCAGCCCGCTGACGGTCAGGGGCTGTTCGTATTTTCCCTAAACAACCTGTAATTAGCACTGTGTTACAGGAACCGCCCTCAAAACACGCCAAATCAAGAGGTATCTTGGAACGCCTAATGTCAGGTCCGAGGGCAACAGCACTAGCCGTTGCCAGCCACACAACTCAGCCGCGGGCTAGTGATCACCCCGCCAGGCTGGGATAAGTACCTGAGATAAACCACAAGCCGGGCGCAGGCATTGGAGTACCAAATAGCTATCGGTAATACAGACCGTCTTTGCTTACCGGTGGCATAGCAACTAAAAGTCGCCCTCGACTGTTGTCAGGCCCAGTGCGTCCCAGTCCAGCATGCCGCCCCGGTAGTAATAGATTTTTTCCGCGGGAAAACCATCTCGAATCATGGCGCGCATTGCTGTAGGGCTTTGTGGACAAACGGGACCATTGCAAAAACCCACTACATTCTGAGCACCCGAGCAGTCCCAACCCGCTGCGCCTTTATTACAACCGAGCTCATCCATGCGCATGGCCACCTCGGTGTAAGGAATATTCACCGCACCTGGAATTGTGGCGTCTGAAAACCAGTCCTCTGTGCGCATATCGACCAAAATAAAGGCGGGATCATTGATGGCATTGAGCACCTCAATTTCCGTCACCGGCACAATACCTGGCTCGGGCACCAGCGGCTGCAGCCAGCCTTTATTTTTTGCACAAGGCGTCATTTGCCGAGTAATCGGCAACTCTTCTCCCGAGGGTAAAGTGGCGACAAAAACGCTGTCTTCACCCACAATCCTCAAATTCTCTGCCTGCACCGAAACCCCTGACATCGTAATGCAGAGCAGTATGATTACCCCAATTAATTGTCTCATCAAAAGAACTCCCATCAAGACTCTAGCGAGTCGCAACCCAACGGATATTTATTTTTAATCTTTATATATAAGATAAAAGCATAATGGACTGGCCGGGTAAACCCACCCAGTTCGGTCATTAATGAGCTCTTCGTCCGAACCCTGAAATAAAGGGGCTCACAAGTAACCCACCACCTATTGAACGACCGGTTTTGCAAAGGCCAGTAACCTAAAGGATCTGGAGTGTTAAACTGGCGTCATCCATAACGCCGAGACCCTGCCGTTGCTGAACGTTTCTATCAACACAAAATTTTGCGCCAGCGCTGTTGCCGCTTATTACTGCCACTCTTTTTGCTTTGCAAAAGCGTCCAGTAAAACGCCAACGCTATCGTGATAACACGACTACTCAAGTACTCGCTGGCTTTGTTTGCCATCTCGCCTTTGATTAATGTGGGGCCAGTCAACGCCACCGCGCTATTGCTCCTACTCGCCAGCGCCCTGCAACTGTCCACCCAACCACAACAGTTTGTTGTGTTCTGGAGGCAATACTGGGTTTTCATACTTACGATGGCGGCACTTACGACTGCATTTCTGCTATCGAACCTGCTCAACAACAACCCAAACACGCTGGCTGCAACTTTTGCACAGGGCCGGTGGTTTCTGCTGCTCGCGTTCGCATCACCTGCCGTTGCTTGCAATCTCAACACGAGAGACTGGCAAAACATTGCATATTTTTCCGCATCTATAGCCCTCTTGTTTACTGCGATTTATCTGGTCGATGCATTCACCTTCCTGACAATAGGGTCTAATTTTGTACTTGACCTCATCGAGGCAGAACGCGGCGACCCGCTCCGACCTTCTTGGGTTTTCAACCCTCACCCGTTTTCGAGAACTTTACTGGCCGCTATGCTGCTGTTGCTCGGGTGCGTTCTGGCGGCCAACCGCCGGCTGCCACGTGTGCTTTACAATATCGGCATCTTTGGCCTTGGTGCTTTGCTGATCCTAGGCGCAGTGCGCACTGCATTCATTGCCGTTGCGGTGCTGACCTGCTTGGGCGTGTTTTTGTACCGGGGTAAGGGACTGTTGAGGAGTTTGAGCGCAGGACTGCTGCTGAGTACTGTGGGGCTCTGGTTTAGGGGCCAACTCTTTCCAATGGATCAGACAGACAAGAGCCTTGGGCTTCGTGAAGCACTCTTTGAACAGGGTGTTGATGCTTTTTTGGCAACACCTTGGTTTGGCGGAGGCTACCAGGCGGCTAGAGCCATTAGTTGGCCCCCTGAACTTCAGAACTTCGCTAGCGCCCAAACTATGGAGACCACCAATACACATTTACAATGGCTGGAAATGCTCGTGAGTTACGGTCTGCTAGGAGGGCTGCTTTTTATATCTCTTTGGCTGCTGAGCGGCTGGCTAATATTAAGAGCGTCACACCAGTTTTCAACTACTAAAAAACTTGTGGGAGTTCTGTTATTTCTAAACTGGACAAGTCTAACAATCGCTAGCTTCACCACCGTTTATCGTGAATCTGAATGGGCGCTGTGGGTCGTGACGCTACTCGCGTCCCTCAGCCTGCTCCAGCGACAAAGCATCGCGAGCGGCCAGCCGCATACCGCGTCTGAGCCTGCGAACTAGAATCGCCCTGAAGCAGCCTGCAAAGGGAATATCTGAGCAACCCCAGGGTTAAAATCAAATAGCGGCCACACCGAGACTTTCAAGTAAAACCCCTACAATCATAAACTCGGCGATCAGGGTGCGCTGAGGGCTCCCATAACACCCACAGCAAGCTCGTCTAAACAGTGGACGGTCACATCCCACTCTTACCGGCTTCGCGTAAGATAGGCTGATACTCGGCGAAATTTGGATCGCCGGGCTTTGACCCCGTCGTCAGGCCCGCATCAATCGCAATCGTCTGACCATTCACATACCCGGACTCGTCTGATGCCAGCCACAGCACTGCATTGGCGACATCCTCAGGCATCCCCGCGCGCCCCGGAAGGGGTGATAATTCAGCAAAGGTAGGGATGGCTTGCTCAATTCCATCAGGATCACCCACGGTGGCTGCTGCCGCCAGTGGTGTCGCTATAAGCCCTGGCGCCAAACAATTGACCCGCACACCAAAGGCACAAGCCTCAGCCGCCAGATTTTTAGTAAGGCCTACTACGGCGTGTTTAGCCGCCGCATAAGCATGGGGCCCAAGCCCCCCCATCACCCCCGCCGTGCTACTCATACTGACAATAGAGCCACGTCCAGCACGTTTCATGTGTCCCGAGGCGTGCTTCATACCATAGAAAACTCCGTTTAACAGAATGTCTATGGTGAATTTCCATTCCTCCGTAGGCGTCGTATCCATAGGGCCAATGGCCCCTACGATACCGGCATTGTTAAACATCAAATCGATACGACCATGAGTTTCAACTGCCGCATCGACCAAGCCCTTAACATCCTCCTCTCGAGTGACATCGCAGCGCAAACCAATCGCTTGCCCATTAAGGGTTTCGACAAAAGCGGCCAAGCGATCTTCTTGGATATCCCCCAACACTACGTAGGCACCATGGGACACTAACTTTTCTGCTGTCGCCGCACCGATGCCACTGGCGCCACCTGTAATGACGGCTACTTGCCCTTCTAATCGCTTTTCCACCTGCTGTACTCCTAATTAATGATCATCTTCGATGACTAAACTGAGGGTAATTGATAAATAAAATCGTCCGGGAAACGCTGCCCCACAACACTTGGGTCCATACCAGACATGCCCCGTGCCGAAGGTGGGTCAAGGCGCATCCAATCGGTCATGCCGGTGCGGTGAATGATTTTCCAACGACCATCGCGCAGCTCAAATTTGTCGAGGTATCTTCCCCCAACAAAAAAGTCCATCTCGGTATCAAAGGCATCAGGTCCCGCCAAGGGGTCACCCGCGCCTCGCATCTTGTGAAACGCTGTGAAATACGTCTCGACGTGGGCCTCAGTTTCTCCAGTCAGTTCAATTAGCGTATTACCTAACTGATGGTGTGTTCTCGCATGGGTGCTCAAAACTGCTATCGCGTAGCGTACAAAATCACCGGGATCGTCTTCACTGGCAGCGCGCTCAGGGGCTGAGGACGGCCCTTGATAGAAGTGGTTGTGCGTCGACTCCGGGTGAAACAGTGATCTCAACAGCGTCTCATCGAGACGGTCGATGGCCCGCGCATAGCGGACCACCACCTCAAGAATTTCCTGCTTTGCTAGTAACTGATTCAACGCATCACTCATGGCCTCAGCCTCCAATGTTTCAGACAGTTTCGTTCCAGACAGTTTCGTTCCAGACAGCTTCGTTCCAGACAGTCTCATTACCCAGCCCGGGCGGCGTTCGAATTACCGCGTTGAAACAGCTGCCCTTCACACTTTGCAGGGCCTAGAGAACCGCTGCGCTTTACAAAACAACACATCTTCAATCTCAGACTCGCTCAACGCATTATCGCGAACAATACCCAGTAATACCTCCGAGCCCGGCTTCTGCTCGTCAGCATTTACCATTGCAGTCGCTGCAAAAATCGCCGTGGCGTATCACGATTGCAAAAGGTTCTTTTTCATCGTCGTTGCCAATAATAAATTTTTTTTCTTAGTGTCGGTGTAGTGTAACCACCCATCACACTATGTTGATGCTTAATTCACGGCTTAAAGCGGCCATATATTATTCTGGTTTGCTTAGGGTATGCCCCTTAAAACTATTGAAATAGTGGATAACAACGTCGCGCCGGTGAATTTTCCAGACACCATTTCGGCGTTCAACCTGATCGGTGTACGTCGCACCCACGAAAGTTGCATCAGAACTGCCCGCAAGGAGGCCCGTACAATCCACGTCGCAGCACGCTGTCGCGTGATCAGGATCAGAGAATTCCACCACGTGGTTGGAAGTAATGTGTTGACTCATTGCCCAGGCTGGCCAAAGCACATCCTGCAGTGCACTTAAAATGCCGACATGCCCCGCGAAATCACCAAAGGGGGGGCCGATAGCCCAAACGCAGTCGTCCCACCATATGCTAAGAAAACGTGCTTCGTCGCGTTTATCAAAACCGTGACAGTAGTTTGAGGCAAGGTCCTCAATTGCTAGACGGCTGTCTAAACGATCAATTTTTGACTGCAACTCGTCAATGTCCACAGCTAAAGCCCCCACGCCCAACACACCACTCGTTTGCCACACTATCTTTAACGCTATTTTTGGAACACTATTTTTTTTCTAGCGCGCGTTCTTGTAACAACCTGAAACTATTTTTATTCGACTGCTACGACCTCGATCATACGGCTTGTTTGTCACTAGCAAGCTAAAAAAAAGAGCGTGTGACGTCAACCCCCGTTTCGCCCTCAAGCCAGTTTTTTTTCTGCTTTGAATTTCGCTATTGGCTGTTCAAGGGGCAATATCTGCAAAGGCTCCGCCTGAATTTGGGCTTTACGCTCATCGGCAGGCGACCCGTAAAGTGTTGTTCGCTGTAACGGTACTCGACCAACATCAAGGATGGCTGATTGCATGGCCGCCGGCGACCAGCATTGCCCATGGCCTGCCCCGGCAGCACGAGAAATACTCTCATTCATAAGGCAGCCACCTAAGTCATTGACTCCAATATTTAAACAATGAAGAGCTTCTGCAGGTCCCAACTTTGTCCAAGACGCCTGAATATTGCGAATAACGTCACCAAGAATAATGCGAGCAATAGCATGCATGCCTCGTGACTCCTCCCTCGTCGGGCCTGGTCGAGCCAACCCGCGACGATAAAGAGGCGCCTCACGGGCGACAAAAGGCAGTGGTACAAATTCAGTGAAGCCACCCGTTTGAAGTTGTAATTGACGTACCGCTAATAGGTGCGTTGCCCAATGCTCAGCATGATCAACATGTCCAAACATAATTGTCGCTGTGGAGCGGAGCCCGACCCGGTGTGCGGCCGCCATCGTGTCCAACCATTGCCCTGCACTCAACTTGTCAGGGCAAATTTTTGCGCGCACCTGATCATCTAGTATTTCAGCCGCAGTCCCAGGTACGGTATCCAAACCTACTTTCATCAGAATTCGCAGGTAATCCTCAATGTCTAGCCCAAGCGTCTCGGCCCCATGGTGCAATTCGAGGGGAGAAAAGGCATGCACGTGCATGTCAGGCTCTGCAGTTTTTACCGCTTCTACAATTGTGCGGTAGGTATTTCCGTCGTACCCGGGGTGAATGCCGCCCTGCAAGCAAACCTCGGTGGCCCCAAGACTCCACGCTTCTGAGGCTCGGCGGGCTAACTCGTGACCCGAAATATCATAAGGACGCTCTCGCCCTTCTGACTTGGGGAGTCCCTTTGAAAACGCGCAGAACGCGCAGCTGTACTTGCAGACGTTGGTGTAGTTGATATTGCGATTTACGACGAAAGTGACCGTCTCGCCTACCTGCTCCGACCGTAGCTCATTCGCGCATTCGTAAACTGCTTGTCGATCTATATCAACGGTCTCAAACAGGCGTACAACATCATTGTGTTCTAAGGCTTCACCGCGGCGGCGGCGATCGAGTATTTTTTGGATTTTACGATCCTGGTTCAACAGAGCAGGACTCGCCGTGACGGCTGGGAAATCTGAACCGAGCTCGCCAGCGCGCCATTGCTCCGAGCGCACCCGCCCCTCTGAATCTGTGACTTCCAAACATCGTGGACGAATGCAATAGTCCAACCAATCGGAGTCATTTAAATACTTAGCATAAACCGGCAACCGCGCCCGCAGTACTTTTCCCGCCGCCTCGGTGGCGGCTGACAAGCGAACAATCTCGGGCCAAGGTGCCTCGGGATTGACGTGATCGGGAGTAACCGGTGAAACACCACCCCAATCGTTTAAACCTGAATTTGCAAGCAAGAGCAAATCATCGGGAGATAAATTTGGGGGCGCCTGAATGCTGATGTCTGCCGGCAAAATCAATCGAGCAGCGGCAATGGTCCACAGCAAATCCTGTACCGAAACATCAGGCCAACTTGCCATTCGAGTACCGGGTTTCGCACGAAAATTTTGAATAATAACTTCTTGAATATGCCCATACCGCACGTGTAACCGCGCAATATTTTTCAAATCACTAATGCGCTGTTTGCGGTCTTCACCTATCCCTAGAAGCAGCCCGGTCGTCGTGGGTATTTTCAAGCGCCCCGCACGAGCTAACGTCGTCAGACGTCGCCAAGGTTTTTTATCAGGGGAACCAAAGTGTGCGCCATCACGTGCCAGCAACGCGGGCGAACCAGACTCAAGCATTAAACCAAAAGATCCCATGACCGAGCGCAACTGTCTTAATTCGGCTCGAGACAATGTTCCCGCGTTTACGTGTGGAATCAGGTTTGTCTCTTTAATGATTGCTTTACAAGCAGCAACGACATACTCAACCGTACTTGAGAAACCGTTTTCCTTCAGCCACTCCCGAGCCGCCTTATAACGGAGCTCAGGTTTTTCACCGAGCGTGAGTAACGCCTCCGTGCACCCTGCAGCCTGCCCTTCCCGGGCCACCGCCAAAACCTCATCAAGGGTCATATAAGCCGCTTTCAGCCGACTCGGAGGCTGCGCAAACGTGCAGTAATGACAAACATCTCGGCAAAGTTGCGTGAGTGGTATGAACACTTTGGGGCTGTAGGTAATCACTCGACCAAAACTGTCATCGCGCCGTTCCCGCGCCTGGCCTATTATTGCGGCAAGTTCTGTCGTTGAATCAACAGACACGCCAGCACCGCCGATCCAATTTTCCCTCTGGCTCAAAACAAACCACCGGCGCGTTGCTGCGTAGAAGCGAAGGCATTTTCCCGCTGCATCACGCCTGAACTGCGCGCTGCTCGCAACCATTTTTGTGTTTCAGCCCCTGCAGACATCGCCGCATTTCGGCCCCACAAGAGCGCATGCAACCCAGCAGGCGTATCCACGTCAAAGGACAAACCGCGACTCTCCAAAGTGACACAGCGCTCGCTGCAAATATTGCGACGATATTCTCGACCGCTGTTACTACCGAAGCGAAACACTGGAGTGTCATTGGCACTAAATGCCAAAGCATTGGTGCCAACATTTTGGTCATCGGGACAAATCAACGTTTTGCCTTCAGCGAAAGCTTTACTTAATGCTGTTAAGTCTGCGGCATCGAGCCCCGGCAAATCACCAAAAACAACAAGGTATCGCTCACCAACAAGTTTATCGATACCCGCAGTAAGCGTCTCGTTAAGGCCCTCCCCACCACACTCATCTTCTTGCATGACTTGCAAATTGGACGCCACGGGCAGCATAGGTGGCCAACCCGCACCTTGAATAATGGTGAGCACACGGCAATCATGCCAAGCTAGCAATGCCGCGACCACATCCTGCGCCATCGCCAACATTAACTCCCGACGCTGCATATCAGTGAGCACCCCAGCAAGACGACTCTTGGCTTTGGGTAATGCTTTCAAGGGCAATACGACGTCAAACAAAATGCTTTGCTTCCTCAATCAACTGGCCAGCCAGCGCAATTTTTTGCGTTGTACCTGACATTAAAGTGTCGCATGTAAACACGCAGTCACCGCGCACCCGAAGCACTTCTGCGGCGTCTTGATCTCGGTTGTCTAAAACCCACATATTAACCAGCCCCGGATATAAGGCCTTCATTTCGTTGACCCAGGATAACGCCGTCGGCTCCAGTCCGCGGTCGACCATCATTTTTGCTAGCGGTCCCTTAATCGCCGCCCCATCAACAATGGGAGCGACGGCCACAATTTGACTAGCGCTCGTCAAAGCCTCAACGATACCCGAAATGGCGAGCATGGGGGCCAAACTGAGATAGGGGTTTGACGGCCCTAAAATGACACAGTCGCAACCAGCGTTGAGAAAAGCCAATAAATCAGGTGCTGGAGTGGCCTCGGCAGCTCCTTGAAATTCTACGGATTCAACCTTGGGCTTACATTGCCGCCCTACAAAATAAGATTGGAAATCTAACTCACCATCTGTTGTTGTCAGTACCGTGCGCACTGATTGCTCTGAAGCGGGCACAATTTGAAGACCTTGAATACCTAGCCTCTCGGCAAGCTTGGCAGTGACTTGACTCAAGCTTTGCCCCGCGTCCAGCCCGTCACGACGTAAGAGATGCATGGCAATATCACGATCACCCAGTTGAAACCAGCTAGGCCCCCCTAAGCGCTCCACCTCGGCAAGCACCGACCAGCTCTCACTCTCACGCCCCCAGCCACGTTGCGCATCAATCGCGTCCGAAACTGCGTACAGAACACTGTC
>JAQWYY010000086.1 GCA_029253705.1 Luminiphilus sp. | reverse complement strand
ATCTGGGGTCTTTAATGGCGAGTCGAGGCTCGTGAGCGAGCTTGGTCTTGAGTAATTGGGTGCCTGCCTCCAGCTGTTCATGGGTCCAGGCTAGAGGCTCTTGGCTAATAAATACTGGTGCATCCCAGTAGGAACCATTTTCCTGCAGCAACCTGTCATTCAGCGCAACAACATCAAGATCCTCAAAAAATCCCTTTGGGTTGTCGTCACTGGCTGCCATTAGGGTGTCACCCAGTCCGTAACCAAAGACCTCGAAGCATTTGGTGACTAAGCTGGTGCCGCTGCGATGCATGCCGCAGATCAGCAGAATTTCTTGTTCAGAACTAACCGTTGAATTCACAGGAGTGTCGGCAAGAATACGTGGGTCACTAGTCTATGAAGTGCATTGGAGCAAGTCCAGATAAGTTGCACCGTGTCTGCACTTGAGTCGCAGGCTTTCTAAAGCAATAGCAAGCTCACTGATGTTGTCCAAAACGCCAAAGCGTTGCAGGTAGTGACTAAAGCACCTCGGCCATAACAAATTTTTCGCACTCACCATATTGTATGGCAGGTCTTCGCGCGTGCCGCCTGTAATGGTGCTCGCATTGGGAAGTAGGCGCATCTAATAAAAAACCTTTACGGCGTAATAGTTGAATCAGGACATTAGTTGAGCACCAGATGTTCAGTGAGGCGTTGCGGCGGCTTAAAGCAGACAAATTAAGAATGAGCGTGGGCGCTCAGCCTGCGGCGCAAGGCTTAAAAATACGGCAATAAATGCTCGAAGCAGTCATCCCGGCGACCGCAGCGAATAGGATTGTTGTAAATGCGCTCCTCTAGCGGCAGGCCTGCATAGCGCTCATGGGTATCCATGAGCTGGGCCACTCGCCAATGCCACCGCAGGGCGTCATTAAAACCCCACCCATAAAGACAGAGACACAGGGCTACTGCCAACAGCCGCACGGAGGCGCGCTTGCCACGAAGGCGATTACGAAATCGCCAAAGCCCGGCGAGTAGCACGCCCGTAACTACCAGCAGGTTGGCCACCGCATTGGGGAACAGCATGCCGTTGGCGTGAATGCCCCGCACAATATTATTCGAGTACCCCTGCCAAAGCGGGGGATTGGTCCAATCTTCAAAAATTTGTTCGGCCACCCTAAAGGCACTGTAGGGGCGCAGCTCAACACCTTTAAGTAGCAGAGGGTTCCCGTCGTTGTCGTGGTCAGTTGGGTCACTAATAAAGCCGATTGCCAAATTAATTACCTCGCCCCGATAGTTTTTGCCCCCATAGGGCATGGCGACCTGTGTTACTTCATCCCAGCTGCGGTTGAGCTTGAGTCGATGAATATTTCCGGGGTTACTGGCAACCTGCCAAAACACAAAAGCATCCGACCAGGTAGTGAGCCCTTCAATATCAAACTTTATGAAGGGATAGTCTTCAGCTTGAAATGCAGCTCGCAGCTCCAAAATCGCAGCGCCATCTTCGTATTCGGTAATAAGCGCTGCGCCGTCTTGATATCCACCGTTACCAAAACGAACGGGCACAAACTGATTGCCAGAAAAGGATTGCTCGGACACCGCGCCGCGATCCATGTAGGGCAGAAACTCGGGGTGCAGCGCGCGAAAAATGAAAACATAAATGATCACCAAAACCCCTGCGGCTGAAGCAAAGGCAAGGCCGGCCTCCTTTAGCGCAGGAATCCAAACCGGGTGGCTGTTTTCAGCGTCTGATGATGTCGATTCAGGATTAGCCTGAGATTGAGCAATTGCATCAGCTTCAGAGTCTTCAGTTTTTTGAGTATCTGCCATAAATCGCAACAGTATTTAAATTGACCAGCACGCTTCAGCACCCTAGGTTACCAGCCTCTAGCCCTAGCGTCGCTGACGAAATCCATGAATACTGCATTTATAAAGCCAACAAGAAGTTTCCGTTGCGGAGCCAGACAGTGAGAGAGCCGTTAGCATTACAAGCCTGGGTGGGTAAGCAGATAACAGCGGGTTTGGCTGTAAAGACTGCTGAAGC
>JAQWYY010000050.1 GCA_029253705.1 Luminiphilus sp. | reverse complement strand
GCAGGGACTGGGAATAACCTTTATCACAGTGGGATTGATGTCTTTGGGCTTTATGTCCTTTGGTGGCATCGACATCTGATGATGCTGACAAAGGCGAGGAACTAAACAGTAATGGATATGACAATTGTATATGGCGTTGGTATGTTTACAGCCATTGTGTTGGCACTGGTTATGGTCATCTTGGCCGCGCGCTCAAGGTTGGTTAGCTCGGGCAATGTTAGCATTGAAATCAATGGTGAAAGAACCATTGAGGTGCCTGCTGGTGGCAAGCTGCTGCAAACATTGGCAGATGCCAATTTGTTTCTTGCCAGTGCCTGTGGTGGTGGTGGCACATGCGCACAGTGTAAGTGTCAGGTGAGCGATGGCGGCGGCTCTATGCTGCCAACGGAAGAGTCTCATTTTACTCGTAGACAAGCCCACGACGGTTGGCGGTTGTCCTGTCAGACTCCTGTTAAACAGGATATGCGCATCCAAATTCCCGAAGAGGTATTTGGAGTTAAGCAGTGGGAGTGTACCGTTGAGTCAAACGATAACGTCGCGACCTTTATTAAAGAGTTGGTGCTGCGCCTACCCGAGGGTGAAAGCGTTGATTTTAGAGCAGGTGGCTATGTGCAGTTAGAGTGCCCGCCTCACAGCGTTAATTTTGATAAGTTCGACATTGGCGATGAGTACCGTGGGGATTGGGAACGTTTTGGCTTCTTTAAGTATGGGTCTGCTAGCGAAGATACAACAATTCGCGCGTACTCAATGGCTAATTACCCTGATGAAAAGGGCGTTGTGAAGTTCAATATCAGGATCGCGACGCCGCCTCCGGGAAGCGAGGGCATTCCCCCCGGCATTATGTCGAGCTGGGTGTTTGACTTGAAACCTGGAGATAAAATTACCGTCTATGGGCCTTTTGGTGAGTTCTTTGCCAAAGAGACCGATGCTGAGATGGTGTTTATTGGTGGCGGCGCGGGCATGGCCCCCATGCGTTCGCACTTATTTGACCAGTTGAAACGACTAAATTCGAAGAGAAAAATTTCCTTTTGGTATGGCGCCCGATCTTTGAAAGAGATGTTTTATGTTGAAGATTACGATGGGTTACAAGCCGAAAATGAAAACTTCACTTGGCACACAGCACTTTCTGATCCTCAGCCCGAGGATAATTGGGAAGGTTTGACAGGTTTCATACACAACGTGCTTTTCGAGCAGTACCTTAAAGACCATCCGGCCCCTGAGGACTGCGAATACTATATGTGCGGGCCGCCAATGATGAATGCTGCGGTCATCAAGATGTTGGTCGATCTAGGTGTGGAGCGGGATAACATTTTCCTTGATGATTTTGGTGGCTAAAGCCCCTCGACCGGTAGTTCTGCGACCAGCCATTGTGCTGGTCGTTTTGCTTTTGGGGCTCTTGGGCTGTGGGGAAACCTCCAAAGTTGTTGAGTTGCAGGGAAGTATCTACGGGACAGGTTGGTCCCTTGTTTATTTACCCGATGAGTCAGCGCCTGCTCCAGAGGTCGTAGAAGCCAAGGTGCTTGCGGCTTTTGACGTGGTCGATATCAGCATGAACACCTACGCCCCACTTTCCCTTATCAGCAAATTCAATGCGCTGCCTCCAGAAAAGGCCATTGAGGTCGATTGGGATTTTACCTACGTGCTATCTGAGGCAGTAACAATCACTCGGCTTACAGAGGGCGCCTACGATGTAACGGTGGCTCCTCTGGTGGAACTTTGGGGCTTCGGTCCAGGGGGGCCTACCAAAATTCCCACGGCGGCTGCGATTGCAACCACTCGAGACGCCGTCGGTTTGAACAGGCTTGATTGGCGCCCCAATATTCGTAGTTTGAGTAAGCGGGTGACAGGTGTGTCCTTGGAGTTTTCGTCGATAGCCAAGGGTTATGGGGTCGACTTAGCGGCCGATGCCCTCGATGAGTTGGGCATCAAGAACTTTATGCTCGAGGTCGGGGGGGAGCTGCAGCTTAGGGGCCATAGCCCTCGGGGTGATGCATGGCGAATTGCCATTGAGCGCCCAGAACAAGGGCGGGGTAGCTTTCAAACTGCAGTGAATGTTTCGAACGTAGGCGTTGCCACATCAGGGGACTATCGGAACTATTTCGAACACGAAGGCCAGCGTTATTCCCATATTATTGATCCTCGTACCGGCTACCCGGTGCAACATGATTTGGTGTCAGTGACGGTCATTCACCCGTCTACCGCTCTCGCTGATGCGTGGGCCACGGCGCTTTGTGTGTTGGGTACTGACAAAGCATTGGAGCTCTCCGAACGTTTGGGGCTTGCGGTTTATCTTGTCCATCGCGAGGTAGACAGCTTAAATGCTGTTTGGAGCACTAAGTTCACCCCCTTTCTGGCGTCTAACGTCGCATCGGGATAGAGTATTGTCTTAAAGAGAGAGGGGTACGTTTGTGATTTTTGTGGTTACCTTTTTAGCCTTCGCGGCAATTATGACTGCGATGGCGGTAGGCGTCATTGCTGGAAGAGCGCCCATTAGTGGGACTTGTGGTGGCATTGGGCGTTTAGGCATTGACAGTAAATGTGATCTCTGCGGCGGGGACCCACAGGTGTGCGAAACAGAGACACGCCTTGCCGGTAGCAGTGCTGGAGTGCAAACTCATGACCCTCGAGACTAACCTCGACAGCTAGGCTGAGGTGTCTTTCACCCGCGACATGATGATCCGCTACACCTTCACGGCTAAGCGGCAAGGCTTTGCTAGGTTGGTATCCCGGGCATCTATGCTGGGAATGGTTTTAGGCGTTGCCAGTCTTATTACGGTTTTATCAGTCATGAATGGTTTTGCGGCAGAATTAAGGGATCGCATTCTCTCTCTAGTGCCCCATGCAGTTGTAGTGTCCTCCGCAGGTGTTTTGACTGAGTGGCAGCCTCTAGCCATCGAATTACAAGGCACGCCCCTTGTTGAATACGTTGCTCCTTTCATTGACGACGTCGCACTGATTCAGTCCTCGTCGCGACGGACTGGTAGTCAGATCAGAGGTATCGATGTGGAGGCCCAGCGGGGGGTTAACAACCTCCACGAACAGATTGTTTCGGGAAATTTAAAAACGCTGCAAAGCAAACCTTTTACGATTGCCCTAGGACGCAGTTTGGCTAATCAGCTGGGGGTCATGACGGGTGACGTTGTTGAGGTGGTGTTGCCCACACTGTCGGTGACCCCACTAGGCGTATTTCCACGGGTTCGAAAGCTGCTTGTGGTGGCTGAATTTGAGGTCGGGTCCAGTATCGATGCTGTGCAGTCTTACGTCAGTTTGGAAACTGCTAGGCGCCTTTTTTCTAGAAACGGTATAGACGGCTTGCAGCTCGATCTTGGGAGCCCTGATAGGGTGGCTAAAGCAATACCCGTGTTGCGTGAGAAACTGCGGAACATGGAGGGTCCAGGTACAGAGCCTCAATTAACCATCGCAGATTGGCGAGAGTCACAAGGCAGTTTGTTTGCCGCAGTAAAGATGGAAAAAATCATGGTAGGTGTTCTCCTGTTGGCAGTTATCGCCGTGGCGGCCTTTAATATTATCTCGACCCTGACAATGTCCGTCACCGAGAAAGCTCGTGATATCGCAGTACTTCGTGTTTTAGGGTTCACCTCGCTGGGTGTTATGACGTTATTTCTTGGGCATGGTTTATTGATCGGGGTCGTCGGTATTGCAATAGGGGCCGGTTTAGGTGTGTTTTTAGCATTGTGGATTACGGAAATTGCTAGCCTGCTCGAGCGCTTGATGGGCGTTCAGCTCTTTGACCCCTCGGTTTATTATATTGGGCGATTACCGTCGGAATTGCAGTGGGGCGACGTTGCGATTACGACCTGCTTAGCATTGATTCTTAGTGTACTGGCGACAGTTTATCCTGCCTGGCGTGCCTCACAAATTTCACCGGTAGAGGTGCTCAACAATGGCTGATGCCGTACTTAGCTGCTCTGGTTTGGATAAAACCTACCTAGACGGTTCCCGCTCGGTAAAAGTGTTGCAGGGCGTTGAGTTGGCCCTTGCACGGAGTGAGCGTGTTGCTATTGTCGGTCGGTCTGGCTCTGGGAAATCAACCCTGCTGAATCTTTTGGGCGGATTGGATGTCCCGACGGCGGGAGAGGTGCGGGTTTCCAATAAGTCTTTGAGCCGCATGGGAGAGCGGGCTCGCAGTCAATGGCGCAATGCTCAGCTAGGTTTTGTTTTTCAATTTCACCACCTATTGCCCGAATTCACCGCTTTAGAGGGAGTTGCCATGCCGATGCGCATAGGCGGCGTAGCGAAAAATATTGCCCAAGAGCGTGCGGCAATGCTGCTCAATTCGGTTGGCTTAGGCGATCGAATGCACCACAAACCCGCTGCTCTTAGTGGTGGTGAGCGACAGCGTGTCGCAATCGCGCGCGCACTCTCCAATCAGCCGAGTTGTGTCTTGATGGACGAACCAACGGGTAATCTAGATCCGGAATCGGCAGAGCTTGTGTTGAATCTGATCGAGTCCATCGATTGGGGGGGAACGGCCTTCATTGTGGTGACACACGATCCAAAGATCGCAGAAAAAATGGACCGTCAGCTCCTTTTGAAGTCGGGTCAATTGGCGGAACTGCCGCGTGCCGTGGTCTGAGCGACTTAATTTTGCCCTGCGTCAGGTCCTTGATCGAGGTAGGGGGCTCTCAGGGTTCCTATCAAGACTTTCAGTTGTCGGTTTGACCCTTGCCGTTGCCATCTTACTAGCGGTTCTAGCCGTGATGAATGGTTTTGAGCGGGAGATGCGCGAACGTATATTAGGAGTCGTTCCCCACGTCAGTATCCAAGGGTTTGCTGATTTAGCGACATGGAATGAACTTCAGGCCGATGCTGAGCGTGCTGCAACGGTGAGGGAGGTAGGCCTCTTTTACGAGCGTGATGTTCTTGCCTTACGAGGTGTTAGGGTCACTGCCGCAAAAATGTTGGGGGTGACCCCGTCAGTTTGGCGCCGCTGGGCAGTGTGGTCTAAACCTTCTGGGGTGGCCATTGAGCCTGGAGAAGTGGTTTTGGGCGCGGGCCTGGCGCGACGGCTGCAGCTTAAGGTGGGGGATAAGCTGAGCGTTATTGTACCCGGAGACACCCTGAAGCCAGAGGCCCTGCCGGTGACCAGTGCGCTGCGCGTAGCGGCATTGGTAGAGTCTGGAACGGAGCTTGATGAGGCCTTGATGCTGGCGGAGTTTGAATACACCGCAACAATGTTGGGAGATGCCGTGACCGCAACGGGGTTGGCCCTGCAGTTGCGGCAACTATTTGATGCGCCGAGGGTGCGCTGGGACTTCGCCAGAGTGTTGCCACCCTCGTTTTACGTAACAGATTGGACACTACGGCATGGTAATTTATACGCAGCGATAAGGTTATCCCGAGACCTGGTGACGCTATTACTGCTTTCGATCATCGCGGTAGCAGCTTTTAATGTGGTCTCGTCTCTTGTGTTGGTGGTGACTGACCGACGAGGCTTTATTGCCATGCTTCAGGCTATGGGGGCGAGCCGGCAGGATATCTTGTGGATTTTTTTATTTCAGGGGCTCTGGATAGGTGTTTTGGGCGCTTCTGTAGGTTTGCTGTTGGGCGCAGGTTTGACGCAGCTAATTCCCCCAGCCGCTTCAGGTTTAGAGTGGTTACTAGGAGGCAGATTATTGAACACAGATGTCTATCCACTTAACTTCTTACCCATTGATTTGAGAGTGGGTGATGCCATTTGGTTGTGGTCTATCTCTGTGCTGCTTTGCCTTGTAGCGGCGGTGATTCCTGCTAAGCGTGCAATGGCCATACCCATCGCTCAGGCACTTGCAAACCATTGATTCGGTACTTTTAGGAGGGCTTTATGCTGCGCTCAGAGGCGCGTTGACGCCATGCGAGCCCAACGCGCCACCGCCATAAGACATTGATCATGACATAGCTGGACAAGGCCGCAATCGAGCCAATCACAAAGCAGCCCAGTAGAAAGGGTTGCCAGATCCCTCCCAAACGTTCTGTTAGCCAGCCCCAAGTAATTTCAAACTCAATAATTTTGACTGGGGTGTCCAACAAGAAGGCGCCTAGCTCATAGGCCGCGTAGTAAATAACGGGCATCGTTAGAGGGTTGGTAACAAAGATGAGGCTGATGCTCAGCGGTAGATTAGCCCCAAGTCTCACGGCAGCGTAAGCGGCAACAAAGATTTGCCCCGGTACGGGCATCATGGCGCAGAGCAGTCCGATGGCGAATGCCCTTGCGGTGGAACTGCGATTGATGTGCCAAAGGTTAGGTTCATAAATCCAGTCTCCTAGCAGATTTAACCCGGGCATATCCCTGAGTTGCTGCTGAGAGGGTACAAAACGCTGAAAAAGCTTTCGTGCCATGGATACACAACTTCACGAGATATAAGAATTCTGCTGGCCCGGCTAATTTTAATCCTAGACCATCACCGCTGTTGGGTCAGATGTTGGCAAATGTTTCACTATTTCTTGCCATCTGACGGGCGGTAAGTATGACGACTTTTTTCGCGAGTCACCACACTGGCGCTTTGGGGATATGCCGCAATTATGCATTCCCTATGTTGTTTGTATTGGTTTCGTCGTTGTTACTGCCAGTTTATTGGGCAGCTCTTTTGTTTTCATTTTTGGGATGCGCAGGCTTCATCGCGGGGCATCGGAAGGTGGGAGTTTACATCGCTATTGCAGGGGGGGTGGCGTGCTACTGGGGCTGGTATTGGCACGACGGCTTAATTGACCCCAACTGTTACCGACGGGAAATAACTGCCACCGGAACGGTGAGTTCGTTGCCACTAAAATATCCGTCAGTATCTGGTGAAGCGGTTCAAAGCTTTAGGCTGTCGACCACCTTAAACACCTTAGAGGACTGTGGCTCCCAGAGTAGCCTAATGGTTTATGGTGTCAGTGGCGAAGGCCTCTTTCCCCTAGGCGCTGAGGTCAGGGTCAGGGGGCAATTAACGCCCAACAGCTCCCAATGGAATCTTGGCTCCGTCCCTGATCAGGCACTTTCATTAGCTCAAGGGCTTCATGGGCGCTTGAACGCCTCTCACGTCATATTAACGGGAGCCTCCAGCGGGTATCTGAGTCATGTCCGTCAACAAGTAGCAGATGCTTTTGGACGGCTTGAAGCGCCACCTAGAGTCATCGGAGTGCTGGAGGCGCTGGTCTTGGGGACCGGCCGCGGCATCGCGAATTCAGATTGGGAGCGTTTCCGTTTTCTCGGCATTACCCACGCTTTTGTGGTCAGTGGCTTGCATTTAAGCCTCGTGTTTATGGCGGCCTGGTCTCTCAGCCGCAGGCTGCTGCTTGCCGCGGTGCCCAATAAGCTGGTGAAGCGAGATTGGGCTATTGTTCCCGCTCTGGTTGTGGCTTGCTTTTATGCGTGTTTAGCCGGTTTTAGTTTGCCCACTCAGCGTGCGCTAATCATGCTTTTTTTGGTTGGCATACTTAGGCTCACAGCAAGGAGAACCGCGATGCGGCATATTTTTGTTGTGGCAGCTTTGATTATTTTAATCACCAATTACTTCACTATTTTGGGCCGCAGTTTTTGGTTGAGCATGGTGGCTACAGGCATATTGATGTGGCTTGTCACCCTGCAAAACTCCATGGTATTTAAGGATTTCGGTGGATGGTTCTCCAGGGTTCTTCTCACACAGATTGTGCTGGTGCTGCTAATGGCGCCGGTAACACTGTTCTGGTTTGGCCAAATGACTTTGGCGGCTATTGCTGCAAATGTGATCCTAGTTCCCGTTATTGCAACATTGTTGGTTCCTTTGGCGCTTTTAGGCACTGCCTGTGTTCTGCTGTGGGGAAGCGTTGATAACCTACCGTGGCGGCTTGCAGTTGAAGTGGGAGCAGGGGCGTTGTATGCCTCACAGGCACTTGAGCGGGTTATCCCCGATTCCGTAATGTTCAATCCATTTTCTGGGGTGGGATTATTTGCGCCGAAGGAGCATACGGTAAAACTGACGGTGCTTGATGTAGGGCAGGGCTTATCGGTTGTTTTAAGTGCTACGGGCAAAACATTCATTTATGACACGGGAGATGCTCCGCCTTTAGGGGTAAGTCAGGCGCAAAAGGCCCTCATTCCTTATTTGAACCGCATGGGAGTTAAAGATGTTGCTATTCGGGTCATCAGCCACGCAGACCGAGATCATGCCGGGGGAATGGCGGAGCTTGCCGGACAATTCGCTACCCAAAGGGCAATAGGGCACGCCGGGATACCGTGTCGTGTGGGTGAAGTGCTCTATAACACCTCGTTTATTACGGTGACAGTTCTCAACGGTCCGGGTGATAACAACGACGGATCCTGTGTTTTGAAGGTCATGACCGCTCAAGTGACAGTCCTACTTGCCGGAGATATAAGTGCGGCTCGTGAACGGGAGCTGATTCGCTATTGGCGAACCAAACTACGCGCCGACATTCTAGTTCTTGCGCATCATGGCAGTCACACCTCAACTGCGGCGTCTTTCCTTAAATGGGTCGATCCCAATATTGCTGTGGTGAGTGCCGGCCGTGTCAATCGCTTTTCCCACCCACGCCCCAGCGTACTGAGGCGTTTGGAGGCACGGGGGGTGAGGATTTTGAATACGGCGAAACATGGGAGCGTTACTGTGACCGCTACGCCGCACGCAATGACCGTTGGGGGCTTGCGAGATGGCAATATTCCCTATTGGCTAAACCTCCGCTGAGTGGCGCTAAGCGGCCTTGCCACAGGTATACTGCAGGAAGATCGGAGGGCGTTATTGTGTTTGAGTTACTTGCCGCAGGTGGCTGGGTTATGCCTGTCATCATTTTATGTTCAGTTATTGCCTTGGGGATTTGTATCGAACGCTCTGTGGCACTAAACCCTGATCGGATTGCGCCTCCGCATTTGCTGGCAAACGTTTGGAAACAACTCAGAGCCGGAGAGCTTGATGCGCAGCGGCTTAAGGCATTGCGACAGGGGTCACCGCTGGGTGCGATTTTGGCTGCAGGACTTGTTAACCGGAGCCAAGGCCGCGATGTGATGAAGGAAAGCATTCAGGAGGCCGCGGGGCATGTGGTACATGACCTTGAACGTTATCTGAATACATTGGGTACTGTGGCGGCTGTGGCGCCGCTGCTTGGATTGTTGGGCACGGTGGTAGGCATGATACGTGTTTTCACCGAGATAACCGTTCAGGGAACGGGTAATGCAAACGCTTTGGCAGGAGGAATTTCAGAGGCTTTAATCACTACAGCTGCGGGGTTGGTTGTGGCAATTCCGGCGCTGGTAATGCACCGCTTTTTTACCGGAAAAATCGACACCATTGTGGTCGGTCTGGAGCAAGTTTCAATCAAGCTCGTCGATGCTTTGCACACGGGTAAGAAAACGGAATACGACCTTTGAAATTTCGTCGCAAGCGTACAGATGAGCTGTCAATTAATTTGACGCCTTTGATCGATGTCGTTTTTTTGCTGCTAATCTTTTTTATGGTATCGACCAGTTTTACCAAGGCGACGCAATTGGCTATTAATCTTCCTGAGGCTGAGGGTGAGCCCGCGCCTAAGCGCGCTACTAAACTTGAACTTATGATTGCAGCTGATGGGTCATTTACTTTGAATGGAATACCAGTGTCTAACCAGCCTATTGACCTGCGTCGTGCACTGCGTGATGAGGCGGGGGAGGATCGTGATATTCCAATCACCATTGCTGCAGATGGTGAGGCGGCACACCGTTTTGTCGTTACCGCTCTCGACGCAGCGAATGCGCTGGGTTTTCGGCAGTTAACTATCGCAGCGCAAACGCCTAGTGGTGCAAATGGCTGACCCGACAGAATATCAGGGAAGCGACTGGGGGCTTTATCGGCGCCTGTTGTCCTATGTCGTTCCATATTCAGCGGCGTTTTTTATCAGTGTGGCTGGGTTTTTAGTGTACTCACTGGGCAGTGTCCTACTGGCAGATCTCACCCAGTTTCTATTGGATTCATTGGGGCAGAGCAGTCAGGTTGAATTGGGTCTGGTTTCAGCCGCGGCACATTGGTTTTGGCCGCCCGGAGATAAAACGCCATTAGATTACGCGCGGGTCGCAGTGCCTGTTGCCGCGGTTGTATTGTCTCTGGGCAGAGCGCTGGGGTTTTTTGTCGGCAACTATTACATGAATGTGGTGGCTCGTAGTGTTGTCCATACGCTTCGGGTTGAGTTATTTGAAGTGATGATGGCGGCGCCAAGGCGCTATTATGACGCCAACACCAGCGGCAATTTGCTCAGCAAGATTACCTTCAACGTCGAACAGGTGTCAGGAGCCGCGAGTGATGCGTTGAAGGCGATTTTACGCGAGGGCCTTACCGTCATGGCGCTGGTCACCTACATGCTTTACCTCAACTGGCGTTTGACCCTAATATTTTTTGCAGTCGCCCCCGCAATTGGCCTCGTAGTTGTGGTCGTAGGGCGTCACTTTCGAAGGTACAGCCGCCGTATTCAGGATTCAATGGGCTCTGTCACGCAGGTGAGTAGCGAATCACTGGGGGCTTTCGAAGCTCTTCGTGTCTTCGCCGCAACGCGACAGCAAGTGGCCAAATTTACGAATGCGAGCCTGTTTAATCGGAACCAAAGTTTGAAATTGGCCTTTGTTCAGGCCGTCTCAACCCCAGTCATACAAACGTTGTTAGCCTTCGCTTTGGGGGCGTTGTTTTGGTTTGCATTAGATCCAACGATTCTTGCAGGATTTTCTGCGGGCTCCCTAGTGGCATTTATTACCGCAGCAGCACAAATGGGAAAACCCATACGAACTCTCAGCGGCGTGCAAAGTATTATCCAGCGAGGGCTTGCCGCAGCCGAGGATGTATTCGCTCAAATTGATGTCCCGCCTGAGCCTGATCGTGGCACAACGCCGGTAGCTCGCGCGAAAGGTGAAATTGTTATGGAGCGCGTAAGTTTTCGTTATCCAGAAACCAACGAATATGCCTTGGAAAATATCTCACTGCAGCTGAAGCCGGGGGAGACGGTCGCGCTTGTCGGACGTTCCGGCAGCGGCAAGTCTACGCTAGTCCAACTATTGCTCCGTTTTTACACCCCCGATCACGGCGAAATCCGCCTTGACGACCTCGTGATTGAGGAATACGCATTGGCCGACTACCGAAGCCAGTTTGGTGTTGTCTCCCAAAATATCAGCTTGTTCAGCGATACCATTATTAACAACATTGCCTTTGGTCAGCGGGCTGACGCGTCTTATGAATCTGTTCTGGCGGCGGCTCGGCAGGCCCATGCCATTGAATTTATTGAAGCGCTGCCAGATGGCCTAGACACCACGTTAGGTGATGGCGGTGCAGGGCTGTCGGGAGGGCAAAAACAGCGGTTGGCCATCGCTAGAGCGCTGCTCAAGGACGCTCCAATTTTAGTGCTTGATGAAGCAACCTCAGCGCTGGACACTGAGTCTGAGACTTATATTCAGGAGGCGTTGGCAGAGTTTTGCAAAGATCGGACAACCTTGGTGATTGCCCACCGTTTGTCGACAATTGAAAACGCCGATAGAGTCGTAGTCTTGGACCAAGGGTGCGTTGTCGCTTCTGGTCCACACAAGCAGTTGCTAAATGACAGTCCACTGTACGCGCGCCTTCATAAGCACGAAATTTCTCAGTCGTGACTGCTGTGCGCCAGCACATTGAGTCAATAGTTACACGCGCATGGTACGGGAGCTCCCCCTGGCTTTGGCTTTTGTGGCCCCTGAGCTTGATAACCGGTTGGGTGGTCCGCTGGCGCCGTTATAAGATCAAGCCCACCTCCCTGCCTGTTCCTGTGGTAATTGTTGGGAGCATTACTGTCGGTGGTACGGGGAAGACGCCGGTCTTGCTTGCACTTGCTAAGGCCTTTGAGCAGCAAGGTCACCGTGTGGGCATAATCAGTCGCGGCTATGGTGGGGTTGTCGGTAAAGGCCCTTGCGAGGTGCAACCGACATCATCTGCAGCTTTAGTGGGTGATGAGCCTTTGTTGATGGCGCAACGTGGTAATTTTCCGGTAGTGGTTGGACAGGATCGATATGCCGCTGCACAAAGATTGCTTGAGGTATATGACCCCACCCTGATTCTTTCTGACGATGGTCTTCAACATCTCAGGCTGCCCAGAGATTTCGAAATTGTTGTACTGGACGAGTCGCGAGGTTTGGGTAACGGGCACTTGCTGCCTATGGGGCCGTTGCGAGAGCCCCCAGAACGGCTCGACAGTGTCGATTGGGTCCTAATACGCAATGGTCGAAGAAAGGATACGGGCTTCCACTATCGGTTAGAACATTTTAAGCATTTGTGCTCAGAAAAGCCTGTGGCAATAGAGGGCATCGCAGAGCAATGGCAAGCTCAGCGAGTGGCTGCAGTGACCGGCCTCGGTCAACCCGATCAATTTTTTTCTGCGCTGAATTCCCTAGGCCTGAATTTAAACGCCCATGCGCTACCTGACCACTACGCCTTGACCGAACAGGATCTTGCGGCTATTACGGCTGATATTATTGTTGTGACTGAAAAAGATGCCGTTAAACTCTCAGGCACAACTGACGATCGTATTTGGGTGCTAGTTATTTCAGCGGAGCTTCCTGATGCGTTATTGCATCGTCTTGGCAAGCAGTTTAATCAAGCGGAGATGGTCCCCTGTTCAACATCATAATCCCAGCGCGTTTCGGCTCTATGCGATTACCCGGCAAACCTTTATTGGATATCGGGGGAAGACCTATGGTGTGGTGGGTTTGGAGCCAAGCATGTGCGGCAGGCGCTCAGTCCGTTGTCATTGCAACCGACGATACCCGTATTGCTGATGTAATGTCTGCAGCAGGCGCTGACGTCGCTATGACAGCCAGCGAGCACTTATCCGGTACCGACAGGCTTGCGGAGGTTGTACAGCAGCGCGGTTGGGAGGAGGACAGTATTGTTGTGAACGTTCAGGGCGATGAGCCACTCATGCCGGTTGCAAACATTCGGCAGGTGGCTCAAGAGCTGATTCAACATCCCGAGGCGAGCCTGGCAACCTTGTCGGAGTCGCTGATGAGCGTCGAGCAAATCAAGGATCCCTCGGTCGTTAAGGTTGTCGCCTCTGCATCAGGTAACGCGCTGTATTTCTCACGCGCAGCGATTCCCTTTCAGCGTGACCCCAGCGACGCTTCTTTGCAGACTCTCATGACAACGGCGCGGCGGCATATTGGGTTGTACGCGTATCGCTGTGGTTTTTTGCGGGCTTTTACTACTTGGCCACCGTCGGCGACAGAAACTCTAGAGTCGCTAGAGCAACTCCGTGCGTTGGATCGGGGGCACAGCATTAGAATTGTCGATGCGGTTGAGTCAGTTCCTGCCGGTGTCGATACACCGGCAGATCTTGAGCGTGTTCGAAGGCTCCTGGTAGGTTGAGCCATGGCAGTTGAGGCCGCGTTTTCTTTAAAACACTGCAACGCTTTACGCTTATCTGCTAACGCGCAATGGTTCGCTCGAGCCGAGTCCTTGGAATCTTTGCAAGCACTATTGCTATGGGCGAGGGAGCGCAATTTTCCGGTATTGCCATTAGGGGAGGGGAGTAATGTCGTTCTTCAACCACATGTAAATGGCTTGGTTTTGCAGATGGCTCTCAAGGGGGTCTTGCTCCAGCGGGATGACGGGGAACAAGTTCGACTTCGTGTTGCCGCCGGTGAGAATTGGCATGACCTCGTAGCGTGGTGCTGCGAACAGCGGATTTACGGTCTTGAGAATCTTGCTCTGATACCGGGTTCGGTAGGAGCGGCCCCAGTACAAAATATTGGGGCGTACGGTGTCGAGGTCGCTCAACGGATCGTTGGTGTTCACGCCATAGATATTTTGACCGATGAGATTGTTTATTTAACCGCCGAAGACTGTCAGTTTAGTTATCGTTCGAGTGTGTTTAAGCAGCCGAGGGGGCAGTGTTTGATTATTACAGCGGTCGATTTTCAGCTACACAGGAAGATTGCAGTTGTGGCTTCATACCCGACGTTGCGGGCTGCCCTGCATGGAGCAAAGCCGAGCCATCAGAATGTCTTCGATGCTGTTGTGAAAGTGCGCAGTGAGCGATTACCCGATCCAGCAAAAATTCCAAACGTGGGTAGCTTTTTTAAAAACCCGTTGGTGCCGACTGATGTGGCGAAAAGTCTTGGTGCACGCTTCCCAGAGTTGCCGCAGTACGACACAGATTCTGCATTAATCAAATTGTCAGCGGCGTGGATGATTGATGACTTGGGTTGGCGAGGGAAAGAAGTCGGTGGTGTGGCTGTTTCGGAGGCTCACAGTTTAGTTCTGGTGAATCGAACAGCGACTTCATCTGCAGCTGTGCTTGGTTTGGCAGGGGCAATTCAGCAGTCGGTCGAGCGGAAGTTTGGCGTTGAGCTGGTACTAGAGCCCGAGGTTTTAGGCGTCTCTGAAGACAAATTAAAATGACCAATTTTGATGCTGAGAGTTACTTAAAAAACCTGACAACCCGACCTGGCGTTTACCAAATGTACGGAAAAGAGGGTGATCTGCTATACGTGGGTAAGGCTAAAAACCTTAAAAATCGCGTAACCAGTTATTTTCGTGCGAGTGGGCTAACCGCTAAAACCATGGCACTCGTGAATCGCATTAGAGACATCCAAGTAACGGTGACTAGCACCGAGGTCGACGCTTTACTGCTTGAGCACAACCTAATCAAAGAGCATAGACCACCCTATAACATAAGCTTAAAAGACGATAAGTCTTATCCTTATATTTATCTGAGTAAGCATGATAGGTGGCCGCGATTGGCGCTGCACAGGGGCCCCAAGCGGCGCAAGGGCGAATATTTTGGCCCTTACCCCAGTGCCGGTGCGGTTCGTTCGACGCTGCATTTGCTGCAGAAAGTTCTTAAGGTCAGGCAGTGCCAAGACAGCTACTTCCGCAACCGCTCCCGGCCGTGCCTGCAGTATCAGATTGGCCGCTGTAGTGGGCCTTGCGTTGGGTTGGTAAGTGACGAGGACTACGCCGAGCAAGTTGAAAAGACCGAACTGTTTTTAACCGGAAAGTCTCAGGAGCTCATGGGTAGGCTTGCGGACGAAATGGAAAGCGCCTCAACTGATTTACGCTTTGAGGAGGCAGCAGAGCGGCGTGACCAACTGATGCAACTGCAAAAAGTGCAAACTGTGCAGGGTATTGAAGGCGTGCGAGGAAATCTCGATGTTTTAGCGGTGTCAGTCGCCAATGGTTCGGCGTGCGTGCAGGTTCTATTTATTCGTGAGGCGCGAGTATTGGGGAGTCGCACCTATTATCCGCCAACCCGCCTCGATGAGGATGCGAATGCCGTTCTAGAGGCGTTCATGCCGCTGTTTTATCTATCAGGCAAGCAGGTGATTCCTCACGAAATTGTTGTGACAGACCTTCCCGAAGGTGCAGGGGCATTAGCAGAGGCTCTCAGTATTCGCGCTGGCCGCAAGGTGGAGATTCGGTCAAAGGTTCGTGAGGCGAGGGCGCGTTGGCTTGAAATGGCTCAGCAAACTTCTGATACGAATTTAACCGCGCACCTGAGCGGAAAACAGACGATGGCGGGTAGGCTTGAGAGTTTGAGGCGAGAGTTAGACCTGGATACGCCACCGATTCGAATGGAATGTTTTGATATTAGCCACAGCTCTGGTGAAGCAACGGTGGCAAGTTGTGTTGTGTTCGATAACACCGGCCCCCGGAAAGCGGATTATCGAAAGTTTAACGTTGAGGGCATTCAGCCCGGTGATGACTATGCGGCTATGCAACAAGCATTGGAGCGACGCTACAGGCGACTGGCTGCCGGTGAGGGGAGCTTGCCGGATGTTTTGTTTATCGATGGTGGTAAGGGGCAGGTCTCGCAGGCGATGAGCGTGCTTGGGCATTACGGTATTGAGAATGTTCGGGTTTTGGGCGTAGCCAAAGGAACCACCCGTAAAGCCGGTTTTGAGACCCTTGTGGATGGTGAGACTGGTAAAGAGTCGGTGCTCCGGGGTGACAACCCCGCGCTTCATCTTATTCAACAAATTCGCGATGAGGCGCATCGTTTTGCGATTACAGGGCATAGGGCACGACGTGCAAAGGCTCGTAAAACATCGACCTTGGAGGGTATTCCTGGCGTTGGTGCCAAGCGGCGGCGCGAATTGCTGCGACATTTTGGCAGTGCATCTGGCGTGTCAGGAGCTCGCGTAGAAGAATTGTGTAAGGTCGAAGGCATTAACTCCAATCTCGCTCAAACAATTTATGACCATTTGCACAGCATAAACGACTGAACCCTGTTTGATCTTGGCAGGGTGTGCCACACTCTGCTCCCGGCGGCTAGTTATGCGCTATAAGTTTGCCACGAGGACAAGCGTTTGCCCCTAAATTTGCCCAATATTCTTACGCTTATGCGTATAGCCGCTATTCCGGTTCTTGTACTCTTTGCGCACCTAGAGTCGCCCTGGGGCAACTTAGGTGCTGCGGCGCTTTTCGGTGCCGCCGCGTTAACTGATTTACTCGATGGCTGGTTAGCCAGGCGTTCGGGTCAGACGACAGTTTTTGGGGCATTTTTAGATCCAGTGGCCGACAAGCTTATAGTTGCAACAGCACTGGTTCTACTTACGGCGCGGTTTGATGACGTGTTGATAACCCTTTGCGCCTGCGTGGTGATTGGACGTGAGATTGTGGTTAGCGCGCTGCGTGAGTGGATGGCTCGTTTGGGAAAAGAGAGCTCCGTAGCGGTAAATCTGATTGCGAAAATTAAGACAACTCTTCAAATGATAGCCATTGCATTTCTTTTGCTGCTGCTACCAGAATATGCGAATACCGGTTGGTTCATTTTAGGGAAGACGGTCCTTATCGTCGCGGTGTTGCTGACGCTGTGGTCTATGGTGGTCTATCTTCGTTCATTCTTCTCAGTAATTCGAGAAAACGAAAGTCAGTGATGGTTAAGTCCAGCAGGGCGCGCTGGTGCCGGTGTAAGTCTGTCTTGGATTGCTGGGTAAGGGGCAGAGTTATAGACGTGTGTTAACTGGCGTGTCATTAGATTAGTGCGCACCGAGCTGCATTTCACCTCAAACCGTTGCCGCTGCGGCGCGGCATGCGTATACTCCGCGCCTGCTGCAGCGAGGCTGCAGCGGTCTCTCAGAAAGTTTCTCCAAGGCTCGGTGGCAGAGTGGTAATGCAGCGGATTGCAAATCCGTCAACGCCGGTTCGATTCCGACCCGAGCCTCCATTTTATTTCCCAAGGTACATGTCAGCTGTACAAACCGAATTTGCTGTGGATGTGGTGTAATCTGGGGGCGTTATGGCTTTCGAAGCATCAACCAGCAGAGGAATGTTCATGTTGACCGATAAAAAGGAAATAGAGAACGTTATCCAGACCTACTTTGACTGCATGTACGAATCTAGCAGCGATAAAGCTCATGCCGCTTTTCATCCCGATGCTTGGATATCTGGTTACCTTCCAAATGGTTATCAACACATGTCTGTATCGGAGTTCGGTGACTTCGTGGCTGCTCAGCAACCATCTCCGAAATCAAAAGGGGAGGCAGCTCGTTTAGAGATAATTTCCTTGGAAGTCGCAGGACAAACTGCTGTAGCTCGTGTGCGTGACGGCTACCTTGGATTAGTATTTCTCGATACGCTGTCTTTTATAAAGCTTGAAGGGCAATGGCTAATCGTAAATAAGTTGTTCCATGTTGAGACTTAGCGGGTTGTGATTTCGACCCGGACAGTTCCCCTTTTTGGTTTGTTCCCGCCCCATACCTGTTTTTTGCCCTTAGCCAGGCGCCACAACCATCTCTGGCAGCGAGTAAGCTGAGTTTGAGGACTTCGGTTGGCGGACATTGTCTTTATTCAGGCTGATTGCTGGGCGTGTCGAATAAGCCTTGGAGCCCAAGAAAACGGCCATTGGTTGTTCCACCTGTATTCAATCTTGCAGGACCTTCTCAGGTAAAACCCCCTCTAGTATCAAAGACATGTCATATCTGTATTGGTGCAGTTCAGTTAACACCAAGTGTTCTGAAATGAGTGTCCCTGCCTTTTTTTCGGACTGTCTTTGTTTAGAATTTCGGTAGCCTACCTCCTGACCCCTTCAGCACCACGCTCGTTGAATACCGGTCATTAATCGGTCTTTTTGCGACAAAGTGAAAAAAACCCTTAATGTCAAAAAATAAAGGTTTCCTATGGACATATTAAAAAATGGCGTGTAATTTCACTCCATAATAAAAGTAAAGGGAAGTAAATGTCAGCAGCCTCAAAAATGAGCAGTCGCTTGGCTTCTGTCTTAATGAGGAACAGGGGGGTGTCGTCCCTGCTGCTGCTTATGATCACGTTGTTTTTCGCTTGGGGTCTGCAAGACGTCGAGTTAAAAACCATATTCTCTGATTTATTGCCCAAAGATCACCCTTTCGTACAAACCTACAAAGACCACCCCAACTTTGGTAACCCTCTGACCGTAACCATTATGGTGAAAGCGCGTGAGGGCGATATCTATAACGCCGCTACGCTGCAAAAAGTCTGGGACATTACGCGAGATATCGATCTTGCTCCTGGTGTGGACCACGATCAGATTTTATCTGTGGCGACTGAAAAAGCCCGTTATTCGAAAGCAACGCCTTTTGGTATCGATAGTCAGCCCTTGATGGGGGATCGTGCCCCGGCAGATTCTGATGAGGTATTGGAATTCCGGTCACGCTTGGCTAAGGCGCCTAACGCTAAGGCCTTTCTTGTGGCTGAAAACGACACAGCAGCGTTAATTACGGCAACGTTTATCGAGCGCAGGCTCGATTACGCCGATGTGTTCGAGTATGTGCAGCAGCTCGCTGCAGATAACAGCGATGCAGAGCACGACGTCTATGTGGCAGGACAGCCGATACTGACTGGCTGGGTCTATAGCCACCAGCAAGAGATGTTGGCAATTTTCGGTGTGACGATTGCAGCGCTGGTTCTCTCACTAGCGTTGTATATGTCAAATGTCGCTGGAGTTGTGACACCGTTGCTAACAAGTTTTGTAGCCGCAATCTGGGGCTTTGGTTTTGTTGGCTGGTTAGGTACACCTATTGAGCCGTTGATAATGGTTGTTCCTTTGCTACTGGTCGCAAGGTCGTTTAGTCACTGTGTCCAGTTCGTAGAGCGTTATTACGAAATTTATCAGATCTGCCCAGACAAACGCGCCGCTGCTGAGCGAGCGCTTAAGGTAATGATGGCGCCGGGGTTTCTCGGTATTTTAACTGACGCCGCGGGTCTTTTTCTTATTATGGTTGCACCCATTCCGGCAATGGAGAGGTTCGCTTTATTTTGCGGGTTTTGGGCGTTAATTTTGTTCCCAACGAATGTCCTTCTCTCACCCATTATTCTTTCAGTACTTCCTGAGCCGAAAAATATCCAGCGTATTTTGGGATATGAGACGGGTAGCGGGGGTAGTCATCGGCTCATTTATGGGGCTCTGGGCTTTATTGGTAAGTTAAGCCACGGCAGGCGTGCTCGCTTTACGGCGTTAGCTTTGCTGGTGGTGGTTGTCTTTAGTATAGGCCAGGTGCTGCAAATAAAAGTCGGCAATCCGGTGGAAGGCTCAAATCTGCTTTGGGAGGATTCAGACTACAATCAGGCCGTCTCGCAAATTAATAGTCATTTTGCTGGCCTAAATACCCTCGAAATTGTTTTTGAAGCTAAGGACCCCACGAACCCGAGGCGTGTATCCCGACAAGCGGATACGGTCTTTTCTATGCTGGCTCTTCAAAATGCCCTCGAGCAGGGTGAATCACCGCCGGTAGCGACACTTTCCTTCGCAGACTATTTACCTGAGGCGAATCGTTTGTTTAGTGGTGGACACCCTAAATGGTCTCCTCTGGATCGTGAGCAAGGTGCTGTTACCGCTGCAGCAAATGCCGTGATGGTTGGCACCGGTCCTAAAGCTTTTCTACACGTAACAGATTTTGTTCAGCAAAACTCCACAGTGTCACTCTGGTACAAAGACAATAAGCAGGAAACGGTTGACCTTGCCCTGCAGCAGGCAGCGGCTGCAGTGGAATCAATTGGTGTCGATCACGAGGCCTTCACGGTGCGCTTGGGCAGTGGAACAATCGCTCTACAGCAGTCGATCAATGACACTGTTGATGACTACCAGTGGGTGATTTTGGGTTTGCTCAATTTAGTCATTCTTGCAACCTGCAGTTACGCCTACCGGTCCATTCTCGCCGGCATTTTGCTACTCATACCTGTGAACATATCAAACCTATTACTGGGGGCTGTGATGGTTCAGCTAGGGATTGGGCTCGATGTCAACACGCTTCCAATCACGGCCATCGGCGTTGGGGTAGGTATCGACTACGGCATTTATCTACTAAGCCGAATTTGTGAGGAGTTCTCCGAGCGTGAGGACTATGCAGAGGCAATCGATAGAGCGGTAGCGACGACAGGTAAGGCCATTCTGTTTACCGCGACGATTGTTCTGATTGCGATCCTGCCCTGGTATTTCCTGTCTGACTTGAAATTCCTTGCGGATATGGGGCTGCTTTTAGTCATGGTGATGCTTATTAACATGGTAATCGCACTTGTTGTGATTCCTTTAGAGGTTTGGTTTGTGCGGCCAAAATTTCTTGCCTCAAAGGATTTGATGGTTCTTGAACGCGAAGTAGAGCAGTCAGAGGGCTCGGTTTCCTCTGTTTCAACTTGATTAGGGCGTGACGGGCAAACAGTAAGGCCCGCACAAAAATTTGAGAAAAAAAATAACCAGGTGGAAAAACATGCATATCAAAAAATACGATCACAACTTTAGCCGACGGCATTTCCTCGAAACTGTCAGTAAAGGAGCTTTGGGTGCTGGTGTACTTGCGCCTCTTTGGCCATTGATATCAAACGCCCAAGATATTACCAAGGCGTACCCTGATGAACTGCTATCAATAGAGGGCTACACAAAGGGCAAAGTGAGCACGGGGGACATGATTACGGCGGACAACGTCGAGTATGTTAAGGATTTGTTGGATCCAATCGCCTATATCGAAGTCAAAGATATGGGCAGGCAGATCAAGATCGTCAAATCTACTACTGACGTTACCAAGCTTTTTCCCCATGAATATCTCGAGGCTACACTCCGCAATCAGGGTAAGGCGCAACTCGATGAGAACGGTAACGTCATCACCGCAGACGGGTCACCTTGGATTGGTGGCAACCCATTTCCCGATGCCAAAACAGGATTAGAGGCGTATGCCAATCTCACGCTAAGCTGGGGTCGTCACGATCAGGCTCTATATGGGATTAGAGATTGGGACATCGGACCTGACGGCAGCGAACAGTATCAGTATGACTTTTGCTGGAGTGAACAGAACACTGTTGGGCTGGTTAATAGTCCTGAGCCCTATTGGCCTGGTAAGGAAGACATACTCCGCTACAACTCGATCTGGTTTACCTACCCGAATGATTCTAGGGGAACCTCCTTTGTAAGCACTTGGTACAACGACCAACGGCGTTTTCCCGACCTCTACGGTTACATACCTGCGTTTAAGCGCGTGAGGCGCTTTCCCTCGAGTCAGCGATTTGAGCCGTTAGTTCCAGGAATCACCCTGTTTTTGTCTGATGGCTGGTGTGCGGGTGACCCCATGCTGACCTGGGGCAATTATAAGGTTGTCGAGCGCAAGCCTATGTTGGGTGGTGTCTCTCAAAACTGGCACGGTAGTAATCCAAACTCAGAGCCTTCTGTGCATGGTGGACCAAAGGGTCAAACCTTCTTTGAAACGGCTATGGAGCTGGTGCCCGAATGCATCGTTGTTGATATGGAGCCAACTGGCTATCCCCGAGCACCTGTAGGGAAAAAGCGCGTGTGGTTGGATACACGAAATATGATGTTTACCAGCTGTGTTACCTACGATCGTCGCGGTGAGTTATGGAAGTCTGTTGAAGCGACAACGAGTCAGTACGTCGATGGCGACACCACTAAGATGGATGGTGCCCACCCCGGCTGGTCGTGGACAAAGTGTCATGTGCACGATATCCAGACTAACCGCATGAGCCGGTTTTATCAGGCCGATCAGATCAGAGGTGGATACAAATCTGGTTGGAATCAGGGCGACCTGTACGAAAAGTACATGACTATTCCTGCAATTCGGCGATTGGGTGCGTGATGCAAAGGCGGCTTTTTCGCTTTAGCTTTTTCTGGATGTTTCCATTGGTCAGCGGCTTTGCCCTGGCCAATCCTCTCAGCCAAGAAAAAACGAATGTCCAAAGCGTACATGCTGGTTTCAAGCATGAGGCGATTTACGGACTGTGCGTCGATGATTCGAAAGCGATTGCCGTGGGCGAGGCGGGTTTGATTTTATCATCGACGGATAGCGGCAATACGTGGATTGAGTTGGAACGATTTTCCGAGGTTGCTCTGTTAGACGTCGAGTGCGGCCGTGGAATCGAGCTGTATGTTGGTCAAAGTGGTGAGTTATATCGCCGCACGGACGGCTCTCTACAGGCAGTGTCAACAGGTTCTGATGCGCGGCTGATGAGCGTAGCCCATTCACAGGCGGCTGGGTTAACGGTGGCTGTAGGGGCGTTCGGCACTATTTTGGTGTCGACCGATGCGGGGCGGAGCTGGACCTCATCAATCGTTGACTGGTTTGCAGTCCTTGACGATTACGTTGATCCCCATCTGTACGACGTTGATATTTCTGAGCTGGGCGTCGTCACAATTGTGGGTGAATTCTCTCTCATTCTTCAGTCGGTTGATCAGGGGCAATCCTGGACGACCCGGCAGCGCGGGGAGCCTTCATTATTCGGTTTGAATATAAATGGCTCAGGTGTTGGTTATGCAGTGGGTCAGGAAGGAACACTTTTGTCTACATCTGACGCCGGTACTTCCTGGACTCCCATTCAAACACCGAGCACCGACATTCTTCTAAACGTAACCAGCATGGATGATGGGCTAATTATTGCCACTGGTATGCGACAACTGATTTTCAGTGTCGACGGTGGTGACCACTGGAACCTCAATAAAAATCCAGCTTTTTTGCAAGGTTGGTATCAGGGCTTGGAGGTGTCATCTGAAAGCGAAATTGGCGCGCCAATGATTCTTCTTGCAGGCCATAGGGCGAATATTTTGAAACTTGAATTGCAATAAAAACAGTCAAACAGAGGAAACATGATGAAAATAAATAAAAGAGGGGTTAAGAGAACAACCCTCACCAAAGCAAGCCTCATGTTATTGGCAGGGCTTTCTCAATCAGCGCTCGCGATCGACTGGTATGTCTCCGGATTCGTCCGGCAGGAAGGTGCCTACAGTATCGACAGTAGTAACGAAAATCCATGGAACCAGTCAGGCAATGTTTACAACGGTGTGGCGGCGCCCAACGTGGTGGACCAACTTTTGGGAATACCTCCTGGTACCGTAACTCGACCCGCATCATTCACCGAAAGCAACGACTGGAACGTCATGTTTTCGAGGGCCGAGATCGATATTGACGCTACCATTAACGACAATTGGAAATTCGTTGCGAAGGTGCGCGGACTTTATGCCTGGGATACTTACGATAGCGGTCCCGGTGAGACCAATTACTTTGAGTCGCCTTTCCGGGGTGAATGTGCCACGCGCTTAGAAGTTTGTGGCTCTGACTATATGGTTGATCTGCCTTCCTTCTACGTTGATTACAACTCTGGCCCTTTATGGTTGCGCATTGGTAATCAGCAGATCGCTTGGGGTGAATCTATTTTCTTCAGGGTTTTGGATAACCCTAATGGCCTAGACCTGCGTCGACACTCGGCGTTTGATTGGGCGTCAGAGGAGTTCGCTGATAAGCGTGTTCCCGCACTAGGCATCCGAGGTAGTTATCGGTTCCAAAACAACTGGGAGCTAGAGGGCTGGATACAGGAGTTCCAACCTACGGTGCTTTCCAATGCTAATACGCCATACAACCCCATTACCTCTACTTTTACAGTGCATCAAGAGGAGGGCTTTGATGCAGTCGATGACGAGTTCAATTTTGGTGCTAGGTTACGAGGTCAGATCGGCGAGCTGGGCTTGCAGTTTACTTATACGGACAGGATGAATCCTGATGGCGCCTTCCGCTGGACGGAGTCTGGGGTTAACGTTTTCGATCGCGCTGGTATCGCCGACCCCGGGATCGGTGGCCTTTTGGCTCAGACGCCCTTTGAGCCGATTTCAGGCGGATTAGGTATTTATTCTGCGATTCAGTGGATGACAGAGGCCGCAGGGTCTCGTCTAGACGGCAGCAATCTACAGGCGTTGCTCGATGATTTTCCAGCGGCACAGGCGCTAGTGAGCGGCGCGTTGGGCAATTTTGGATTGCCACCGGATACGCCAGTCAATAGCTATGGTCTGTCAACAACGGTACTGGATGCGTTCTTCTCACCAAATCTCGGGCTGGGGGAATTTAAAGGCCATATTGAGCGTACTTTCCATCGAGAAGAGATTTATGGCTTTGGCGCTAACTATATGTTCTTTGGCGAACCAGATTCGTTTATCGATCAATTAATTGTCCGGTTTGAGGCGACTTACACTCCAGATAGGGTTTTTACTGATCCGTCATTATTGGGGGCCGACTTCCTAGTTGAAGATGAGTACATCACTTCTCTGGTTGTCGAGAAGTACCATAGGTTCTCGCAGAGCTTCCCTTCGACCTACATGGTGTTTCAGTGGCTGCATAAATCAGAGAGCGATATTTTCGGCCGCCATCTAGACGGTTATGGCGCTAATCCCTTAGGGCCGCCTACAGGTCGCAGCAGCTTCAACGCTGTTTCATTTGCCTTCCAGCAGCCTTCGCCAACGCTAAAGTGGCGCACTGATTTTGCTTTCTTGTACGACACAGAGGGCGGCTATCTCGTGCAGCCCGGTATTCGATACAAGCCTAGCAAATCGATCAGTGCGGAAGTATTTGCCAATTTCGTCGGCGGCGGTGACGACAACATGGACGCCATGTCGACTTTTGATTTCGTGGAAGAAGTGGCTTTCAGACTGACTTATCAGTTCTAACCTCACATTAGAAAATGGCGCCCTCAGAAGATGAAAATCTCAGAGGTTGAGCGGCGTCAGTAGCCTCTGATTGAGCAAAAAATAACAGCTAAATGGTGGTGATTTATGGGTGAAGCGAAAGACTACAAGGCGGCGTTTCAATTGCATGGCAAGGTTGCGGTGGTTACCGGTGCCGGAGGCAACTTAGGTGCAGAAATTTGCAGAGCGCTGGTATCTGCCGGCGCGTCGGTGCTGGCAACAGACGTTAACGACGAAGGTGCAAAAGCGGTATCAGATTCTTTGAACGCCTCAGGTGGGCAGGCCGCCTGGATGAAACATGACGTTACCAACGAGAATGAGTGGGAGTCTGCAGTGGCGTTAGCCGTCTCCACCTTTGGTGGCATCGACATTATGGTGAATAACGCAGGCATCGTTCCAATGAATTTTCTTGCCGACCTAGATATTGATGAGTTCCGGCGGGTTCAGGATGTCAATGTTGCTGGACCAACCTTGGGTTGCAAGCATGCTTTTAGGGCGATGCGGCCCGGTGGAATCAGCGGTCGCGGCGGTTCGATTATTAATATGTCATCTGTCATGGGTCTCTCGGGAACCATTGCTCTGGCTTCGTACAACGCTTCAAAAGGCGCGGTTCGTTTGTTGTCGAAATCGGTGGCAGCGGAATGTGCGATGTTAAAAACGACTATTCGTTGTAACTCAATACACCCTGGAATCATCGATAGCGACATGGGTTCCTTATTTCATGAACAACTTGTTGCACTTGGCGTAGCTCCCAGCATGGAAGCGTCAGAAGCGGGGTTTTTAGCTGCGGTCCCAATGGGAGAGGCCGGGCAACCCTCGGACATTGCGGCCGGGGTCGTCTATCTCGCATCAGATGCGAGCCGTTACGTCACGGGCTCTGAACTGGTTATTGACGGCGGTTTTTACGCCACCTGAACAAAAAATTAAAGAGGAAATTGAAATGTCAGATGATTTAGTGATATCGGGAGACGAGTTTCATGCTCGTGATTTGGAACAGGCTGCGGTGATTCGAAACCCCTTCCCTTACTACGATATGTTGCGTGATAAACCGTTGCAGTTTGGTGTGCGGGGTTTTCCACCGGGAACAGTGGAAGGCATGGATGAGCCCATACCTTCTTGGGCGGTTTTGAAATACAAAGACCTTATTCATGTGGCGTCCAATCATCAAATCTTTTCTTCGCGTGATCGCATGCAAGAAGAATCTGACGCCCCCACACTGATGCTAGTCAATCATGATCAGCCAGAGCATACCTGGCTACGCACCATCGCGAGAAAGGCCTTTTCCCCTAAACGAGTTGAAGCAGATGTCGCGCCTTGGCTACACGATACCGTTGCCGACATGCTCAATGAAGAAGGTTCCGGGCAGTTAGATGTCATGACGAATTTAGCCGCCGATTTACCGCCTAAGTTCATTGCGAAGCTTTTGGGTACCCCAGCTGAAGACTTTAAAAAAATCCGAGGCTGGGCTGACGCTTACATGGGCACCTCCACAATGACAATGGCTGAGAAAGCTCAATCAAACGTGGAGCTCCATGAGTATTACACCGACCAAGTGGGTCAGCGGTACGACATGATCAAACGTGGAATGGCAAATGATGATTTGCTGACAGGCTTCATTGAGGCTAGCGGAGAAGACGGACGGAAGCTGACGCCTGAAGAGGTTGTGCGTTTTTGTATCACCATGGTCGCCGGTGGTGCTGAATCCAGTGTATTTCTGATTGGTAATCAGGTGGCGGCGATGCTGGAAATGCCTGAGCTTTATCAGCAAATGCGCGATGACCGATCGCTGGTTAGACCTTTCCTTGAGGAAAGCATCCGGCGGGATGGCCCGATTCAGAGACTATTCAGAGAGTGTCTAGAGGATACTGAAATCGGCGGTACGCCCATCAAGAAAGGCGAATGGGTTTGCGTTTTCTTCGGTGCAGGTAACCACGATCCTGAAATGTTTGAGCGCCCCCATGAATTTATTTTGAACCGCCCGAACGTCGGGAAAAACTTAACCTTTAGCCATGGTATCCACCACTGCATTGCATCTATTGTTGCCCGAAATGAAGCGGCGGCCATGATCAACGGTATTTTGGACCGTTATCAGCGGGTCGACCCTGGTAGTGGCCCGGTAACATACCAAGATCGAAACTTTATTAACTACGGACCCTCAAGCTGTCCGGTTAATTTTGTGCCTGCTTAATAGACGGAGAGGTCACTAATGTCTGATTCAGGAAAGTCACAAGCGGAAGTTGATATGGTCGTAGTAGGAGCTGGCTTCGCTGGACTCTACATGACTTATAAAGCGCAGGAAGCGGGTTTGTCCGTGACCTGCTATGAGGCTGGCAATGGTGTAGGAGGGACTTGGTATTGGAATCGCTATCCGGGTGCCAGAGTTGACATCGAGTGCGTCGAGTATTCCTATTCTTTTTCTAAAGAGCTTGAACAGGAATGGCAATGGTCTGAGCGGTATGCGGCCCAGCCAGAAATCGAACGGTACGCGAATCACGTTGCTGAGAGATTTAACTTGAATGAAAAAATTCAGTTTGGTACTCGTGTTGTTTCTGCTGTTTTCAACGAGGTAAACCGCCGATGGGTGGTAACCACTGATCAGGGTGATGTAGTTTCCGCGCAATATTGCATTATGGCGACAGGCCTCATCTCAGCTCCTGTAGAACCTCGCTTTGACGGTTTAGAAAGTTTTAAAGGTGAGCAGTTTATGACGAGCCGCTGGCCGCAAGAGCCACCAGAATTTGCGGGAAAACGAGTGGCTGTTATTGGCACGGGTTCTAGTGGCATTCAGGTAATTTCTGAAGTGGCCAAAGAAGCGAATCAGCTTTATGTGCTGCAACGTACTCCGTCTTATACGATTCCACTTCAAAATCGCCCTGTTAATGCAGAGCAAGTTGCCAATATAAAGAACAACTATGAGTCGCTGCGTCAGTTGCAGTACGATTCTTTTGCGGGCTTTACCCTTGTGCACTCAGAATTGGCGCCATTGCCATCGCAGTCCGCACTCGAGGTCAGCCCTGAAGAGCGACGGGCAGAGTATGAAAACCGATGGGCCTCTGGCGGTCTTTCACCTTATTACGCCTATACCGATAGCCTGTTGGACGAGACGTCGAACGAAACATTGGCGGAGTTTGCTCGAGAAAAAATTCGCGAGAGAGTTGACGATCCTGACTTGGCAGAGAAGCTTTGCCCGGACTATCAAATTTTAACGCGCCGACTATCACCTGAAACGAACTATCTCGAGGTGTTCAACCAAGGCAATGTGGATTTGGTGGACCTGAACGAGCGGCCGATAGAGCGATTTACCGCCTCTGGAATTATCGTCGGAGGTGAAGAGCTTGAATTAGATGCCGTAGTTTTCGCCACGGGGTTTGATGTTATGACTGGGGCCATGGATCGTATTGATGTCCGAGGACGAAACGACCGCACTCTCAAGGACCGTTGGTCAGATGGGCTGACAAGCTATTTAGGCATGATGACCCATGGGTTTCCAAACTTGTTTTGGGTGAACGGCCCACATAGCCCTTTCTACAATCCAATCTTGCTTGCTGAGTATCAGGGCGATTTTATTTGTCGCCTGTTTGATGAGCTTCGGACCCATAATGCCGACACGATTGAGCCCGATGCTGATGCAGAGCTTCAATATGTTCAGTTTACTAATGACATTGGCAACATGACGTTATTTCCAAAGTCAGATAACTACTACATGGGCGATAACATTGAGGGCAAACCTCGAAACGTGGTGTTCTTCTTTGGGGGCTTTCCCTTGTACCGAGAGCAATGTGAAGCGGGTGCTAGTGGGCTTGGTGGGTTCTCGTTTTCGTAAATAACCAGTTATTTGAGGAGTTTTAAATATGTCTGGATCTGGAATAGATAGCCGATTTCTAATGAGCATTGATATTAGCTTCGAGCCGCCTGTCGTAGCGACGCCCGGTTTGGTGGTGATTAACGTTACCGGCGGCAGCTTTGAAGGACCGTTGATGCGTGGTGACATGATCGGCCCCAGCGGAGATTGGGCAAGGATTCAGGACAATGGCAACTGGAAAATTGATGCTCGCCTTGCCATGAAAACTGAGGAGGGTGACACTATTTACTGTTACTACGGGGGGGTAGTTAGAATGACTGAGGAACTTGCCGCCCGTTCGGCAGCTGGCGAGGTGTTGACTGGAGAGGATCTTTATTTGCGCTCTGCGCCAAATTTTGAGACAAGCTCCGAAAAATTTGCTTGGTTAAATGACATAATGGCCGTCGGTAAGATGACCAGATTTGGCGGCGGTAAGCTGGGCTACGACGTTTACGAAATACTCTAATTATTGCCGTTTTTCGGCACCCGAATTGGAAGCATGTGGTATGAAACTATTAGTTACAGATAGAAAGGGCGAGGAGCACACAGTTGAGGCAGCGGTTGGTGAGTCTCTGATGCTTTCCCTGCGAACCCATGACCTTGTGGACGCAACTTGCAGCGGTTCTTGTTCTTGTGCAACTTGTCATCTGTTTATTGGAGCGGCGTGGGTCTCTGACCTTCCCCCTCCCAGTGATGACGAAGCTGAGGTCATTGAGTTTTTGAAGTTCGCTCAAGAAGACAGCCGGCTGTCCTGTCAGCTGATTGTGACTGAAGCAATGGAGGGTATGAAAGTTACTGTGGCGCCAGAGGAGGGTTTCTGAGCGCTGGTATGGTGCTTTGATTTGACGATTCAAGTAACTCGCGAAAGTCTACCTTTGCAGTCCCCAGCTACAGAATACTGGTATCGTAGTAGCGGTAACGTTGGAGGGGTGGGGAGAGGTGCCCCAGCGAGCGTTTTGTCGGCTACTCAGCCGACCCTAAAGGGTCCTGGATAGCTTTCAAAAATAGCGGTTGTTCTTGCAAAAATGTGGACGACCATATCCAGTTCGTCATCACCCAGTTGATCTACCAGTGTCTGTAGGTAACTAACGCCACTTTCGACCAGTTTAGAAACAAACTTCCTGCCCTTAGGGGTCAGTTGAACGGTTTTTTCTCGACCTGATTCAGGGCTTTCATCAATCGTTAACAAACCAACCTCGCGAGTGGTAAGTGAGCGGATCGCCTTCGAGACTGAACTACTCGTCAGTTCCAACCAGCTACTTAACGCGGCTTCAATGCGCTTGCGCGCCATTTTTGAATGGTTTTCCCCTTCGCCGAACATCAACAGAAGAATAATGATTTGCTGCCGGCTTAATCCAGTGCCACTGCGCATCACCAGCTCCAGTTTGTTTCCTGCTTTATAGTGGATTGGAAAAAAAATATTGAGCTGCATCAGCGGGACATACTCTCGTGGGACCGTGGGTATTTCATCCCATGTATAGCTCTTGTCTGTGATGACATGAGTGAGAGGGTGATGGAGCACCGATTCTTGTGGCGCCGCGTAGGCAACTGCCTCGCCAGCGTCGCGCCGCTCTGCGTCGATCATTTTTCCAAACAGTGCAGTAATTTTTGTGTAAATGAAAAGGCAGACATCAACTTCTGACTCCCACAGGGACATGTTATCCAAATACCACTCGCACATTGCTGATCCGTTGCGAGTCATTTTTTGCATAAAGGACACGCCAGCCGGCGTTAGCTCAATCAGCTTTTCTCTACCCGAGTTGGGGCTCTCCGTAATATTAAGAAACCCAATGTCTTTAGAGGCGAGCCCACGGATGGCTTTAGAAATAGCGCTACTGCTGATGTCATACCAGCTAGTCAGCTGCTTTTCGACGTACTTTCTGGGAATAGATCTGCCGTCGGTACCCTCGGAACGAATAATCCACAGTACTGCCGTCTGATGACGGTCTAGGCCATCACTCGTTCTTAGAGTGTCTTGCACTTTCATGCCGACTACATAATGCACCCGATACAGAAGCTCGAGAAGGTGGCGAGCCGCGTGCTCTCTGTTTACAGACTTTACGTGTGCGTTGTAAGAGGCTTGTGTTTTGGACATATCTTTAAACCAACTGGATTGCGCAATGGTCGCACAGAGCTATACGAATTTGAATGACATCATTACTCAAAATATGTCTTTTGTAGATAATATCATTATGACATTATGATTCCAAATCACGGAGAAATTCCATACGCAAGGCGGATTTGGGAGAAGGAAAATGTCAGGTGTGTTAATCGTAGGGGCGGGCCAGGCTGGCGGTACTGCCGCGCTGCAATTACGCGCTTCGGGGTACGACGGCAATATTAAATTGGCAGGTTCCGAACCCCATGCGCCTTACGAACGTCCGCCACTGTCGAAGGGCTACCTGTCAGGTGCGCTTGCCTACGACAGTTTGATGGTGAGGCCTGAAATTGTATATGAGGAGCAGCAAATTGAGCTTTTGAAGGAAACTACCATTGCAACGATTGATCCCAAGGCAGGGATCGCTCAAACAAATGAAGATTGTGAAATAAAGTTCGACCGGCTGCTATTTACGACCGGTGCGCGACCGCGGAAGCTCCCAATTCCAGGTGCTGAGTTACCAGGGGTGTATTACCTGAGAACCATAGCCGATGTTGAGAAGCTCAAGGGCGCTATGGCAACGGCTAAACGAGTCTGCCTTATTGGTGGCGGTTACGTTGGACTTGAATTTGCTTCAGTGGCCACGAAAGCTGGATTAGAGGTTACGGTGCTTGAGTCAGCAGACCGACTCCTGAAACGCGTCACTACAGAGGCTATGAGTCATTATTTTGAAAATTTACATCGCTCTCAGGGCGTAGACGTTCGGTGCAATGCTGAGATACTCAGCATTGAGGGTGAGGGCCGTGCTGAGCGTATTTTTTGTCGCAATGGTGTGATTGAGGCTGATTTAATTCTAGTGGGAATTGGTGCAATTCCTAATACCGAGCTTGCTGAGACAGCCGGTGTTGAATGCAGCAATGGGATCTTAGTCGACGAGCAATGTAGAACGTCGGTAGCCAATATTTATGCAGCAGGGGATTGCACCAATCATCCTAATTATTATTTAAAGCGGCGGCTGCGGCTTGAATCTGCGCCTAATGCTACGGATCAGGCCAAAGTTGCGGCCGTAAATATGTTGGGTGAAGAAAAGTGTTACCGCTCTATTCCTTGGTTCTGGAGCGATCAATTTTCAAGCAAACTTCAAGCAGTTGGTTTTTCGGCTGATGGTACTGACAGCGTATGTCGAGGTAGCCAGGAAGAGCATGAGTTTGCGACCTTTTACTTACACGAAAATCGGCTTGTGGCCGTTGAGGCAATTAATTTTCCCCGAGCTTTTATGGTGGGTAAGCGCCTTTATGGCACTGAGGTCGATGCGGAAAAGTTAGCCGATTCTTCTGTCGATTTAAAATCATTGCTTGTATGACACGGCGCTACGGCCACTCTATGGCAAAGCACGCGCGACTTTGATTGATTGCGGTTGCCGATGACTGAGAGAAACAAATTGCACATCAAAAGATTTGATCACAATTTTTCTCGACGCCATTTCCTCAAAGAAATGGCTTCAGGAACATTAACTACCGGTGTCCTGTGTCCCCTTTGGTCTGCATTAGCAGCTCGAGGCTCTACTGAAGGGGTCTATCCTGACGAACTAAGTTCTCTAACAGGTTACACCAAGGGAAGAATTTCCGAAGGTGATGTCATCGACGCGAGTAATGTTCATTACGTTCAAGAACTGCTAGATCCTATTCAGTTTTTGCAAGTCTCCGAGATGGGAAGAAAGCTGGACGTCGTTCCCGCTACGACCGACTTATACCGCCTTAGCCCCTGGGAATATATTGAGGCGACGCTGAAAAATCAGGGTCGTGCACGATTTGCTAAAGACGGCAATGTCGTGACCGATGAGGGTAGTCCTTGGATAGGCGGCAATCCATTTCCTGACCCGCAATCAGCGGCTGAGGTTTTTGCAGGGGCTACGCTGAGCTGGGGGCGCCATGATGTCTCCTTGTATGCGGTGAAAGAGTACGACCTCGATCCTAACGGTAAGGTCGCTTATGAGTATCAGTCTTGCTGGGTCGAGATGAACGCAACTGGGCGTATCGTGTTAGATCCCAAGCCATACATGAAGGGCCATGAAGACAAGCTGAGATTTCAGTCGGTCTTTTTTTTAACGCCCAGTGACTCGCGCGGTACCTCATACTTGAACATATGGCCCTATGATCAAAATCGTTATCCCGAGCTGTATGGTTATTTGCCTGCCTTCAAGCGGGTTAGGCGATTTCCTACAAATCAGCGATTTGAACCCATGATTCCAGGTTCCACCATTTATATGTCAGATGCGTGGGCTGCAGGGGATCCCTTCTTGACCTGGGGAAATTTTCGACTGGTGAACCGAGGCCCGATGCTTGCCGCTATCAACAGTGGTTGGCAATCTGACTCTGCCAATTGGGAGGGCCATGTTCATGGCGGACAACACGGAGAGACTTTTTGGAATACTTCGGTAGAGCTTATTCCAGAAGTGTTGGTAGTGGAGGCAGAGCCCACGGGTTATCCCAGAGCGCCCGTCGGGAAAAAGCGTGTCGCTTTCGATGCCCGCACGATGCTACCCGTTAGTATGGTGAGCTTCGATCGACAGGGAAAAATCTATCGATCTTTCGACGGCGCATTCTCCCTCTACGATAACGGTAAATCCCGCGTGATGGATGGTGACCACCCTTACTGGTCATGGACTAGAGTTCATGCCCACGATGTGCAAACTAATCGCGTAACCCGACTCGAACAGGTCAAGGAAGTGGTTGGCGGCTATCGCTCACAGGCCAATATTCCAGATGCCTACGATCGGTTTTTGACCAAGGGCGCTTTGCGACGTCTTGGCAACTAAGGCTTTAGCTAGCCTTGGGTGGTTAGCTCTGGTCTCCTAATCAGTCAGTTGAACCCCTGAACACATTTTTACTTTATTCAGAATTCGCTTGCTTCAAGCGGCTTGCTGTGGCGCATCCTATAGGATCGATCCCCGCGCCCATGAACCTTCTTCCCTTGCACCGTTGGGCGCTTCAATGCTGAGTAAAACTGCGTAGACGTAACATTGGCAGTGTTATTGGTCTTTGTCGCTTTCTTGGCGCTGATTAAATACCCATGCTCATATGGCGTTACTGATAGTTTCCTTCTCGAGTCGTATCGACCTGTAAGTGTCAAAGAAATAATATATCTTTAAAAAAATATGTATAAATGACATTATCTTGGCTTAAGGCCGAATATAAGTTTCTGTGGTGACAATCTTTAGGACGCGATATGAACCGAAATAGTGAAAGCTCTGTGGGAATGGGGCATATGGTGTTGCGCCGGGCTGAAATGAACCCTTCGGCTCCAGCCCTCACGTATGAAGGCGCCACACAAACTTTCGAACAATTGGCGCTAAACATCCGAAAAGTCACGTGTTTTCTAAAATCTTTAAATATAGAGCCGGGCGATCGAGTGGGTTATTTGGGACAAAATCATCCCCGCTTTCTCGAGGTGTTGTACGCCAGTAGCCTGGTAGGCGCGATTTTCGTGCCACTGAACTATCGGCTGACCTCTCAAGAGGTAAATTACATCGCCAATGATTCGGGCCTAACGGTTTTATTTGCAGATGAGTGCTCCGCACACCTCATCCTTAGCCACACTGATGAATTGCCTTGCAGGGAATTTATCAGTGTCGGGTTTAAGTGTGATAACTGGACAGATCTGGATAGCGCTCTGGTCCACGACGCAATTACGGTGCCAGTGGGAAACTCTGTGCTGGCCCATGTGTCAGAGAGCGATACCGCGTTGATCATGTATACATCAGGAACTACTGGTCGCCCTAAGGGCGCTTTGTTAAGCCACGGGAATATTTTTTGGAATTTACTTAACGCTAAATTCATGGAAGAAATCATGCGTGGCACAACGCTAACCTGTGCGCCCTTGTTTCATATCGGGGGGTTGAATGTCACGACTCATCCATCGCTGGTAAGTGGTGTGCATGTGGTCCTGCATCAAGTATTCAATGCTAAGGAGGTCTTGGCGGACATTGAAAAGTACCAGGTGTCTACAATGTTTGGTGCGCCCACCATGTTCGACATGTTGACTTATGAAAGCGCATTCGAGGCAACAGACTTCAGCTCAATCATAGCCTTTAACTGTGGGGCGGCACCGGTTCCTTTGCCACTGATCGAGACCTATTTGAAGAGGGGCGTTCAGTTTTGTCAGGGCTATGGGTTAACGGAAACTGCACCCTACGTCAGCGTCCTCAGCAGCGACGATTCCGTTAAGAAAAAGGGTTCCGCCGGTAAGGCCTTGATGTTTACTGATGTTTGTATTGTTGATGCCAGTGGAGCAGAGCTGCCCGCTATGGCGCGTGGTGAAATTTGTGTGTCAGGCCCCAATGTAACTGCCGGTTATTGGGGCCTTGAGGAGGCGACTCGTGCAGCATTTGATAGTAAAGGTCGGTTCCTGACGGGTGACATAGGTTATCTAGATAATGACGGCTATCTTTTTATTTGTGATAGAAAGAAAGACATGATTATCTCGGGTGGAGAGAACGTTTATCCGGCAGAGGTGGAGGGGGTGTTAGTGGCTCTTCCCGGCGTCAAGGAGGTCGCTGTGGTGGGACTCCCCGATGATAAGTGGGGCGAGAAAGTGGTCGCTGTAGCCGTTGTTGATAAGTCCGCTGGTATTTCTATCGCGTGTGTGAGTGACTTTCTTTCAGGAAAGTTGGCGCGTTATAAACAACCTCGAGAGCTACATGTTGTTGATGAGCTGCCGCGAAACCCAGCGGGCAAAGTGCAAAAGTTTGTGCTCAAGGAATTATTGGTTTCCAAGGTCTGACTGAGCTTCAGCTACTTCCAATGATTGCAATGAGCCTCTCGGCAAACGGTGTCTGTGGGCTTGGGATAATGACCCCTATCGAAGTATAAACGATGGCATAGGCGAGGACTCGCGAAAACCGCGGTGTGCCTTACGTGAACAGATTAAGCTTTTCTGAATATAACGGCGAACCCCTGGTCTGCTCCGTGGTCATCGTCGGCATTGGCATAGTACTTCACCCGCATAAATTTAATGGGCGTGATAAGCCCGTCTGCTTGCAAGGCAGCGAGGTGAGAGCCGAAGTGGTACCTGTCAAAAGCCGTGCCATTAATTCCTATGACGAATAGTGCAGTTGAGCAGCACAGTGGTAAGAGTTTTTTCAGCGCCTCAGGTCCAACATGACCATGGGTAAAAGTGCCTGCACTGACGACGGCTCGGTAGTGATTTTTAGGTAGATCAACCGACTGGGTTAAGTCTGCCTCAAATAGCTGGCGATAAAGGCGTTTTTGCTTGCTGACTTCTAACATCTCGGGTGAGATATCGACCCCGTCGATGACGAGCTGCGAGTCGATGTTGGGGTGCTCCCGCATAGTTAATGCGACTAACCCTGTCCCCGAACCCACATCTAGTACAGGGGTGTCATAAGCATTTGAATGAAGGCTGAAAATGTCCGCTATCTGTTGGGGATACTCGTAGCCACGATCCTTGGCGAATTCAGTGTCATAGGTTTCGGCCCACTTGCGATATAACGCAACATTGTCCGCTGGAGTTTTCAGAGAATATGCGTCATCAAGCTTAATTTTTTTATCGTTACACATTAGCTACTCAAATTAGGCGGTGACTCCAGAAAACATCTGACAGGGTATGGCCACCAGGCTAGCTGAAGCCGCGGCTGATAAGGCGCTGTTTCCAGATAGTAACAGGCATAAAAAACCCCACACTGAGGTGGGGTTTTTTGCGTTGCCAACTATGCGCCGGCTGTGAAGATAATCCTTGTATCAAAGCTTGCTGGATCGGCACAGCTCGCATCCACTTGTTCCTGACTCGAATGCTCAGAGGCCCCGTAGGCTGAGTAAATGGCATCGCGCTCACTGTCAGAGGCAAAGAAGTTAGCCCACATGTA
>JAQWYY010000040.1 GCA_029253705.1 Luminiphilus sp. | reverse complement strand
ATATCCCAGCCAGCGTAAAAGCGCAGGGCTATGCGGGGCCCCGATGTTGCGTACGTTTCGCGGCGGACGAGGGCATCGAAAACAGCTTCACGAGTATTTTCTGGGGCCCACACGGCCGCTAGCCCTCCGGATGTATGAAATTTAAGCGTCGACTTATAGTCGGCGCTCTCTGAGTTGTAGCGTAAACGCCGTGTTGCGGAAGATGTGACTGCGCCCACTGCGCCGGGAAAATCCCACTCTTCTACATCACCAGGGTTTGAGTTGTGGCTGTCTGTAGCGGCAATAAAACCCGTCTGCAATGGATTAAAACCCAAGCTCTGTTCGAGTTCCAGGCCGACTTTAAGGCCTTGCCGAACGAATCCCGTTTTAAAAGCGCAGCCGGTTGTTTCCCCCGGTTGACATGGATCTAGGACCTGTTCAAAAGCGCATTCTTCGTCGGTGGCGCCGACGCCTAAAGCGCATTCTTGTGCGCCTTTTACCTGAAATAATTCAACCAGTGGTTCGCGCTTTTGACGAAGTCGCCAATCACTCTCGGTATAGGCTTTTCCATCCCAGGTGAATGGTGAGTAGGTGAGGCCCCATGCCTTATTGGAATTGTGGGGCATTGTGAGGAAATCGCAATCTCCGCTGCAGGCGGCTTCAAGCCCCCTCCAAAGCTCTAGGGCATTGGGCACGTCGAAGCTTGAGATGGCACGCTCAGGTACAGTTGCGGTACGAAAAATGATGTTTCGATGGTGTTTACCTTGAGCCGGTAGGCTCGGGGAAAATTCGTAGCCAATAAGCGTTGTTAGCTTCCCGGGCGCATTGTATTGATTGGCGAGGTCTACATACCCAGACCAATCATTTAGGGCATTCTTTTTGCAGCGTTCAAGGCTTCCATCACCAAATCTGCAGGTAGGAAACGATGTGGGTTTGAGCGCATTGCGTTGCTTCTGCTGGTACACCCCTGCTGGTAGGGAGGGGTCTCCTGGGACCCCAGCGCCTCGAATTCGATCAACCAGTAACTTAAAAATTATTGGGTTGGGTTCATTCACCAGCCAACAGGCCGCGCGCTCGGAAAACGAGAGTCCAGCGTCTTGGCAATGGGTGCGCGTACCAAAGCCCTCGGCATGATCAGTGATTGCCACAAAGTCCAAAGGGCGACTCAGCTGCATTACTTCGCCGCCTGCACTCTTAAGAATTTCCCCTCTTGCGAACCGGTAGGCGTCTTCCACGCTCAGTGTATTGCCAAACAACGTGGCATCGAAACTCTCACGAGTGTGAATATGTAGTTCGCCCCAATACAAATTTTTATCGGGATTGGGGGCGGGTTGGTAAACGTGGCTCTGTGCACGCGGCAGAGCCAATCGGTTGTTGTCTTGCAGGGCGAAATCTCGAGCAGCGGTGCCGGGCCCGTTTCTCTCGGCCGATGCTTGTAAAGGAAGCAGTACTCTAGTCGTTATGACGCCAAGACTTATGAGCAATACCACGGTGATCACTAGGGCAGCTTTCTTTAGCATTTTTATGCTCGTGTTTTCTCAGCTATTTTGCGGTTGAATTTAGTTGCATGGGAAACTTAACCTTATGGTTTTCTGATGCTTAAGTTCCTTATATCTTCTTCAGCCACATTGTTAAAACACCGCCGAGTTAGAGCCACCGGTATGCGCAGTCGGAATCATCTTTCGACACAGCTCCCGCGACGCAGCTAGTCAAGCCACCCTGCACTACGACAGGTTGCTTGTTGCTGTGACAAATGGCCATCACCTGACTGACTTCAGCTGTGGTGCGGGGATAAACGATGGCGGTCGTGCGTGTGGGTTCGCCGTCCCAGAAGCTGGTGGCGCGCTCAATGAGTGAATCACCGCTGAGCACCTGCACATCGCGCAGACTTTGGGTAAGTTGTTGAATCACTGAATTCATTAGGTCAGCACCTGTCCATTAATAAAACCCTGATGGTGGGGTCAATGCATTGAGTAAACGAGATGCCTGCCCCCAGAATTACTTTAGCTGTGGCGTGAGCTTAAGTCTCTAAATTCATTGTTTTTTTGGCCCAAATTTAATGACGAAACTGTCAGCGGTGTAATGTCGTAAGCCCAGAATAAAGTCCGCAGTGCCGCGGCTGTCATTTACATTCACGTATCAGGGCTATTTTCAATTTATGCTGTAAACTCCGCGAGCGGGCTGTTTGAGTAAGCTGGCGAAAATTTGAGACGTATACTGCTGTACGGACATGCCATTGACGCCTCGTGGCTGAGACAGCAGCAAAGCGGTGGTATGTTGAGCGTCTTGGGGCTTGGTCCTCTAGAATCGCGCGAATTAATTAACCCGTCGGCGTGGCCGACGATGCAATGTTCACTAAATTTGGTGCTGTCCGACCGTCCCATGAAAATCCCTAAACGCATTATCCCCTTAGTTGAAGATGGGGTTGTCGATGAAGTGCTGCGCCAGTTAATGAGCGGTAAAGAAGCTACGGTTTATGTGGTCCGTTGTGGGAGCGAAATTCGCTGCGCTAAAGTTTACAAAGAAGCGGCGAAGCGCAGCTTTAAACAGGCGGTCGAGTATCAGGAAGGGCGCAAGGGTCGCAATAGCCGGCGTCAGCGGGCGATGGAAAAGCGGTCAAAATACGGGCGCAAACAGCAGGAAGAGGCTTGGCACAATGCTGAGGTCGACGCGCTGTATAAATTGGACCGTGCTGGTGTTCGTGTGCCGACGCCTTACGGTTGTTTTGACGGCGTCTTACTTATGGAGCTTGTCACTACGGAGGATGGCGAAGTCGCGCCACGCCTCAACGATGTATTGCTAACCCGTGAACAGGCGCTAGAAGATCACGAAGTCATGATGGGCTATGTTGTCAAAATGTTGTGTGCAGGTCTGGTGCATGGTGACCTCTCTGAATTTAACGTGCTGGTGGATGACTATGGGCCTGTCATTATCGATCTTCCTCAGGCGGTAGATGCAGCTGCTAACAACCACGCCAAATCCATGTTAGAGCGCGACGTCAATAATATGACGGCTTATTACGGACTCTCAGCACCCGAGCTGCTCAACACTCAATTCGCTAAAGAAATGTGGGCGCTGTATGAAGAGGGCGAGTTGCATCCAGAGATCCAATTAACCGGGTACTTTGAGGACGACCAAACGTCTGCAGACGTCGATAGCGTATTGTTGGAGATCAAGGCAGCATTTGAGGAAGAGGAAGAGCGTCAGGCGAGAATTCGCAGCGCAGATGAACCTGATGCTTAAATAAATACCGCGACGCGGAGAGTGCTTGTACTCTATGGTGAGGCAGCACCTGATTAAAGCGAGTCGTAAATGCCAGTTTATTTGTGAGTGATAACCCCGCAGTGAGAAAGCTACCCTCTCGGTTTGTTCTGGCCGTGACGGTCGGCGGTGTCATTGGTTTGGGGATTTTACGCGGGCCCGGAGAAATCGCCCAAGCGATCCCGGAGCCTACCCTGTATCTGGGGCTGTGGTTTTTTTCCGGTCTTTTTGTTTTGCTCACCACCTCTGTTGTGGCCGAATTACTAGGTATGACTCCCCGATCCGGTGGCACCTATGCTTTGGTGCGCCGTGCTTATGGGCCTTTTGCCGGCTTCGTTTTGGGTTGGATCGATTGGTTGAGTTTCGCAGCAGATCTCGCGTTAAAGGCCGTAGTGATTGTCACTTTCATGGCTATTTTGATCCCGCAAGCTGAAGAATGGCGCGTGCTACTTGCGATTGCAGTGACGAGTGTATTTGCCGCAATCCAGCTCAAGGGGATTTCCTTTGGTGCCATCATTCAGGAAGTTGCAACCTCTGCGATTGGTCTCATCATTGTTGTACTGTCCCTAGCGTTACTAGTGGCCCCTGGAATCAGCGCTGAGGTCATTCCCTGGCAGACCTCAGATACCCCTCTTAGTGAGTGGAGCATTGTCATAGCGGCTATTATTTTTACTTACGATGGCTGGATCTATGCTTCGTATTTCAATGGTGAAATACAAGGAGGGGCTGGTGCCGCTGCGAGAGCTAGTATAAAGGGGCTGGTGGTTGTCATTGGCCTATACATGCTGATTAATTTCGCCTTAGTGCACAGCACGGGGTTAACGCCCCTCGCGGGCAGTGAGCTAGCACTAGCAACAGCATTAGAGTTCGTAAATTTCCCCTTGGCGGGCGATCTAATTGTTGTTGCAGCTATCCTCATCCTGCTCAGCCATCAAAATTTAGAATACATGAGTGGCTCAAGAATATTACAGGCACTCGCGGTTGATGGTCTGGCGTCAAAGCAAGTAGGCAAGCAAGGGCGAGGAGGTAATCCGATCTTTGCTGTGCTTATTACCTGGTTGGTCGTGGTCGCTCTAATTTTGATTGGCGGCTTCGACTTTCTGCTGCTGCTTTCGATATTTTTTTATGTGCCGCTGTATTTGGCGCTCATTGTTGGGGTTTTAATTTTGAAGAAAACAGAGCCCAATGTGGCTCGCCCCTATCTAGCCTGGGCGCACCCTTACAGCACGTATTTGTGTTTGCTGGGCTGGTCGGTAATTACGGCGTTTCAAGCTTACGCAGAGCGCCAGACCGCACTCTATGCCCTCGCGATGATACTAATCGCTTGGCCGGTCTATCGTTACCTCACTCGCCGGTAGTGCGACCGCTAGTCGCCAGCCTGAGCTTGCACATTGTCTGCAGTTCCAACCTGGCCACGTTCGTCACGCCAAGCAGGTTCTGGTGGGGTATCTAGCCAGGCAGGACAGTCGTTACCATCATATTTACCAATGCTATCGTCACCACACCCATGGGCTGTATAGCCCAGCAGTGCGCGTTGACGAGGGGTGAATTGCATGGCGGTACTAGAAGGTATCTCGAGATAGTGGTTCGATTCCTGTCGCAGCCAGCCAAGTGAATAAGTATTAATTAGGCCGGCGCGAGGTGCCGTGCTGTTATTGGCGCCGCCACCGTGCCACGTGGATCCCAGATAAAATAGCGCAGAGCCAGAAGGCATCACTGTAGACTCCCAGGCGGAGAGGTCGGGCAGATGCCAAGACCTCATAAA
>JAQWYY010000029.1 GCA_029253705.1 Luminiphilus sp. | reverse complement strand
CGTATATCGAGCAAAGGTTCAAAGGAGTTTTTCTCCAGCGGTGGGTTATTGAATGAAATTAACAGAGCCAGCCTCGATAATACCTTTGTCGCTTTTAAAGGCAGTGTTAAACACATCGACGTCACTGTTTTGGTCGAGGGTGAGGCGGCAGTGGCGCACTATTATCAGGAGGCCGTGATGCAACCGACAGGGTCAGCACCAGTTCCAAATTATCGGACAAGAGTCACTCAGGCATTTGTGAATGAAGACGGCGCTTGGAAAATTCGTGCGGCGCACTGGTCACCTCTTGTTGGAGGTGCTGGCACGTCTCAGGCCGTGGTCAAATAAGCCGCTGGATGACAGAAAGAATTGGCCTGTAATAGTCTGTTTCCACAGGCCTAGTCTCATCGCAATTCTCGTGCTGGCCGGAAACTTTGCGACCAGCATTGGTTGATGCCCAACAAATTTGATCAGGCTTCACTTGTTGGTCTGTTGGTCTGTTGTTCTGTTGGTGGGCATGATCATCGCAGTATATGTTGACGACCAGGAGATCTGCCAAAATTTTCAACAGTGTTCGGGGTGTTAGCAGCCTAGTAGGCTTCTGCAGGCTAAGTAGCGGCACACCGCGATGCCTGCGGTCACGCTGAAAAAATTAACAACACAGGAAGCCTATATGCACTTAATAAAATCCATCACTCTCAGCACTTTGTTGTTCGCTGCGACAGTATCGGGTTCAGAAAGTAATCCGTCTTCAGCACTACATGAAGTTCAAACCCCAGTGGGCAGCTTTTACAGCTCTGAGTTGAGCCTTGAACAGAACTTCCCCTTCTCTGACATGGTTCATACCGCTGGGGGGTTGGTTTTCTTATCTGGGTTGGTTGGGTCTGATGATTCGGGACAGCTTGTTTCAGGTGGCCTTGGGCCCGAGACCCATGCGATCTTTGGGCAGCTGAAAGCCCACCTTGCTCAATTGAACCTTGGTCTTAAAGATGTCGTGAAGTGTTTGGTGATGATCGACGAAATAGAAAAATGGGGTGACTTTAACGCCATCTATACGAGCTACTTTGAGCCGCCTTATCCTGCAAGAAGTGCTATGGGCGCTGACGGCTTGGCGCTAGGTGCGGCACTAGAGCTTGAATGTATCGCTGTGAAAAAATAAATCGTTAGCTCATCGACAGGCTGCTGAAGGTTAATTCTCAAACGCTATACGGATAATTAAAAACAGTAGAGAGGGTGCGAGCAAGCACTCCACAGGGGTGAATATGGCAGCCATTGCTCCGTAGGGCACTAGTTTGGATTTGTGGCCGCAAAAAATACAGCCACACCGGTGACGCCCCACCACGAGTTGTGGCCATGAAGTCGTCATAGATCATTGCCGAGTTTATGCGGTGTTTAGGATCTCTAGAACGCCGCTAGCATAGAAGAAATCCCCATGCTCTACTGTTATTTTCAATCTTTACGGTAGGGCGCAGATCATGTCGCTAAAGATCATAGGTGCGGGACTCGGTAGGACGGGAACGCTGTCACTCAAGACAGCACTGGAGCAGTTGGGTTACGCGCCTTGCCATCATATGCAGTCTTGCTTTGAGGGGCGTCAGCAAACCCGATGGTTCTTGCAGGCAGCCCAAGGGGTCTCCGTCGACTGGCGGCAAGTGTTC
>JAQWYY010000023.1 GCA_029253705.1 Luminiphilus sp. | reverse complement strand
GCCTGTTCAGGTAGCCACCGTAAATGGCTGAGTAATCCTTCAAAAAATGCCTGAAATATAAAAGCAGTAGGTCCTGCTAAAAGCAAAAACAGCAGCAATGCGACGCCAAGAACAATATTAAGTCGGCTGAGGATCTGAATACCACGATGCATGCCACTGACCGCTGATGTGAGATAAATGACCATCAGTGCGGCAATGGTGAGTAGCTGAATGGTGGTGCTATCGGGGGTGTCATAAAGTGAGCTGAGCCCGTAACTGATTTGCAGGCCCAAAAAGCCAATCGGTCCAACGGTGCCGGCAAATACTGCGAGTATCGACACAACATCAGCGGCATCACCGATAGGCCCTCGGACGCCTTTTTCACCAAGAAGCGGATACAACAATGTTCGGGGCGCCAGGGGTAATCCCATGTCGTAATGTAATCGCATTAGCACCAAGGCGGTCAGGCTGCCCAGAATTGACCAGGCAAAAAATCCCCAGTGTAAAAACGATTGGGATAATGCCAGTGGAACCGCTTCAGCGGTTTCCGGAGCGATATTACTGAAGACTGGAGGGACAGTGACAAAGTGTGCGACAGGTTCTGCTGCCGCCCAAAACACACCGCCTCCCGCAAGTAGGGTGCATAGCACCATGGCGATCCACTGGAACCCTGGAAACTCGGGTGTCTCGCAAGCACCTAATTTGAACTTGGCGTAGGGGCGGGTTGCTAGAAAAATCGCAACTGCAAAATTGGCGATCATTAGTAATTGCCAAAACAGCCCAAAGTACTGGGCGCTCCAACTGAAAGATTGGTCTATCCAGCGTGAAAATAGGGCTGAATCAATAAAAAATAACGCCAGGAATACGCATACGAACAAGGCTGAAAACACCGTTACGCGCCTAGGCGCTGTGGCGCTAGATGAATGATCAGTCGGCAAAGTAGGGTCCCTTCAGTTGAAGTCGATTCGGCTTAATGAAGGTGAATCGACACTTTGAGTTAACGGTGTCGCGAATGGGCACCAAACTGAAGTTCATTATCACACAGGGGTGCCTCACTCGGCAGGCCCCGCGCCCATACGCGAGGCGTCGAAGGACTCAACTAAAGCATATTGCGCGAGCTCTTTGAGTCGTAGCCACAGCTCCCCTGATACCTCGATACCTGAAGTCATGGCGCGCTCTCTCACTGCAAGTAACTCAGACTCATCGTGTTTGGCGAGCAGGTCATACTTGAAGTCGGAGCGCATGGTGGGAAGCAGGTCAACGTGGTTCGCCATAAACAGCGTAATGCCGTCGTTAGGTTCGTTTTCCTCGGGAACTTCCTCAACCGCATAAACTCGGATTGATGGTACGGTTGAATTGGCCCTAAATCCCACTACTTGTTCGGTAAGTGGGGACTGCGCATTGCGCCAAAAGGCGGTCACATTCATGCCTCGCGCCGACAGCCTTGCGAGGTAGCCCATGATTAATTGCCGCTGTCGACAACGCCTTATTTTTATCACCGAGAGGCCTCGAGATCGTGCTTTGGCGAAGGCCAGTTCCAGTGCCAAATTGCATGCCCGTAACACGCTAAGATTGTGGCCATCGACAACGGCTAAATCACTATCTTGATAAAGAATTTCAGGATAAGTATCGGGGTCTTCTCCGATCAAATGCTCCAGTCCCAAGTTCAATGCCTCAAGACCATGCAGATCGTAACTTTCCATCCAGGTCACCATATCGGCTGCGTCATCAGCATGGCCCTCGGCAAAGCCAATACCAATAAAGGCTTTCCGGGACAGACCTTGGAGTTCGTTAAACGAGACTTTCATGATTTTCCACAGTGTCAAAATCCTCGCCCATTTTTGAGTCCCCGGGTGCTAGGGCGTAGCTCCAGTCATCGAAAGCAAAAAGGTCGATAGGCTCTCCATTAAGTTCTTCAATGGGTGGAGCACCCTGGAAAAACGTGACGCGAACCCAACGATCCCCGCGGGGGTCGAAGCGATTGGCGCCCAAAAAAGATAGTTTGGCCCGCAGTAAGTGCATGGGCTTCATATCACGGTGCCACAAATTGCCCTGAATCTCGCCGTAGGCGGTGGTGGCCATAGTTTGAATGCGACGAATACTTTCCATGTGCTTTGGTTGTGCCAGAAGAAAGTCAATCGTGAGCGCCTTGGGATTGCTCTGTAGAAACTCAGTAAGCGCCGCGTAGCTGCGTTGCACGCGAGGTGCAATGGCTAGTGGTAGTTCTTTGTTCTCCCCAGGATCAACGCCACGAACGCCCAGTCTTGGCTCCTCTTTTTCTACTGACTGATACCAAAACCAATGCTTCGCTTCCGGAGTCTCGAAATCTTCGGACAGCGCCCAGTCGAACTGGGTCTCAATAACTTGCTTCAGCTGGACAAGAGGCATATCGGGTATCAGCTCAAGCTTTTCTTCAACGGCCATGGCATCCTCGAGCATGTCGACTGACTCTGGGTAGAGTTCGATCAGTAGCGTATTCAAAAGCTCTTGGGTGTCGGTAGTCTGAGCGGCCTCTGACCAGTCAGTGAGTTGCTGCCACAACGTCTCATGGAGTGTGATCTGCTCAAGCCACGGAATGATATCCGTCAGCTCTTCCACAACCGTGGCATTGCGTTCTGCCTGAGCAGTATTTTCGACCGAGGTTTCGTCTAGGTAGCGTTGGGCTCGGAGGCACAGCGCCAGGAGGCGTTCTCGACTTAGCTCTGAGGGTATCTGGGCTTTGGCTGTCGCCAATGCCTGTTCACGGGCATGAATCCATTGATTGATCAATTGCGGATGGCGAATAAGGAAGGGTGCCATGCCTAAACCGGTAGAATTTCCAATGCCTAGATAGCGCTGTAATTCAATAGCGAGGGGAACCGCCGTCTCAGGAGCCGCTACTCGTGCCAAGTGCTCTGCTTGGTCTATGGAAAATTGTCGCAAAACATAGACCGCGGTCATCTGGGCTGAAAAAGGGTATCGAAAGTCTGGGTTGCCTTGTAGACGACCGTAATCGGCAATACCGAATTTACCGTTGCCGTACACCGCTGTAGTGCGATAAAGGTAGCCCACTTCGCGAATGGCTTCTACTGGGGGCTGCTCTCCCGCTGCGAGCGCCTGCACAAACACTTCAAAATTGCGCAGACTCTTATTGGCCCGAGAAATAACCAGCAACCGTGGGTGTTGTCGACCTGCCTCTTGAAGTGGAACGTTTTCAGCGAGTGTTGTGAAAAGCGAGTCTTCTACATCGCCCTCAACTAGGCCAAAAGTAATGTCCCAGGCGTTGGCAATGACGCGGTCGGTGCGCTCTTCGTCGGTGATATGTTGCGAGAAAATAACCACGTGGTATCGACCATGGGGCGTTTGCACCCGGTAGATGACTTCGCCGTAGCCACCGTCGTCCAAGGCAAAATACTCTTGCGTAATTTGCCAGCGCTGTCGCGCCATTTGACGTATAAGGCTTCGGGCAAAACTGAGACGACTTGGGACGAGGGTGCCTAGCCTTTCGAGTTCCATCACTAAGCTCTGTGGACGCAGCGCGGGTGCAACACGAGCGGCTTGTAAGACCGCGTCGATCATGCAGCGTCCTCTACAGAAAGCGACTTGGTGCCCTGAGGTTTGGCGACGCGGGTTAATAGATCTACCCAATTACCACCCATAATTTTTCCCGTCTCTTGATCATTGAAGCCTTTCGCCTGAAGTGCGGCTGCAATACCGGGAAAGTCTCGGCTGTCTTTGAACCAAGTTAGCGCATCAGGCCAACCCGCATTGGCCGATGAGCCTTCGCCATAATCCATGGCCTTAGACCAGCGCCCGTTACGCATCCACTCGAGCACGCTTTGCGGTTGGTTTTGGCACAGGTCAGA
>JAQWYY010000269.1 GCA_029253705.1 Luminiphilus sp. | reverse complement strand
AAGCACACTGACCAATTTGTCCGTCGAAGGCCGCAGCAGACGCAAGATTCACAACCGCACCGCGACCGCCATCGTCATCGAGCGGCTCGTTCTTTGCCATTTGAGCGGCAGCACGACTGAGCATATTAAACGTACCGATCAGGTTTACTTTGATCACGAAGCTGAACTTGTCTAACGGGAAGGGATCACCGTCACGGCTGACGGTACGACCCGCGGCGCCTAAACCCGCAGAGTTCACACAAGCCCTAAGCGGACCCAAAGCCGCAGCCGCAGCGACGGCGGCATCGGCGTCTTCAATACTCGAGACATCACACTTAACAAATTGACCGCCTATCTCCTCAGCCACCTGCTTGCCGCGCTCCTCGTTCAAGTCAGCAACGACTACTTTTGAGCCTAATTCGGCCAGCTGACGCGCACAGGCTTCGCCTATCCCTGACGCTCCACCTGTGACGATTGAAGAGCTACCTACTAGATTTACTCGCGGCATACTGCGCATCCTTTTTCACGTGGTTAAAATTATTTCGCAACAAGCGTGTTGCATGCCGGCTGCAATTGCAATCATCAGCCACCATTGGGATCGCTAGTTTACAGCTAAACGGCAATAGTGGTCTTCAGCCCTTCGCGCCCCACAAGTGCATTCAGTCAAGGCAGGAGGCCGCTCAAAAACTCTGGCGGCGCTACCTGCATTTTTCCCTCCATCCGTCGGCAGATACTAAAGCCTCCAGAATCGTTCTTCGCCTGAAGTAAATTCAGGGCTGTAAATCAGGTTTTAGTTCAAAATATGAGACCTAACCTTTTGAATGCCACGTCCAGCTTAGGAAACCCAGCGAATGGTTTTGTTAGTGATAAAATTCAACGGGAGAGAAGTTCGTAGACACGTACGCTGGGACTGAATCAGCAAGCAGCCCGACGTGGTGCGTTGGCCTCGGCGAGATTCTGCATCGCAATCGACCCAAGCTCGTAGCTCTTTAAGCGCTGCTCTGGGTCAAAAATCGAAGATACCAGCATTAGCTCATCTGCTCCCGTTTGCTCAAGAAAGGCACCAATTTGCGACTGAACGGTTGCCAAATTGCCGACTGCTGAGCACTGACCAATAGCGTCAACCATCTGCCGCTCCGCAGGTGAAAGGCTGGCTTCAAATCCTTCGATGGGTTCTGGTAAAGGACCGGGCGCCCCTCGCCTAAGATTCACAAAAGATTGTAACGAGGACGACCGTAAAAAATGCGCCTGAGCATCCGTATCTGAGGCGCACAGATTAAAACCCAGCATGACATAGGGCGCCTTCAGAGTTTCTGAGGGCTTAAATTGTTCGCGGTATGTTTCTATTGCAGCGTTTAGGTAAGTGGGCGCGAAATGTGAGGCAAAGGCAAACGGCATACCTAGGCTCGCGGCGAGTTGTGCGCCAAATAAACTCGAACCTAAAATCCAGATTGGAACTTTGGTACCAGCCCCAGGGGTGGCGCTGACGCGTTGCCCTGGCAGGACGGGGTTTAAATAGTGCTGAAGCTCCACCACGTCGCGGGGGAAGTCTTCGACACTAGCGGCGAGGTTTCGTCGAAGGGCCTGCATAGTAAGGCCATCGGTGCCCGGAGCGCGGCCAATTCCTAGATCAATTCGGTTGGGATATAACGTAGCCAGAGTGCCAAATTGCTCTGCCACCATCAGTGGCGCATGGTTGGGCAACATAATACCGCCAGAACCAACACGGATGGTATGAGTAGCCGACGCAAGATGCCCTATAACCACCGCGGTAGCAGAACTGGCAATGCCTGGCATGTTGTGGTGCTCGGCAACCCAGTACCGGTGATAGCCCCATCCCTCTGCCTGGACAGCTAGCTGTTTGCTGCGCTCGAGGGCGCACGCTGCGTCGCTGCCAAGAGTAATGGGGACTAAGTCGAGAATACTGTGGTGCGCCATAAGACAGAGCTGTTGGTTGTTTTTTTATAGTATGCCAGACATTCAATGACGTTAGCGGCTGAGATTATACCGAGGGCGATGCACATGCAGATTGCGGTAGTGGCAATACCGGCATGCATCAGCGAGTCCTTAATTGCAGCAAGCAGCGTCATTAACCTAGGAATAGCTCAGCACGTTCCTGTGTTGGTCCCTAGAGAAAAGCGTGATTTCACCGTTCAGTGATTAGCAAAGCCGTCGCTCAAAGCCTTAACCGAGCTGACGCTAAGCCTCCTGATCTGCGGACTAGAGCACACTTATTCATGCAATAAACACGAAGGAGCTGGGTTATATTTCTAGCCAAGCCTGAAATGTTCAGTGTTTAAATAGTTACTGTCGATAAACCGGCGTTTCAAAACTGCCCCGCAGTAACTATGTGACAAATGGGAGTGTGGCCATGAATTTACCGCTAGCAATTGTGCTTTATATGGTTTTTTTCCTGTGCAGTGTATATGCACAGGCGGATATTGCCAGTATCGACGGGACTGAAGACACACCAGCGATCGAAAATTGCGATGAACCCAAAGGCACTCTGGCAATCGTAGAGCCCCAAACACACGTCCTGATGGTACTCACCCAGTATTCCCTACCTACGCCAACAGGCCTGCTAAGACAATTTGCCCAGACCTCCAACTGCTTTCAGGTGCTAGAACGCGGAGCGGCAATGCAAAATATTCAGCAGGAACGAGATCTAGCCAACTCAGGAATGTTGCAAACGGGCTCAAACATGGGCGCAAGGCAAATGGTCACAGCAGATTTCGTGATAACGCCGAATATTGTTTTCAAAGATAGTAATGCAGGTGGTGCCGGCGTTGGTGCAGCCGTTGGATCTTTATTTGGGGGTCTCGGCTCTGTGATAGGCGCGGTAGCCGGCGGCATAAAATTTAAAGAGGCACAAACGACATTAGTGCTCTCAGATGTTAGATCTAGCCTTCAAGTTGCATCAGGATCAGGAACCTACAAAAAAACAGATTGGGCTTTTGGCGGGATTTTGGGTGCTGCAGGAGGAGGTGCTTATACCAGCACAGATGAAGGTAAATTGGTTGCTGGGGCTTTGCTTGACAACTACAACACCATCGTAAGAGCAATTAAAGATAACCCGTCACTATTAGCACCCATTTCTACCGTTGGGCAGAAAAACGCGCAGGCGTCGTTGCAAGCAACTAATTTCAGCCTGGGAGACACGCTCTCACCGAAGATCAACAAACTTAAGGTGTACAGATCGGCCAATAAGACTGCCAACGTAATTGGCACGATTAACAAGGTAGATGAAGTGGTTTACATGGGGGAAGCGAATGACGGTTTTCTTTACGTACAAGGGGCAGATGTTGAAGGCTGGGTTCAGGAAGTGATGGTCAAGTAGTGACCCCAACTCAGGCCGTGTGCTCGCCTTATTCTGACTATCTTCACCATGACTAAAGTACGGCACTCATCAGCCTAGGCCAGTATGCTGGGGCAACTCCATTCTGGGCCGTTGCACAGCTAACATTGTGTAACTCAAAGACTCCAGAAAGCACGCCTGTCCACTCCCATTACCGACTGATTTAAGGGGTCAGATGCTCTGAAGCCTTTCCCCACAAAGAGACCGGCCGACCCCATGCAGACCAAGCCAACCGGCGCTGACCCCTAAAGTTTTAATCCGCTTGACGCAGTGCTTCCAACCCCCTAGTCAACCCATCAGTTCTGAAGTGCTTAGCGATCGAAGTATGATTTAAGGCCTAGAAACGTTAGAGACCCTGCACTCGGTACCAACTCTGCCAATACACTAGCGCACCGAACATGGTGGCACCCAGCCACAAAAAACCGCCCGCAATCGATCAAAGGCTATAACTACGAGCAGGACAAAATCGGTTGCACCAAGCTTCAAATCTATATGCTAAGTTACCGATAGCTCGCGCGGCTCCGATGGTGCGTGTCTTGCGCTCAGCGTTTACAATGCTTGAACCTCATACCAAAGTTCTACCAACAAAAGGAACCACCCACTATGGCTCTCGTTGATTTACAAAATCTCAAGTCGCTGGTCTGCGCCAGTTCAGGTGCTGCTGATGAGCGCGAAACCTTTAAAAATTTGCTGTTCACTATATTGACCAAGGCTGCCCGCGTTGATCT
>JAQWYY010000207.1 GCA_029253705.1 Luminiphilus sp. | reverse complement strand
CGACTCGCAAAGAGCCTCTTTTATGCTCTTTGGTTGATGCCCGAGTCTTGGTCACTACGCATTAAACGTTTAACCGTTCAGCCCAAGCCGCCTAGGAGCAGCTCATGAATATTTCTGGATTGCTACACATCAATATTAATTGCCGGGATTTTGAGCGTTCTAGACAGTTTTACGAGATGTTGGGTTTTGCAGTGATCATGCCGGTGCCTTCAGAAGGGAGCGGTGACGCTGCTGCTGCCGTCGGTATGAAGCGTTATCGATTAAAAGGCGCGCTCATGAAACATCCTAGCCGCATCGTCATCGACTTGTTGGAGTGGCAAGAACCTTACGAATCTGGCCTGCCTTATAACAGCATGGCGCATCCCGGTATTGCGAGGGTCGCTTTTACAACAGGTTCGATTGACGATGACATTGCTACTTTAATCGGGGCAGGCGTCGAGTTTTTATCAGAGGGACCGGCTGAGGTAGCAGGGCCCAAGGGTTCACAAGTTCGCTTCATATGCTTCAAAGATCCTGACGGTACCGTACTTGAATTGGTTGAGATGGGCTGAATGTTCACCGACCGGGTCAGCTATTGGTTGCTTATTCAGGTTTGAGGGGAGTTTTGTGCCCCCTAGCGACCTCAAGCATCGACGGCTAGAGCTGAGTGCTTGTTCTCATACCGTAAGAGATTCTGATAGTAAGTTCGGATGTCAGTTCAGACCCTGACGTGGAGCCCTCTCATTTGCTGTTAGCCGTTAGCTCCAAAAGCTGAGGCTCTTCAGTAGTTGGTGTGCCCCCGGAAATCAAAAACTTGAACCACTATGGCTGAAAATACGAGGGTCGGCTTTTGTCATCTCTCACGCCTGGGTATTGGCAAATTCAATAGTGAAAGTGGCTCCTCCTGAAGGTGAGTTTGCGGCTGAAATTGAAGCGCCCATATCGCTGAGAAGCTTATAAGTCTCTGACAACCCCAGACCTGTTCCTTCGCCGGGTTCCTTGGTGGTGTAAAAGGGATCAAAAATATACGGAAGAGTTAGCTCGCTAATACCGGCGCCCGAGTCGGAAATTTCAATTTTGGTCGCGGTGGTACCTTTTGAAAGTGAAATGCAGATGTGCTTATGCCCTAATGAGCTGGATTTATTGACAGCATATTCAGCATTGCTGAGTACATTAAGCAGTGCCTGTTCCAGCTCGAGTGTTCTTGCTGTAATCGTTATTTCCTCTTCGGGCTTTTCATAGGTGAGTTCAATGTTTTGTAAGCGATACTGCTCGGCGGTAAGTGACAGAGCATTCTGGATAACTGATTGAGCATTTACTTGAATTTTGGGGCCCTGTTCTTTATGGCCAAACAGTCTCATGTGGTCTGTGATCACGGCAGCACGTGCGACTTGTTGGTCAATACGCTCTAATTTTGATTGAAAAAATCCCGTATCAAGGGGCAGATTTTTGGCAAAGCCAACTGCAACTTTTGTGAGAAGATTTTGTGTTGTGAGACGAATAACGGCAAGAGGCTGATTAATTTCATGGGCAATGGAAGTCGCCATTTCGCCGAGGGTTGTTAATCTTGAGTTGTGTATTACGCGTTGCTGCGCCTGCTTTAGCTCAGTGATGTTTTGGCCGACGCAAATAATGCCAATGGCATTGCCGTTAGCGTCACGGTGCGGCGCCATGTTCCACACAAAGTCCAGGTGATCACCGGTGTTGTTATCCATTTGGATTTCTACATTCGAGACAGTTTGCCCTAATAAAGCGGCCTGTAGGTTGGCAAGTAATCGCTCGGTGCCCGGCCCCGGCGCAAGTAGCTCTGATAGTGGATGATGCCCATCAGGTGATGGGTTAGTTGCCAGCAACTCTTGTGCATCAGCATTCGCCTCTCGAAGAAAATAATTGTTATCAACGACAAGCATGCAGGCAGCAGCCTGCTCAATGAGAGTCGCGTTGTAAGACGCCTGAGTTTCCAGTGATAGGAGCAGCTTTCTTTGAAAAGCCAAAATTCAAGATACCGCTGAGGAAATAAAGCCCCCCAGCATGACAATAGTGAGCACGGCAGTAATCCAAGTCTGCGGTGACTGATGGTAATCGGTCGTTGCAGCACCTACGTTCATACTTCCGCTGACAAATACCCATCCAAACATTATCAGGCTGATAGCGCTTACCGCGATTGCAGCATAGGCATATCGGGTTTCTGCAAATAGGGC
>JAQWYY010000240.1 GCA_029253705.1 Luminiphilus sp. | reverse complement strand
GGTGTCTCACGGGCGCCATGCGAAGATTCGCATTGTGAAGTTCAATCGACGTAAGCACTATCGAAATGAGACCGGCCACAGACAGTGGTTCACTGAGGTCAAGATCACTGGCATAACGGGCTAATAGGAGGCTTCCATGGCACACAAAAAAGCAGGCGGTAGTACTCGGAACGGTCGCGATTCAGAGAGCAAACGGTTAGGCGTTAAGGTATTCGGTGGCCAAGAGATCAGCGCAGGCGGTATTATCGTTCGTCAGCGCGGTACAAGGTTCCATGCCGGCGATAACGTTCGGGTAGGCAAGGACCACACCTTGTTTGCAACGTCAGCTGGTAAGGTCGAGTTCTATGTTGGGGGTCCTCGGAACCGTAAGCAGGTTCGGGTCGTCAGCGCGTAGGTACAGCGACCACATGGTGACACAAAGCCTCGTCAGCTGACGGGGCTTTTTTGTTTTGGGTGCGGCTAAACAGGCGCAGCAGTACACATCCCGGAGGGATGAGTCATGAAATTTGTCGACGAAGCAACCATCGAGGTTTTTGCGGGAAATGGCGGCGGTGGTTGTGTCAGCTTCCGACGGGAAAAATATATTCCTTTTGGTGGCCCCGACGGTGGCGATGGGGGCGATGGGGGTAGCGTGATCTTACTGGGGGATGCTTCCCTCAATACTATGATCGACTACCGCTACACGCGAAAATTTAGGGCAGAGGGCGGCAGTTCGGGTAAAGGTCGCAACTGCACGGGTAAGGCGGGGGAAGACCTGACGCTTCCCGTTCCCATTGGTACCACCATACTCGATGAAGATACGGGTGAGGTGCTGGGCGATATTCGAGAGGCTGGGCAAAAGCTGCTAGTTGCTCAGGGTGGATTTCACGGCTTAGGCAATACGCGGTTTAAATCTAGTGTCAATCGCTCGCCTCGGCAGTCGTCTCCGGGGTCGGCAGGGGAAAATCGCCGATTGAAGCTCGAGCTCAAGGTTTTGGCTGACGTGGGGTTGTTGGGCTTGCCCAATGCAGGAAAATCTACGTTGATTCGTGCGGTATCGGCGGCCACTCCTAAAGTTGCCGATTATCCCTTCACTACGCTGATACCCAGTTTGGGCGTTGTTAAGGTGGATAGCTACCGCTCCTTTGTTGTGGCAGATATACCAGGCCTTATAGAGGGCGCGTCCGAGGGCGCTGGACTGGGTATACGTTTTCTAAAGCACCTGACAAGAAACCGAATTTTATTGCACTTGGTCGACATCGCCCCCCTTGATGAGAGCGACCCGTCAGAGGCGGCACTGAGTATTGTTCGCGAGCTCGAGCGATTCAGCCCTACCTTGGCGTCACGCCCTCGCTGGTTAATTCTCAACAAAGTAGATTTGATCGAAGAGACGCTACTCGCCGAGCGAAAGGCTGCTGTGCTGTCTGCTTTGAACTGGACCGGCCCTGTCTATGAAATTTCAGCGTTGAGTCGTGAGGGTACGAGAAGGCTCAGTGGTGATCTGATGACTTACATTGAAGACCTCAACGAGACGCTTGCCGAGGATGAAGCGGCAATGCAGGCCGAGGACGAGGCTCAAACGGCAATGCAGCAAGAAGCACGAGAGCGCATCGAAGCGCTGCGCAGTGCAAAAAGGAATGAAAGTCGCGGTCAAAGCAGTGAACAAGTTGAAGACGACGACGAGGGTGACGACGGGGTGGCTGTGGAGTACCGCCTTTGATCACTGATGATCGCCAGGTCTTGCTGACCGCGCGCCGCTGGGTCGTCAAAGTGGGGAGTGCCTTACTCACTGCTGAGGGGCGACGTCTCGATAAAGGCGTCATTCACGGCTTGGTTCAGCAGCTCGTGACTTTGCGAGAGCGAGGTTGCGAAGTGGTGCTGGTTTCCAGCGGTGCTGTAGCAGCAGGTGCGGTCCGACTGGGCTTTGAAGATCGGCCGGAGGATCTCCACTCGTTGCAGGCAGCCGCAGCTGTAGGGCAATCGGCACTGATTCGAAGTTACGAAGAGGCGCTGGCTCCTCAGGGCATTACCACAGCTCTCGTTTTGTTGAGCCACGCCGATATTCTCGCCAGAGACCGTTACCTTAACGCCCGCGGAACCCTGGGGCGCCTGATTGATTTGGGTGTTATACCGGTTGTGAACGAAAATGATTCGGTGGTCACCGACGAAATTCGTTTTGGTGACAACGATACGCTGGCGGCCTTGGTGGCGAATTTGATAGACGCGGATGTCCTGCTGGTACTAACCGATCAAGACGGATTATGTGATGCAAATCCTCGAGAAAATCCAGACGCCGCGGTAATTTCAGCCGCGGAAGTTGACGACCCCCAACTCGATAAAATGGTAGGTGAGGGTGGTCAGTTTGGACGCGGTGGTATGGTGACCAAACTCAATGCTGCTCGGCTAGCAGCGCGATCAGGTGCGGTTACCGTGATCGCCAACGGTCGTGTGCCCGAGGTGATTCCCAAGGTAGCCGCTGGAGAGCAATTAGGAACCCTGCTGAGTACTCGGCACCGGCCACAAAGTGCCCGAAAGCAGTGGCTCGCTAGCTTGCTTCATATTCAGGGTCGCTTAGTACTCGATGCCGGTGCCGCTGCCGTTGTGGCTGCGGGGGATAAGTCACTTCTTCCCGTCGGGGTTGTAGCCGTCGAAGGCGATTTTGTCAGGGGTGACCTGGTGGCCTGTGTTGATGTGGAGGGACGCCAGATTGCTCGAGGTCTGGTTAACTACAGTGCTGAGGAAGCGCTTCAATTAAAGGGTAGGCCGTCCAAGGAGATCCCCGTTATTCTTGGCTATGGTGGCGACTCTGAAATAATTCATCGCGACAACATGGTGAGTTTGTGAGTGCGGCAATGGTGTTGCTGCTAATTTATCTGCCCGCTATTTTCGCGGTCAGTATCTTAGGTGGCTGGTTACCCCGACGCTTCCAAATGACACACACTCGAACACAGCTGGTTATGAGTTTGGTGGCGGGCTTGATGTTAGGGGCGGCTTTTTTCCATCTCATTCCCCACGCGGCACTCGCTAAAACCGCGGGCATTGATTTTGCTATGGCTTGGGTGATGGCGGGCCTCGTTTTTATGCTCGTGCTGTTGCGACTGTTTCACTTTCATCAGCATGATTTTGACGAATCCCACGCGAACTGCGGTGAGGGCGGGGCAAATACTCATAGTCATGGACACGCCCACGATCACAGCCATACCCAGCCTCCCGGGGGGCCTTTTACTTGGATGGGGTTGCTGTTGGGTTTTGCCATTCATACCTTAGTGGACGGAATTGCCCTAGGTGCCGTGATGCGCGCAGGCACCGGGACGGACGCTGGTATTTTGGGTCTGGGGGTTTTTCTGGCGATATTCCTGCACAAACCCTTGGATGCTTTATCTATTGAAACGGTCCTTGCGGCATCGGGCCAGTCGCCCCGGCGTAGGCATTGGATCAACCTCATATTCTCGCTGCTATGCCCCGTTGCAGCGGTGATATTTTGGTACTCCGTAGAGCTCTCGCCCGCTGACGGCCGAATATTGGCCGCAGCCTTGGCTTTTTCCGCTGGCGCTTTTATTTGTATCGCCCTGGGTGATTTGTTGCCGGAAATTCAATTTCACAGCCATGACCGCGGCAAATTAACGCTACTTTTTGTGCTGGGCATTGCTATTGCTTGGGGAATTGGCGTCGTGGAACCCGCCCATATCCTTTAGCTGTGAGGTGGCTTTAGCGGTCAGCCCCAAACTCGGTGGCTTCTGTGCGCGTTTTGTGGGCGTGGTAAGCGGGCTCTTCCCAGCCATTGAGTTCTCTTTGGATACGATCGGTCAGGGCATCTAGGTGATCCGTGCTGGCATTTAAGCAGGGTATGTACTCGTAGCGTTCTCCTCCAGCCTCCAGGAAATAATCACGATTCTCCATGCCAATTTCCTCGATGGTCTCAAGGCAATCGGCCGAAAAGCCCGGGCAAACAATTTGCAACGATTTCACACCTGTGTCCGGCAGGGACTTGAGAGTCTCATCGGTGTAGGGTTTTAACCACTCCTCACGACCAAACCGCGACTGAAAAGTCGATAAGTAGTCGTTGGGATGGAGGCTTAAAGCCTCGGCAACGAGTCGCGTCGTTTTATGGCACTGACAATGGTACGGGTCGCCATTTTGCAGGTAACGCTGCGGGCTGCCGTGGTAGCTAAATATGAGTTTATCGGCACGTCCATGTTGCTCCCAATGTTGACGAATCGACGCGGCCACCGCAGCGATATAACCCGGATCATCGCAGTAGTTGGCAATAAACCGGAAATTGGGTAACCATCGACGGGTTACAAAATCAGCAGCAATTTCATCAAAGGTAGAGCCCGTCGTAGGCCCCGCATACTGGGGATAAAGTGGCAGTACGACGAGCCGCTGAATGCCCGCGCTGAATAGATCTTGCAGAACACTAGGAATCGACGGATTTCCGTAGCGCATCGCGCCCCGCACCATCACGTGATCACCTACACGGCGTTTCAGTCGCTCTTCGATTCCGCTGACTTGATCCATTAGGTGGTACAGCAATGGAGACCCCCGATCGGTCCAAACCTCACTGTAAGCCTCGGCGGATCGCTTTGGACGCGTGTTTAAAATGATGCCGTTAAGAATCAGCCACCAAATCAAACGGGGTACTTCCACAACACGAGGATCGCTCAAAAATTGCTTGAGGTAAGGGCGCAGCGCTTTAGCCGTTGGGGCTTGTGGGGTCCCCAAATTGGTGATCAATACCCCGGTTAACGGGGGCGTGCCATGATCGTAGTCGGTCGTGCCGCGGTAAGTCATTACTTTTCCTGGTCAATTTCTCTACATCAGGCATACGGTGTGTGGCGCTCCACGGATGCCTAGGGCCGTACATTGTACGCTTGTCGGGGCTTTGGGTTACACCAGCGTGAACCCGTGGTATAAAAACCTACTCAACATTCAAAAAATTATAAAAGGCTT
>JAQWYY010000237.1 GCA_029253705.1 Luminiphilus sp. | reverse complement strand
TGTATCGGGATAGTCAGCGTTGTTAGCGCGGTTGCACTGCTCAGTGGCTGCCCTAGCGCCAGCACGCCAACCAAACCTTCTACGCCCTCGCCACCCAGCGCCTCAACACCGCCAAGCTCTAGTTCTAGTTCTAGTTCTAGTTCTAGCTCAAGCTCAAGCTCAACCAGCAGCTCCAGCTCAAGCAGCAGCTCAAGTTCTAGCTCCAGCTCAAGTAGCAGTTCAAGTTCCAGCCCAAGCAGCAGTTCAAGTTCCAGCTCAAGTAGCAGTTCAAGTCCCGGCTCAAGCTCTTCGAGCCCAGCTCAAGGCGCCTCCTCTCCTTCAGGGAACGCCGGTAGCACCCAGCCGGGCAGCGACAACTTCCCCCAACCTGCCGGTGACAATTCAGGATCAGGGGACGCCGCCATGCCCAACGGGGACGTTGCGGGGGAGGCAGCACAAGAGAACGCCACTGAGCCAGGGTTCGGTGATATTCCAGGCCAAGAGGCCCTACCTGATATGCGCGACGTACTGCCAACATTCGATGAAAGTTATGGTGAAGCCTCAGGGCAAGCAGAAGGGCAGTCTGAGACTCAAGGCGCTGAGGAAGCCTCGGGGGATGGCGAGGGGCAAAGTAGTCCCTCAGGGAATTCGCAGGGGTCTACTTATGGCCAGCGTCCCGCCGCTCAAGGCACCCGAGCCGAAGGCGGCATGGAGGGCATGGCAGGTGCGGATGGAACGCTTACTACCATGGAACAGGTCGCTATACTGGATCGGCAGCTCGAGCAGAGCACCAGCGATTTCGACGCATTAATTCTAGAAGAGCAGCAGCGCCAACGAGAAATGGAGCGCAGTAGGCAACCAACAACCACACAACAGCCCGAACCTGCAGGTCCGGGAACCTCCGGTCGGTCGCCCTATCAAGATGATGTTGCCATGGGCGACGGCGGCGGGATTGGCGGCGGACTGGGAGGTGCCAGCGGCGGTGGCGCGCCCCCCGAAAATCCTGCTATTTATAAACCCCCAGTCGACATTCCCGACGGTGCCGACGATGATGTCGTGGCACGACAACTTCGCGAAGCAGCAATGCGAGAGCCCGACTCCGAAGTTAGAGAGAGACTCTGGAATGAATACCGTAAATACAAAGGCCTAGAGGTACCTGAGGCATGATTGCACGGGCCATATTGTTGCTGTTGGCGGTCATGCTAACGGGCTGCGTCAATCAAACCGTAAAAAGCACCTCGGTGCCGCCCTTAGCACAGCCCCCCCAGCCCATCCCAGATGCTCAGGTGTTGGATGTTGGGGTCGCAATTCTTGATCCTGGCATCGGCGAACTTCAAGACGACGAACGGGTTTATCCGGAAATCCGCCGTGCTGAAGCCACTTTTATCGCGAGAGAACTGACTACTACCCTCGAGGAAGTAGGCGCTTGGGGTGCAGTACGCGTGGTCCCCGATACCAGTCAATTTACGGATTTATTGGTGACTGGAAAAATACTGCACAGTGACGGCGAGCACTTGGAGTTGGCTGTCAAAGTAACGGATGCTCGCGGGACACCATGGATCGAAAAAACTTACGAGGGAGTCACCAGTCGCTATGCCTACGAAAATCGGGCAACCGCTGATCGCGACCCCTTTTTGCTGGTGTATCGGCAAATAGCCAACGATATGTTGGTCGTTTTCAATCGCACATCAGCACAGGAACGTATCGCTATTCGGCAAGTGGCGGAACTGCGCTTTGCCAGAACATTTGCTCAAGACGCGTTTCAGGACTACCTAGCTCAGGACAAAAACGGCATTTATAACATCCAAAGACTACCCGCAGAAAATGATCCCATGCTGGAACGCGTGCGGAATTTACGACAGCGTAACTATATATTTGTCGACACCCTGCAGGGCTATTACACCGGCTTTGCCGAAGATATGTATACGCCCTATCAAGAGTGGCGCAAATTAAGTTACGACGAGGTGGTGGCCCAACGGGAGCTTCAGAGTGAAGCTAACCAACGTCTCATCGCAGGTGCAGCGGCAGTTATCGCTGGCATTGCCGCTCAGGGGTCTAGCAGTGACTACGCGAATACAGCCGGGGTAGTTGGCATTGCGGGAGGCGCCTACTTACTCAAAAGCGGTTTAGAAAAGCGCGCCGAATCGAGTATTCATTCGCTGGCTATTGAAGAGTTGGGACAGTCTTTGTCGGCAGAGATCACACCCAGAGTGATTGAGCTAGAAGACCGAACGGTGCGTCTCTCTGGCAATGTTGAAGACCAATATGGCCAATGGAGGGAGCTCATGGCCGACATCTATGCGACTGAAATCGGGGCGCTGGACATGCCCGATGATCAGGCTACCGGTCTGGCACCTGACAACCCTGAAACCGATTGACGTCGCAATTACCGATACTATGAGTGATTTTCAGGAACAGCCCCTGAAGGCCGCCGCCTTCAGCCCCCAAGTAGCTTCGCCGGAAGGATTGGCCGAGGCCGGTCATGGGCGACCCAAGTGGCTAATACCTGCCGCTATCGCCCTGTTTATGGCGGCCATCGTGGTCTTCGTCCTCTTACCCAGCGTCATTTCAACCGATAACCCCGCAACTCCCGTTCTTACTGAAAGTGCCACGCTTAGCGGCACCCCCACTCAGGCAGGCGGCACCGTTAGCGGCGATAATCCGGGGGAAGAACGCAGCCCATTTGCGGAAGCCCAGCAGCAAAAATTGCGAAAACTAGCCCAGGACGCCCTTCAGGTCGTGCTGGAAGCTCAGGAGGCGCTCCAAGAGTTTTCGGTAGAGCGCTGGGCCCCCGAAGCATACGCTGCCGCACTGGCAGTTGCCGCTGAGGGTGACAAAGCCTACCGAGACCGGCAATTTGTCGAAGCCGCCGCCGCATATCAAGAAGCCGCCGCGGGCCTTGCCACCCTCGAGGACAGTATTTCCAGACGCGCGCAGGAGGCACGTCTCAAAGCACTAAGCGCCATTGAGGCAGGAGACGCTTCTGCGGCAAAAAAACAGTATGAATTACTCACCTTGTTGGAGCCCGGTGACCCCGAGTTGCCGGGTCTGCTCGAACGCACCGCCAAAATTCCTGAAGTTGCTGCCGCATTAGAGACCGCTGCCGAGTCTGCGGTAAAGGGAGACATGGGGGCTGCAGTTAAAGCGGCGTTAACTGCTAAAGCTGAGGATCCAGAGCACAAGCGCGTTGCAACGTTATTGGCGCAATATCAAGAAGCCGACGCTTTGGCGCGCTTTCGTAAGGCCATGAGTCAAGGTTACGCTGCGTTAGATGCCGAAAATTTCAAAGAGGCCGCTGAGTTTTTTGTGACAGCAGGTCAAATCCGTCCCGGTGCGTCAGAGCCGCAATCTGCGCAGATAGAACTCGCGTCAGCTCAGACCGCGGCGAAGCTACGCCAACTAGCTGACACTGGTAAAGCACAGGAACGCAATGAAGCCTGGGGCGATGCCGTAGCAACCTACGAAGAAGCCCTTTTAATCGACAGTACCCTCATTTACGCCCAAGCCGGCCTAAAGAAAGCGGCCCCCCGTGCCGAACTGGCGACTGCCCTTGAGGACATACTGGCAGAATCCGAGCGATTAGTTGATGCCAGGGCCCTTAAAGCCGCGGAGACCGTTCTAGCAGAGGCATTGACGATAACTTCTCGAGGCCCGGTACTGGAAGGGCAGGTGTCCAAACTCGAAAAGCTGTTGCTTTGGGCGAAGACTCCAGTCACTGTCAAATTTACCTCTGATGAAGAAACCGACGTAACTCTGCTTCGGGTGAGACGTCTAGGCAGTTTTGTAACGTCGGAGCTAACTTTGCGCCCGGGTCGTTACACCGCACTGGGTGTACGAAACGGATATAGAGATGTGCGTATCAACTTTGATATCAAACCGGAGAGCCGTGCAGAAATTGATGTGCGTTGCCTAGAGGCCATTTAAGTAGAAGCCCATGACTCAAAATGACGACACGCGTCCCCTCGCTGCTGGAGGCTTCTCTCCGGCTTCCCAAGACAACACCGAAACCCTTAAACCTTCGGGCTTTCAACCACTAGACCCCGGTCAGCGTCCGGAGCGTCCGCCCATTTGGCCGAAAGCTATTATCGCCGTTGTCGGACTCATAGTTGCAAGTCTGCTCTTTTTCTTGCTGACCGCGCGATCCCTGGAAGTACAGGTAGATGCAATAGGATCGGCGAACATTGATATCGATGGCATCAACGTGCCCTTAGGCAAGCGCTATTTGATTCGACCCGGTCGGTATCTCATTACCGTACAGGTCCCCGGCTATCGCGACTGGCAACAGGAGGCCGTAGTTACCGATGCCGACAGTCAACAGCTTTTGGTGGCTCCCGCTATTTTACCAGGGCGCGTCACACTGCTCAGTGAACCCGCTGGCGCCAGCGTAGCAATAGCTGGAAAAGTCATTGGCACCACGCCACTGCAAGCGTTGAACCTTGAAGCTGGACCGACATCACTCCACGTCACGCTGCCGCGTTACCAAGTCCAGCAAGAGTTACTGGAGGTTACTGGACGAGGCGTCGAACAAACCCTGTCCATAGCTTTAAAGCCTGATTGGGCCGATATCACCGCCTTGGCGACACCCAAGGACGCCACAGTTTGGATAGATGACGAGCCAAGGGCGACTTCCGGTGAGGTGATCGAAGTCTTAAGTGGTGAGCACCGCTTAAGTTTGCGTGCGCCGGGTTATATTGATGCGACTCTCGATCTAACGGTGGTCGCGGGTGTCAATCAGACTCTTGAGTCAGTAACCCTTGTACCCGCCGCGGGCGTCCTAGAATTACAGTCAAATCCAAGTGCCGCCAATGTCACCATTGACGGCGAATTTATGGGTCTAACGCCACTAACTGTCGAGCTCGCCCCCGGTCGTGAACATCGATTGCAAGTAAACAAAGTGGGCTACTCGCGAAAGAGTTTTAGTCTTTCCCTAGAAAAAGGGGCCACTGCTAGTCGATTTATAAGACTAGAACCCAAACTCGGAAACGTCGGCTTTGAGTTGACTCCCAGCAATGCTGAATTATTGATTAATGGCCGCTCAATAGGCCGGGGTAATCTAGCTCTAGACTTGCCAGCCGTAGAGCAACGCGTTGAGGTCAGGTTAGAAGGCTACGCCAGTCAGCGGTTGCGCGTCACACCTAGGGAGGGCCTAGAGCAAGTGGTAGTGGTAGCACTTCTGACAGAGGCTGAAGCTCGAAAAGCGGCTCTTAAGCCTGAAATTACTTCAGCTTTAGGACAAACGCTGGTGCTAATAGACCCCTTGGCCGAACCCCTAAACACTTTCAGTATGGGTGCTTCACGCCGGGAGCCGGGAAGGCGCTCTAACGAAGTGCAACACAATGTTACTTTGGAGCGCGCTTATTACTTAGCAACAACAGAGACAACTAACGCGCAGTTTCGAATGTTTTTGGAGAGTCACGACAGCGGGCAAATTGAAGGTAACAGCCTCAACCGCGAGCAACAGCCAGTGGTTAAAATTAGTTGGCAGCAGGCGGCCCGATTTTGCAACTGGCTCAGCATTAAAGAAGGCCTTCCGCCATTTTACCGAGACACCCAAGGCATTATCGACGGCTACAACTCATCGAGCACGGGCTACCGTTTACCCAGTGAAGCTGAGTGGTCGTTTGCAGGTAGGATAGAGGGCGAAAGTGTTCGTAAATTTGCCTGGGGTAATGACTTCCCCCCCAGTCAACCGGTCGTCAACGTCGCCGACAACACCTCGGCACTGGTGACTGGGCGCATTCTCAATGGCTATGCTGACGGCTACATTGTCTCTGCGCCGGTGGGGAGTTTCCCAAAAAACCACCGGGGGCTGTTTGACATGGGAGGCAACGTAGCGGAGTGGGTTCACAATGTTTACGTCATTCCGTCAGCCAATGCCAAAACCAGCACCGACCCAATGGGTGCCCTCAAAGGCGATAACTACACGGTAAGAGGAGCTAGCTGGGCTTTGAGTCGATTGGCTGAGCTAAGATTAACTTTTAGAGATTATGGCGCCTCGGGACGAGACGACTTGGGGTTCAGGATTGCACGCTATGCCGAATAAAAAGCAAATCTATAATAGCTTCCGGTGGCTGGTCCCGTTACTGTTTGCCGCTCTCTGTCACGCGCTATCGGCACAAGAAGCAGCACCGGAAAACTCCATGAACGAAGCGTCAACGAGGGTTACGCCGTCACCAACCAATGACACCAATTCT
>JAQWYY010000222.1 GCA_029253705.1 Luminiphilus sp. | reverse complement strand
AACATTTCAGCCGCCAGCACCACCATTCCCTGATTCAACACCTGAATCCAGCCAGCACCAGAAGCCTCGCCGGCAAGCCAATCGCACTCCGATTCGGGAACATCACTAAACTCATAAGCAACATACTGACGCCCGTCCATCAATCGCAATGGACTCTGCTTAACACCGGACGCATCAGTTTTAACCAAACATAATCTAGTCTGCCCCTCAGCGTTTAGCGCGCTAACGAGCACTCGATCTGCAGAAGCACCATCGAGGACCATGCACTTGCCGCCGCTGAGTCCCCGGGGGGTCATTGCTGTGAACACGCTATCAGGCGAAAAATGCGCACGCTCTTCAAAGGCTACCGCCCAAACCTCATCGCCATTGAGCAAGGCAGGTAGGTAATGATTGATCTGGTCAAGATTTGCACAATTTATGAGCGCACCTTGTGCAAGCACCACACTGGAAAGTAGTGGGGTTGGGGACAACCGTCTGCCCATCTCCTGTGCTACGGCTCCCATGGCCAGCCAGCCAAATTCGGCGCCCCCCAAGGCTGTTGGCACTGTGATACTGCTAACACCCAGCGCAGCCAGCTGCTGCCACACGCACCGATCGTAGGCTGTTGACAGAGAAGCATCACGCAAGCTCCGCAGTGCAGTAATGGGGAGTTTGCTCGATAGAAAGCTTTCAATACTATCCCTGAAAAGTTTCTGCTCTGAGGTCAATATCATTCTGGAGTACTCGCCGAGGGCAGCTCAAGCGCCCGCTTGGCGATAATATTGAGTTGTATCTCTGACGTGCCACCTGCAATCGTTAACGCTTTGTCGAAGGCCCATTGCTTAACCATGGAGTCATACAGCTCCGGGTTATCAGGACTGCCTAGAGACAGCCCTCTCGTACCCAATATATCGAGAATTATTTCGTTTTTATGTTGCACTTCACGGGTACTCAAATATTTCATAAGAAGCGGCAACCTCGCATCAACAAACTGGACCTCATACTGTTGGGCTATGCGCTTTCCAAGCTGCTTCACCGCGCTATCACGCATAAGGTGGCTCGCTAAACGACTCCGTATGTCCGTGTTGGAGATTCCATCGGCGTTTTCGTTACCCATATGCTCGTTAAACAGATCAATGATGTTTAGTTTTGGTTTTTCGGCCATACTTTCGAAAGAAGCCATTAACTGGCGCTCGTGCCGCAACACCTCTTTAGCAACCGCCCAACCACCATGGAGCTCACCGACCAAGTTATCTTTGGGCACGCGAACATCATCAAAAAATGTTTGGCAGAAATCCGAGTCGCCGCTAAGCAGCGGTATCGGCGCAATTGACACCCCCGCACTAGCAAGGTCAATCAGAAGGAAACTAATCCCCTGTTGCTTTGGCCCTGAGTCGTCAGTTCTAACCAAACAAAAAATCCAGTCCGCCACATCTGCTCTTGTGGTCCAGATTTTTGATCCAGTAACTTTAAAAAAATCACCATCCTCCTCAGCCTTTGTCTGCAGATTCGCTAAATCCGAACCTGCGAATGGTTCTGAGTATCCCTGAGCCCAACGAATGTCGCCCCGACAAATCGCGGGTAAATGCTGTAGTTTTTGCGCCTCGGTCCCAAAGGCCAAAAGTGCGGGACCCAACATCCAGAGCCCCTGATCATACAGTGGGGGACGACAGCCCAAATCCTGCATTTCCTCTCTTAACACAGCTGCCTGATCGGCGCTCAGGCCCCCTCCGCCATAACGTGCTGGCCACTCGGGAGCAGTGAAGCCGCGATCTCTTGCCGCCTCAAACCACTGACGGGCATCCTCACTGTAAAAATGCCGATGGCGGCCACCCCATATTTGCTCTTTCTGAACAATGGGTTGGCGCTGTGAGATCGGGCAGTTTTCCTGTAACCACAATTTAATTTCTCTACGAAAAGAAATCGCTGTATCTGTATTTTTCATGATAACTGTGCGCTCCGAGGACGGTTTCGCAGCCATAGTGCGCCCATCGCACCACCATGCTTACCCGCCTATCACACAATGTCATCGTCCTTTTTGTCTACGCCCTCTTACCGGCAGATTTTGACCAAGCTAACCCTTTAGCCTTAACTTAAGCTAGCGAGAAAATGCATAGCCGAACTACCATTTTTAAAGAACAGACTCGGCGCGAATTGAGAGGAGATTTTAAGTGGCGAAAGCAACTGAATACGGCTTGGGGCCCAACACCTTCCCTAGAGGCTGGTTTGTAGTGGCAGAAAGCCACGAAATAAGCAGCGGCCCAATTGGGGTCACTTTCTTTGGTCGAGATTTCGTAATCTATCGAGGAGAGAGCGGCAATCCAGTCATGCTAGACGCCTACTGTAAGCACATGGGAACGCATCTAGGTAAAAACACCAGCGCCATGTTAATCGTTGCCGACGTGGGCGGTAAGCGCATTGAAGGCGACGCAATTAGGTGTCCCTATCATGGCTGGCGTTACAACTCAGAGGGCCATGTCGATGACATTCCCTATCACGATGGACCCTGCCCAAAATCTGCCTCTATCAGGTCCTACCCCGTAGTCGACAATATGGGCTGCATCATGATGTGGTTTGACGAGCAAGGTAACGATCCGCTTTATCCACCGCCTTACCTTCAACAATGGGATGAAGCCGGCTGGGTTCATTGGAATCTGGATCATCTACCCGAATTGGATATTCACCCTCAGGAAGTTCTCGATAACATGGCCGATAATCGGCACTTGGGACCAACCCACGGCGCACCCTGTGAATACTTTGAAAACGAAATAAAAGACCATGTGCTTATTCAACGTCAGGGTGGACCGATGACCCTCTATGGCGGTGTCATGCTGTACACAACCACTTGGTACACTGGGCCGGGCGTGCTTCTAAGCAAACAGGTTTGGGGGGACACAACGCAGTTTGAAATGATTGCCAATACACCTGTCTCGGATGGCCGCATAAAAGCCTGGCACGGCTGTTTGGTAAAAGCTCAAAGTGACACCATTACTGCAGACGATCGAGATATGGCAAGACAGGTTCAGGCTGGCGCACTTGAGGCGTTCTCAAAAGACTTTGAAATTTGGCAGCACAAAGCCCCCGCGCTCAGGCCGATGGCCATGAAAACAGAGGGACCCTTCCTCAACAATCGAAAGTGGTACGGCACTTTTTATGGTGATGCTGGGGGTGAACTGACGGGGCAATCACCATTAAACGGGCTTTATCACGTTCCGGGCGTAGCCACTCCGGCACAGCGCGAGCACGCCATTGATCACGGAATACCTATTTGACGGCCAGCGAGCAGAGAAGGGTCTATTACCTAACGGGATGTCATGCAGAGTGCTAGACTCGCGGCCTCACAATATCTGTGCAAACTAGAAAGTTAGGAAGAACATGAGTAATGAGGACATCAGAGGGCCCTCTCGGGGTTGGCTGCGCCAACGTATTGCCTACCCCTTGGCTTTCATCACTGCGGCCGCGGGAATTACTGCCGTATTGCTGGGTTCCGAATCCAATATTGATACGACGGTTGGTGAAAATACCGCCATCGCTGTACGTAGTCTCGAGATAACGTTGGAAACGGTTGTGCTCAGCGTACGGTCCGAGGGGACTGTGCAACCGAGTATAAAGACCAATCTTGTCGCTCAAGTCTCGGGAGAAGTGATTCACGTCAATGATGCATTGCGGGCCGGGGGTCGCTTCTCCGCGGGTGACTCACTCCTAAGGATTGACCCTCAGGACTATGAAAACGCAAATCTACAAGCGACTGCAAACCTACAGCGCGCAGCAGCCGAGGCCGACTATTTCAGTGCCGAAAATAAACGCCTAATCGCGCTATCAAAGCAAAATATGGTAAGCGAGTCTCAGCTTCGCGACACCCACCGCGCCGCTGGCGTTGCTCAGGCGAGCCTACTTGATGCCCAGGTGCAACTTAGCAACACCCAACTCAATCTAAGTCGAACCGAAATCAAAGCACCCTATGACGGGCGTGTAGCCTCAGAGCAGGTTGATATCGGTCAGTTTATTGCCCGCGGCGGTGCTATTGCGCAGCTGTACGCAACGGAGCAACTTGAAGTTCGCCTCCCCCTCGCTGACAGTCAGTTGGGCTTTTTGGATCCCCTCATTCTCGAAACTGGAATCTACACCTTCAGCGCAGCACCGCGTGTTTCTTTGACCGCTAGCTACGCCGGAAAAAAACATCAGTGGAAAGGCAAACTCCTTCGTTCTGAGGGCACGATCGATCGCCAGAGTCGCGTCGTGTACGTCGTCGCTCAGGTCGACGATCCAAAAAGCCAGCATGGCATTGACCTGCCCGTTGGTTTGTTTCTCGAGGCGGAGATTTCAGGCATCACAATAGAAAACGCCGCCGTCATACCACGCTCAGCTGTTCGCGAAGGCAATCGCGTGCTCGTGATCTCCTCAGGTAACACCCTAAACTTCAGGCAAATTGAGGTGTTACGTTATGAAAATGAACGTGCGGTTGTAACCTCCGGCCTCGCCGCTGGAGAGCGAATTTGTCTGTCGCCCTTGCAATATGTGGTCGATGGCATGTCCGTGACCTTGGCCAACTGAGTCATTAACGGTGAAAGGCCTCATCAGCTGGTTTGTACGTAACCCAATAGCAGCCAACCTGCTCATGTTTTCGTTAGTCGTAGGCGGGCTGTTAGGACTGATCGATGTCCGAAAAGAAGAATTTCCCAACATCGACGTACCAACGATCACAGTCAGTGTTCCTTACTTGGGAGCGGCACCCTCAGAAGTTGAGACCGGTGTCTGCATCCGCATCGAAGAAGCCGTTCAGGGTATTGAAGGCATCGAAAAAATAAAAACTCAAGCTGCAGAAAACAGGTGTGTTGTTGCCTTGGAGCTTACCAATGCCTCTTATCAAGATCGTGCCCTCGACGACGTTAAAGCTCAGGTAAATGCCATATCAACCTTCCCTGTCAACACGGAAAGGCCCGTCGTCGCATTAGTCAGCTTGCGCTCTGTCGTCATGTATATCGCCGTCTCCGGAGAGACTGATGAACGATCACTGAAAAACCTGACTGAATCTCTCCGGGAAGAAATTCTCGAAATCCCATCGGTGAGCCTAGTCGACACGATGTACGTTCGGCCCGACGAAATTTCGGTTGAAATACCCGAGTTCACACTGCGACGCCACCGCCTAACACTGGGTCAAGTTGCTGAGGCGATACGGCAAAGCAGCATCGACATTCCCGGCGGCTCTATCAAAACTGAGTCGGGGGAGATTCGTCTGAGAGGCACCGCGCAACGTTACTCAGGTCCGGAACTAGAAGACATCCCTATCATTACCAAGGCTGACGGTACTCGCGTGCTCCTGCGCGATATTGCCGTGATCCGTGACGGATTTGAGCAGCAAGACCTCTCAGCCATGCTTGATGGCCGGCCAACGCAATTGCTAAAAGTTTGGCGTTTAGGCAAAGACAATACATTGGCAATGGCAAGAGATCTCTCCGAGTTCCTTGAGGTAAAGCAGCGCAGCCTCCCTTCCGGGCTCGAGTTGCGTATCTGGAGCAATGAGGCCGATGAGCTGGTTTCTAGACTATCTACACTGATTAACAATGCGACTGGCGGCCTGTTGTTGGTAATTCTTACCCTCGCACTTTTTCTTCGTCTGCGCTTGGCGCTGTGGGTAACTGCCGGCATCCCAGTCTCCATTCTTGGCGCAATTGCATTTTTCCCATCCGCCGACTTGGGCATCAGCACATTGTCGCTGATGGGCTTTTTACTGTCTCTGGGAATTTTGGTCGATGACGCCATTGTCGTAGGGGAACGAATCCACACTCATGAGGGTTTTACGCCCGACAGCCAAGAAGCCGCCATCAATGGCACGACAGAAGTTGCAATTCCTGTGTTTTTTGGCGTACTTACGACGATGGCAGCATTTATACCCATCGTTACCGTCGACAGTATGCTGGGCAGTTTTTTTGGAGCCATCGGCTGGACTGTACTCTTGTGCCTGGTCTTTAGTCTGGTGGAATCACAGCTAGTACTTCCCGCACACCTGGCACACCGAAATAGAGAACGCGGCAAGTCTGGCATTGGAGCCCGATGGGAAAACTTCCAAGAAAACGTGTCAGGCGGTTTGGAGCGCTTCGCGCAGCAACGTTACCAACCTGCACTGCGTCTTGTTCTGAGATACCGATACGCCACGCTTGGCGCCGCAGTCGGTGCGCTCATCATTATTTTAGGGCTATTAGCCAGTGGCCGAATTGTCTTTCAATTTTTTCCAACCGTCTCGGGCAATGAAATTTATGCCAGCGTCGAACTACCAGAGGGCTACCCTGTTGAAAGAACAGCAACGGCCCTTGAGGTTATCCAAGCGTCTGCCGATCAACTCATCGTCGAACTGAACGAAGGTCTGCCCGCGGGAGCAACCGCTGTTGTTAACCAATTTAAAACGATTGGTCTTCCTATTAGTAAAAGTACGATTTCAGGCAGCGAGGAATCGGGTAGTCACATAGCAGAGATGTCCATTACCTTGTACCCCCATGATGAACGCGGCGGCATGACGCCAAAGCAAGCTGCAAAACGTTGGCGAGAGCTGACGCCCGACATACCGGACGTTATTGAGAAAAGTTTTACCGCTTCAGCTGTGTCACTGGGCGAGGACATCAATATTCAAATTCGCGGCAAAGATCTTGAGGTAATGAGTGCAGCGGCATCAGCCTTAACGAAGATCCTCTCAAGTTTTGATGCAATTTACGATATCAGTGATAGTTACCGGGCAGGAAAGCAAGAGCTAGTTCTGCGAGTGCGACCAGAGGCCGAATCCTTGGGCTTAACCCAGGCCGATTTGGGCTCTCAGGTGAGGCACGCCTTCTATGGCGCCGAGGCTCAACGGGTGCAACGGGGCCGCGACGATATGCGCATTATGGTGCGATACCCCGAATCAGATCGTCGCTCACTAGATGACTATAACCAGCTTTACATTCGACTTCCCAACGGCGCAGAGGTGCCTATAGAGAGCGTGGCTAGCACCCAACTCAGTACGGGCAACGCCACCATTCGGCGTGTTGATGGCCAACGGACAATTAATGTGACAGCTTATGCTGACAGAACAAGAATAGCTCCCGAAACCGTACTGCGTCTGGTCGAAGATCAATACATCCCCCGCCTTGAAGCCGAATACCCCGGGACAACATTCTCCCTAGCAGGTGAAGCCGAAGAACGGGCTAGCGCCCTCACGGGATTGGCTCGTACCAGTCTTCTGGCACTCATTATTATTTACACCCTACTGGCCGTTCCACTTAA
>JAQWYY010000200.1 GCA_029253705.1 Luminiphilus sp. | reverse complement strand
GATAAAGGACGCCAAGAGGTCACAGGACGCTCGGAGGACCGCTGGCGATACCGCACGCCGTCGCTTAGAAACGTCGCGCTCACCGCTCCTTATATGCACGATGGCTCCATTCGCAGCCTAGAAGCTGTGGTGAAATTCTATGTTCAAGGCGGTGGGCAAGACCCCGATCAAGATCAACGCATTCGACCCTTAGACATCACCGCAGAAGAACAGGAAGCCTTGGTTGAATTTTTACGAACCCTGACGGCAAGCAACGTAAATGCTTTGGTGGCTGACGCTAGGAGCATCGAGATCGGTGACCGAGACAATGCGGACTACTAAGGCGCACCTGATCCACCATTAATAGCGGGCGCTCTCGGACATGAATATGCCAAGAACCAGCGGCGCCTTCCCTCCCAGTGCAAAGATTCGAAGCACATATACTTCGGCCTTTGCTGTAAGCAACACAAGCGCTCCCGTCTTATTTTAAAGCTCATTTCGGGAAGCTTACCCAAGACGAGCTAGGCCGACAGTTGCTCGCTACCCGCAGGTTGAAAATCGGGCTGGCAATTGAGCCGATCGACACGTGGCGAAACCCCAATATATTTTCGATAACAGCGGCTAAAGTGAGTAGTAGACACAAACCCACACATCGACGTGATTTCCACGATAGAGCGTGAACTTTGCTTTACCAGGCGTCGAGCACGATCCAACCGAAGCTTTAAATAGTAACGCGAAGGCGTACAGTGCAAATATTTGAGGAACAGCCGTTCGAGTTGTCGCCGGGACAATTGCACGAAATCTGCCAGCTCCTGCAGCGAAAGAGGCTCTTCCAAATTCGCCTCCATCAGCTGTAATACCTCCTTCAGCTTGGGTTGCATCTCGACCTTGCGCGACCACATGGGCACCAATTGCATCTCTACATCGGCGCGATAGCGCTCACAAATAAGCATATCTGCCACCGCATCGACCAAAGCCTGTGGGTGCCGGGATGACAGCAGCGCCAGCATCATATGCATGGGGATTGTTCCACCGGTGCAGGTCATACGGTCTCTGTCGATGGTATAGAGCTGGTTGTTACAACCCACTCGAGGAAATCGATCGGTGAGTATTGTGAGGCAGTCCCAGTGTGCGCTGCATTGATAGCCATCTAACAGGCCCGCACTGGCCAGAACGTAAGCTCCGGTACAAACAGATCCGACGACAACTCCGCGTTGTGCCTGCTTCCGCAGCCAAGCGAGAACGAGCCTAGCGACGTTCTGCTCAATCGCAAGGCCACCGACCACGATCACAAGATCATAGAGAGTCGCATCTGTTAGCGTTTTATCGAGTTTGACGGCAAAGCCGTCACTGCAAGACTGAGTATCTGGGCCCTCCCCGAGTAACTCCCAGGCGTACAACTCCCGCCCTGCTAACTGATTGGCCACACGCAAAGGTGCTACTGCACTGGAAAGGGAGATAAGGGTAAATTCGTTTACCAGCAAAAATCCAACCCGGTAGGGGGCTTGGGCAACCCCTTTTACTGTTGAATCGTGCAATGCACACCCCCATTTTTTATTTTACGGGATCAGGTTTTGACCCTTATATTGTCTGGGTCCAACATGGCACGATATCCCACCGCAGTGACTTTTGCGGAGAAAAAGTTACCGAAATATTCCATATAAACGGTATCGCCCTCTTTGGCGCGGTCGGCCGGTAAGTAGCCCATGGCGATATTTTGACCCAAAGAAGGACCAAACGCCACGCTAGTGGTGTAGGACCGTCGCCCATGGCTATCTACGATAACTTCCTTTGTCTCTTTATCCAACAGAGGCCATTGACCTACTGGGTAGCGCACCACACCGTTGCTATCGGTCGTATCTTCCAACGCAAAAGTACAAAGATAAGCCACTTGTTCGGGCAACTCACGCTGGGCTAAATAGGCGTCCTTACCGTGAAAATCTGCCGCTTTTACTTTTGGCCGTGCCAATCCCGACTCGTAAAGGTTGTAGTCAGTTTCCAGGTCAGCGTTTTGTAAACGGAGACTCTTTTCCAGACGCCGGCTGTTAGCGTAGGTCTCAATACCCACGGGAGTGACGTCGAGCTCGGCGAGGGCGTCCCAAAGCTTCAGACCATCCGCAAATGGGAAATAAAGTTCCCAACCCTGCTCGCCAACATACGAAATACGGAATGCCCATACCTTAATCCCAAGAACATCAATTTCCCGAGTCATCGTATAGGGGAAAGCCTCAAGTGAGACGCTTTCAGGGTCGTTCATCAGCTTCTGTAAAGTGGCTCGCGCCTCTGGCCCCCACAAACCCAGGGTGGCCAACTGCTCCGATTGATCAACGAATTCTACGTTGGTGAAACCCAGCTTTCCGCGGAATTTTTTCATCCAAACGTAATCACGATGGCCCGTATCGCCGCCGCAGATCACACGGTAGGCATCTTCAGCCAGCCGGACAATGGTCAGATCTGAACGAACCCCTCCGGTATGATCAAGAAAGTGGGTATAAACGCCTTTACCGATAGGTGTATTGGTACCCAGCTTTGCAACCGAGAGATACTCCAGTAAAGCTTCAGCATCGGGCCCGATGACATCAAAGATCGCAAAGTGCGACAGGTTGATCATGCCAACCCCATCGCTGAGCGCCAGATGTTCAGCATTGGAAACTTCCCAAAAATGTCGGTTGTCCCACTCGGCTTCCCGCGTAGGCACCTGATCTCGATATTTCGCTAATAACGTCGCTTCATTCGAAGCGTACCCGTGGGCTCGCTCCCAACCCGCCACTTCCATGAAATATCCACCCAGCGCCACCTCACGGTCATAGAAGGGACTAGTGCGAAGCCCCCGCGACGACAAGTAAGGTTCTCGAGGGTGCACACCCGGGGTGTAAATTTTCTGGGCAATCTCATAGCTACGGTTGCGTACGTACTCTGGGGTCAGCTGAATAGGGTAATGACGGGCTGGATCGACATTATGAGAGTCCATCTCAGTGCGACCGTGGGTCATCAAATCTGCCATCAGCTTGCCTGCACCAGGACCGTCCTTGACCCAAACGGCCTCACATAGCCACAAGCCGTCAACGTCAGGGGCCTCACCAATGACCGACGTACCGTCAGTGGTCACAGACAATAAGCCATTAAAAGAGCGCCGCTCCTCCCAGCCTAAATCACCTAGCACAGGGGTCAGTTCAACCGCCTTTTCAAAGGCCTCCATCACTTGATCAAGGGTGAGGTCACGCATTGAGGGAGAGAGTCTGGCATCCCCAGCCTCTAAAATCTCTTCGGGGTCGACAAGCCTTGGGTTGTGGGGCTCATAGTATCCCCATTCGAGCAAACCGCCCTCAGGTGTAGTGGGGTCTCCAGTGTCACGCACGTAAGCCGAGTTTCCCTGGTCACGGAACAACGGATAAACAATGTCCTTACCAGTGCCCTTCAGCGCGTCCCAAGGTCCAAAAAACAGCAGCGGGTGCTCGAGAGGCATTAACGGCAACTTCACTCCAGCAGTTTGGGAAACCAATGACCCCCATATCCCAGCACAAAGCACGACATTATCGGCCATGATGGTGCCTTTTTCAGTCTCAACGCCAACCGCTCGACCGTTTTCAACAATAATTTTATTTGCGGCTGTGTAGGCAAAGGTCGTCAACTTGCCGCTCGCCACCGCCTCATCAACGAGGTCCCCCGCAACTTTCTGGGATCTAGGCGTCACGAGACCCGCGTCGGGATCCCACATAGCGCCCTGAATCATGTCTTCTTCAACCAGGGGAAACTTCTCTTTCGCTTCCGCCGCTGAAATCATGTAGGCATTGCTGCCAAAGGCTTTACCCGAAGCAACCTTGCGTTGCAGTTCCAGCATTCGCTCATCATCGCCCTTTCTAGCCACCTCCATACCACCGATCTCGATGTAATTCCCTCGAGACCGATAAAACTCGCGGCTATAAGTGCTGGTAAATACATTGAGCTTGTCATGGGAGGTCATGTAACAAAAATCAGACGCGTGGGAAGTTGATCCAATATCTGTTGGAATCGCAGACTTCTCAAGCCCAACAATATCGTCCCAACCCGCTTCTATTAGGTGGTGTGCAACTGAGGCACCAACAATGCCTCCCTGTCCAATAATAACCACGCGTGCGTGTTCGGGTAACTTTGCCATGGGGCCCCCTGAAAAAAATTAGATTTACGATTTCACCGCCACGGATTTGGCGCTTTTTACCTACTTTTCGCTCAATTATTTACGACATTTATGCGTCTAAAAACGCCACCTAGCGAGCGGCAAATGTCAGCAGGCCAGGTGCTTCCAACGCCCATCACGCTTCTTTAAACATAGGAGTCGGTAACCCTCCCAGATCATCCAAACACAGAAAGCAAAGCTATGGCTTCTGGAGACTCTATCAATCTTGCATCGCCACCGCAGCAAGCACATCGTCACTGAGCAACTCAGCGGTGTGTTCAGCTATTTTTTTGAGATCGGCACGCATGGGTGG
>JAQWYY010000179.1 GCA_029253705.1 Luminiphilus sp. | reverse complement strand
CTCCACAATTTGGCTGGCACAAGGCGCGAAACTAGCCGGCACCTTGGTGCTTGCGCTTGATCACCATCGCGGCTCAGAGGAACACCAGCCCGGTGAAATGTTTTTTGATGCCGACCTTGTCGATGGTGACGGTCGTGTTGATACCCTGCGGGAGTTCCGTCGTAACATTGCCCAAGCTGGCGTTGAGGATACCGTCATTCCGATTGTGGCCGGCACCCAACAGGCAAATGCCATTTTGCCCCACACGCTCGGTATGGTCTTTATTGACGGTGGTCATAGTCTTGACGCCGCATTAACCGACTGGCGCAGCGTAGGCCATAGGGTGCTACCCGGGGGTATTTTAGCCATCCACGATGTATTTCCCGATGCCAGCACCGGAGGGCAGGCACCCTTTACTATTTGGCGACTCGCCATTGATTCTGGGCTTTACGAAGCTTGTGGTGCGGTTGACTCACTGAGAGCGCTGCGCCGACTCGCCTAAATTAATCTCGGGCAGCGCTGACTGACAGCGGTTGGGGGAGTTCGCACACTTTAAGGAACAGGGTGGCTGCCGGTGTGTGATGGGTCAGTGCATCGGCTGCAAGCATAATGGCTCCGGCAGTCCATGTAGGCTTCTCATCAGGCCACAACACCTTGTCGACAAATTGATACCCCGTCCACCAGGCACCGTCGCCATCGCGCCACTGGATCAACCAAGAAAACAGCTCTGCCGCACGATTACGATCACCCGCAGCCAACAGCGCCAAGGTTAGCTCACAAGATTCGGCCACGGTTACCCAGGGTTCTTGGGTTTCGCAGCGGCAACCCATACCGGTCTCAACAAATTCATTCCAGCGGGCATCGAGACGTTCAATCGCAGCCGGCCCCTGCACCCAGCCCGTAATAATTGGATAAAACCAATCCATGGCATAACGCGATTTAGAAGCCCAAGTTCTATCGAAGCGATCGGGGCGGGTGCGCAGAGCAACCCCTAAGGCCGCCCGAGCTTCGAGCCATTCATTACGCTGTACGATCAGGGTTGCGGCAATATGCCCCGCGCACTCAAGGCTTTTGTATATAGAGCTGCAACCCGTGACCAGAGCGTCCCCCATGGGAGCTCCATTTGCGTCAACCGCCCAGTCGACTTCCCCGGCCTCGCCCTGCAATTTCAGTACAAAACCCATAGCGGCATCGACAACGGGGAAAAACTCTTGCAAAAATTCCATGTCACCAGTGATGAGATAATGGTGCCAAACACCCGTGGCAACATAAGCCACATAGTTCGATTCCCGGCGATCGGGATTGTCAGGCTTACCCTCGCGGTAACTGCGCCACCAACTGCCATCATCCAACTGGGTGTCTGCCAGCCAGCGATAAGCGCGCTCAGCCGCTGCGAACTCTCCGGCAATCGACAACCCCATGGCCGCTTCGGTGTGATCCCAGGGATCAGAGTGCCCTCCCTCAAACCAGGGAATCTCTCCCCATGGGCGCTGGGCACGCAGCAAAAAATCGACCGTAGGTTTTAAAAACTCACGGGGATACAGGCCACGGCTCAAGTACAGACCACTCACGAGTTAACACCTCGAGGCTTGTTAAAATACATCACAACGCTTTTTCCCATCCAGGGATTACACAGCTTGTCGATCCATCGTGTTAAAGCCGGCTGTTCCATAAGGTCCCAAACCAAAAAGCGATGATACGCCGCCACCCAAGGCTGCTCCTCGCCCTCATGCCATAGTAGACAGCGCAGCCACCAGTAAGGAACGTGTAAGGCGTGAGCGCCGTGCTGGCGATAGCAATTAAGGCCATGACGGTGAATTTCTTGTCGCAAAAAGCCCGCATTGAAAATACGAATATGACCGCCGGGTGTATTGTAATAATCCTTACTCAGCCACCAGCAAAGTCGCTCTGGCCAAGCCCTGGGAACACTCACACACAAATTTCCCCCGGGCTTTAACACGCGATTTAACTCTCCAATCACGGCGATAAAGTTGGGAATGTGCTCCAGCACTTCACTGCAAATCACATGATCGAAGTGGTCATCGGGAAACGGTAAGGCGGTCGCATCACCCTGAAGAAATTCTATCTCTCCCTGAGGATTATAGGCCTCCATATCGGCAATGCGGCCTCGAGCTGTTTCCAGGTCGGCTAGACCTAGGTCAACGCCCACCGCCGTTACCCCCGATCTTAAATAAGCGGCTAATGTGTGCCGACCCTCACCACAACCAACATCAAGGACCTTCTCTCCTGAACCCAGGGCAAGGGTTTGAAAGTCCACGGTTAGCACGCGAGGACGTCCCCCTGCACGGGCAGAGTCTCAGCGGGTTGTAAAAAGTCGTCCCCAGAGAGCCCCGCTATAGCCCCTCGATAGTAGTGCACCAAACGAGCCGCACAGACATCCCAGCTGAACTCGTTGATACCACGTTCTCGGGCCCGGGCCCCCAGTGCAGCTCTAGCCGCAGGGTCATCCAGTAAAGCTTTAATTGCCGCGGCAAGAGCATCGGCGTCTCCTGCAGGAACCACTACTCCACCCTCGCCAGCCACCTCAGGAAGGGCTCCGCCATCACTAACAATCAAGGGAATACCGCAGGCCATAGCCTCAACCGCTGGCAAGCCAAAACCTTCGTAGAGGGAGGGCACGACCGCCACAGTGCTTTCGGCATACAACTCAACAATGGTGGCGTGCTCTACACCGCTCACCCAGCGAATATGGGCGTTTAAATTTAGCTGAGATACCAGCTGCTCTGTTGCACCCCCGGCACGGGGCTTACCAATCAATACCAGATTGAGCTCCCGACCTTCTTGGCGCAGGGACGCTGCCGCACGCAATAAAACTTGCAGCCCCTTGTGGGGTGTATCAGCAGACGCCGTTGCGATAATTTGCGCAGGTTGCCGTTCGATATGAGCCATAGGTCTAAATAAATCAGCCTCAACGCCGTTATACATCACGGCAATCGTAGCGGGATCAACGCCAAAATCAGCGATGATATCGGTGCGGGATACCTTTGAAACGGTCACGATGTAATTTAACTGGCGGGCAACAGCCGTTTGCATTGTTAAAAAATCGTGCCAGCGCCGAATCATTAACCGACGTGTCCAACGAGGCTCTGCGGCCAGGGCTAACTTTCGGTCCCGAGTGATAGGATGATGAATAGTGGTGACCAGCGGGATACCCGCTTGCTGAATATCCAATATGCCGTCTGACAGGGTTTGATTGTCGTGAACAACATCGAACTCGTCAGCGTGTGCCAGCAACCAATCCCGGGCCCGCTCACCAAAGGTCCAGGGCTCAATAAAGCCACCGGTTAACTTGCTCAACCATTCGGCCCGCGCCAAAGGATCCTTAAACAGCTGGCCAATGCTTACAGACTTCAAACCATGAGCATACAAATCTAGGCTCGGTAGTTTTTGCAGCTGTACGTCCACATCGAGGTCAGGATAGGGCGGACCCGAAATTACAGTAACTGTGTGCCCTTGCTTCACCAGTGCCCGACTCAAATATTTGAGGTACACCCCCTGACCGCCAGAAAATGGGGCTGAACGATAACCCAGCAACGCTATTCTCAGCGGCCCCGAGGACAAAGATCCGGCATGAGCAGACGTAGAAAGGGCGTCTCCGACACTTTGAGCAGATGCGTTAATGAGGCAATCCCCGTTAAAAAATCGCGATTGTACCGCTTTTGGCAGTAAGCGTGCCCATAATTTTGACGCCAAGAATACCCATAGCCCGAGCCACTCGTACTTGTCTAGAGACTCGCAACCAACCACTTTGGAGAGGCTATCTGGGCTTCAACACATTATAATTTTACAGTCCTACGCCGTTGCGGGGGTCAGTAAATTTTGGTCCGGCGCTTCTTACCAGTCGCTCACATCAATGCCCGCATTGGGCAAAAGGTAATAATGGAAACCTGACAAAGCCTGAGGAAGGGTTTATCTTTGCCCACCGGCAACATTAGACGCGACTAACCATGCACAACACGGCTTACAAGGGCATTATTCTCGCAGGAGGGTCCGGCACGCGGCTCCATCCGCTTACGAGCACGGTCAGTAAACAACTGATGCCGGTCTACGATAAGCCCATGATTTATTACCCGCTGGCAACCCTGATGCTAGCCGGCATCCGAGATATTTTGATTATTACCACGCCGCGGGATCAGCAGGCCTTCGCCGAGCTTTTAGGCAATGGAGAGCAGTGGGGGGTCAGTATCAGCTATACAGTTCAGCCCAGCCCCGATGGCCTTGCTCAGGCTTTTATACTGGGAGCTGACTTTATCGGTAAGGCGCCCACAGCTCTCGTGCTGGGAGACAATATTTTTTACGGCGGTGGGTTAACTAAAAAATTACGTGTGGCAGCGCAACGCGAAGCAGGAGCTTCGGTGTTTGCTTACTACGTTAAGGACCCAGAGCGATACGGAGTGGTCGAGTTTGACGCCTCGGGCAAAGCTATAGGTATTGAGGAAAAGCCGGAGATCGCACGGTCTAACTATGCAGTTACGGGCCTTTATTTTTATGACAACGACGTTGTCGACATTGCCCGCAACATTAAACCTTCCGCTCGAGGTGAATTAGAAATCACTGATGTCAATCGCGCCTATTTAAAGCAACAAAGTCTCACAGTTGAAGTGATGTCTAGAGGTACAGCTTGGTTAGATACCGGCACTCACAACTCATTGATCGACGCCGCGAACTTTATTCGTGTCGTTGAGGAGCGACAGGGCCTCAAAATCGCCTGCCCTGAAGAAATAGCTTTTCGTATGGGCTACATCGATGCGGATCAGCTTCTCGCCCTCGCTAAGCCACTCGCTAAGAGTGGTTACGGCGTCTATCTTGAAGACTTGCTACGCGACAAAGGAACCTACTGGGATGAATATTGAGGCAACGCCTCTGCCTGGCGTAATGCTGATCAAACCTCAGGTTTTTGGGGATGAGCGTGGTTTTTTCCTGGAAAGCTGGAATCGCCGCGCTTTCGCCGAAGCCGGTATTCCCACCGATTTTGTCCAAGATAACCACTCGCGCTCACGTCAAGGCATTTTGCGCGGCCTGCACTTTCAAACCCAGCAAACTCAGGGCAAATTGGTACGGGTGATTAATGGCTCGGTCTTTGATGTGGCCGTTGATCTGCGCAGCAGCTCTGCAACCTGCGGTCATTGGTTTGGCTGCCTGCTAAGTGCCGAAAATAAAAATCAACTTTGGGTGCCGCCAGGTTTTGCCCACGGTTTTTATGTGGTTTCTGAGTCGGCTGACTTTCTCTACAAATGCACCGACTACTACCATCCCGAGAGCGAAGTCAGCCTCGCTTGGGATGATGCCCACCTCGACATCAAGTGGCCTCTGGTCAATGGTGAAGCCCCCGAACTGTCGGCTAAAGACGCCAATGCCCTATGCTGGTCTGATACCCCCAAGTTTGACCTTTGACTCCTGACATTTGGGCTCGTTACGGGCTGTATGCTGCCGGGCGTATTAGGCGCCTTGCAACAAGGGCCTCCACCAATCTTCGTTATTTAAATACCAATCGAGCGTCTTAGCGATACCCGTTTCAAAGGTTTCGCTGGGGGTAAAACCTAAGTCTTTTTCAATCTTATTTGCGTCAATAGCGTAGCGCCAGTCGTGACCTGCACGGTCATCGACAAATTGAATCAGCCTTTGTGACTCGCTGCTTGCAGCAGGGGATTTAGGAAAACGTGCCGACAAGCTTGGCTGGGACGCAAAGCGCGCATCGAGGTGGTCACACAGGAGCTCAACAATCGCAAGATTTGCCCACTCGTTGTTACCACCAATATTGTAGGTCTCTCCCGGTTTACCGGAATCAATCACCCTATCGATGCCCCGGGCATGATCAACAACGTAAAGCCAGTCACGAATATTCGTACCATCGCCGTAAACAGGCAGCGAGCGTCCCTCTAAAATATTGGTGATACACAGCGGGATCAATTTTTCAGGGAAATGGAAGGGACCGTAGTTGTTAGAGCAGTTGCTGGTCGTTGCTTCCAGTCCGTAGGTATGGTGGTAGGCTCTCACTAAGTGATCGCTCCCCGCCTTGCTGGCTGAGTAAGGAGAGTTAGGCTCATAGCGCAGGTCCTCGGTAAAGGCTGGAGCGTCACTGCCTAGTGACCCAAATACTTCGTCGGTGGACACGTGATGAAAGCGGTGAGGGCGACCCGTTCCGGACAGCCAACGGGCCCGGGCCGCCGCTAATAAGGTATGGGTGCCCACTAGGTTGGTTTGAATAAACGCATCAGGACCCGTAATCGAGCGATCCACGTGACTCTCTGCGGCGAAGTGGACCAAAGTGTCGACGTCAAAGTTGGCCAGAGTCTGACTCACACAATCACTGTCACAAATATCACCCTGTACGAAGTGCAGTTGCCCCGCCGCTTCAAGGGGGGCTAGGCTGGCTCGATTACCAGCATAAGTCAGGGCATCGTAAGCCACTACCGTATCGTTGGGGTGCGCCTGAACCCAGTGATAAACGAAGTTAGCGCCAATAAATCCTGCTGCTCCGGTGACCATTAAAGATCGCGTCATGGTTGCTGCTTCTCGTGTTGCTGTTCGTGTCGTTGCAGGTCGCCAAGCATGGCACGTAACTGACTTGTCCAATGATCGCCGGAATGGCCTAGGGTTTTACGTGTCAAAGTTTTATCCAACACGCTGTAAGCCGGCCGCTGCGCTGGGGTCGGGTACTGAGACGCAGGTATCGGCAACAGGGTCGCCGCTTGGCGCAGCAGGCCCAGCTCAAGCGCGGTTTCACGAATAGCCACAGCAAAGTCATACCAGCTGCAAGCACCGGCATCACTCCAATGGTAAATGCCGGAAGCATCGCCATGGTCAGCTAAACCCCAACACGTCAATGCCAGTCCCCGGGCCCAGGTTGGCGTACCAACCTGATCCTCTACCACCGAAAGCTGATCTCGCACGGCCATTAGGCGAAGCATGGTTTTCACAAAATTACCGCCGTGACGCGAGTACACCCAGCCAGTTCGTAAAATTACTGGCCTGCCCCCGGCAGCCAATGCTGCGTCCTCACCGGCCAATTTGCTGCGACCGTAAGCACCAAGGGGTTTTGGCTTATCACCAGGAGCATAGGGGCTGCCCTGAGCCCCGTCGAACACAAAGTCCGTAGAAACCTGCAAAAGTCGAATATCTCGCTCAATACACAGCTGTGCCAACACTTCAGGCCCTTTCGCGTTAACACGATGCGCCAGCTCTGGCTCTGACTCCGCGGCGTCGACTGCAGTAAAAGCCGCTGCATTAATTACCCAAGCAGGGGCAGTTTCATCCAGAACTCTTGCCACCTGATCGGCATCAGCAATATCCAGCATAGATCGCGTCATAGAGGCATGACGCCAATGTTTTGGGCAAGTTAATGCCAACTCCTGACCTAGCTGTCCCCCCGCGCCACAAATCAGCGCCTTGGGCATTGAGGCAAGCGAGAAGTTCAAGGCAAGCGGGTCTCAATCCAATCGGCGTACTGCCTAATAATGTCTGCACCCTCGGGTTCATTAAAAATCTCGTGGTACAAATCAGGCAATACCTTGAAAGTGAGATCAGTAGCGCCCACTTTGGCGGCAAAAGTTTCAGAGCCAATGGGTGCGGCTAGCGTATCAGCGCCGCCATGCATAATGAGCATCGGTAATGTGAGAGAGCTCGCTTCTGTCATCACGCGATCCATGGCGTCAAACAGTGCAATGCCCAAGCCCGCCGTAACCTTTCCATGATTAACCAGCGGATCAGCTTCATAGGCAGCCACCACCACTGGATCCCGACTAACCCCAGAGCCGTCAAGGGCCAACATTCCTGCACGCGGCATTAACTTAGCCAGCAAACGTCCAATCCACATAACCGGAGCAGGCGGCACCTCCGCCGCCGCGAAAGCGGGTCCACTGAATAATGCGCCGCAGTACTTCTCTTGATCTTCCAGTAGCAGCCGGGCCGTAATAAGCCCCCCCATGCTGTGGCCCAGGACAAAACAAGGCAGGTCGGGATAGCTCTGCGCCAATACCTGACGGCAATCTCGAACTCCTGCCAAATAATCATCAAAGTGATTCACAAACACGCGATGACCAGGTGATTCACCATGGCCCAAATGATCCGGAGCTACTACGGCAAACCCTCGGGCATTCAGCGCCGCGGCGACCTCTTGATAGCGCCCGCTGTGTTCACCCAACCCATGAATTAGCAAAACGGTGGCACGCGCCTCTGCCGTGGGCTGCCAATGTCGATAACGAATCCCGGAGGGCAATGTTTCAAAGTGTGCCTGTGTCATAAGGGGCCTTATATTCAGCGGCGTTGAATGCAGCGGTTTTAATCCGTAACGGGGGTTAACCAATCACGATAACGGGCCTGCTCACCGCGAACCGTTCCAAGATAAATGCTCTGAAGCTTTTCGGTGATGGGACCGCGGCCTCCCGCACCGATCTGACGGCTATCAAGCTCCCTCACGGGCACCACCTCTGCGGCTGTGCCGGTAAAAAACGCCTCATCGCAGATATAAACTTCGTCCCGGGTGATACGCCGTTCGCGAACTTCGTAACCTTCATCGTGGGCTATTTTAAAAATAGCATCCCGAGTGATGCCCTCAAGGCAAGACGTCAGATCGGGAGTGTAAATAACGCCGTCGCGCACCATAAAAAAGTTTTCACCACTCCCCTCAGCAACGTAACCCTCGTTATCAAGCATAAGAGCCTCCTCGCAGCCACTGTCAATGGCCTCGCGTAAGGCTAGAATCGAGTTAATGTAATTACCGTTGGCCTTAGCTTTACACATCGTAATATTGACGTGATGCCGAGTGTAACTTGATGTGCGCACGGCAATCCCGCGATCTCGCGCCTCAGGGTCCATATAAGACGGCCATGGCCATGCAGCAATCATGACGTGGGTTTTTAAGTTGTCGGCCCGTAAGCCCATACCCTCTGACCCTAAAAAACACATCGGGCGCAAATAACCTTCCTCGAGACCGTTAACGCGAACCACCTCTCGTTGGGCCGCGTTTAAAGCATCTTTGTCCCAGGGCATGTTCATTTGCAGAATCTTCGCAGATCGAAACAGGCGGTCCGTGTGCTCTTTTAAGCGAAATATGCAGGTGCCTTGATCGGGTGTGCTGTAGGCACGGACGCCCTCAAACACACCAACGCCGTAGTGAAAGGTGTGGGTTAAAACATGCACCTTTGCCTCCTGCCAGGGCACGAGCTCACCATCGAGCCAAATTTTTCCGCTCAGTTTAGACAGGTCCATGTTATTTCCTCTTAACCATTAGCTACATCAATTTCGAGTGCAGGCAGACCGGGTAAGAACCCATCCCTGATCTGAGTCACCGCAACAAGCTGTTGCATAAATTTTGAACGTTTACCCACCAAGTCTACATCTTCGAGAACGGCACGATGCACTTCGGCGCGATACAACAAATACGCAGCACGCAGTGTGTCGGCATCTTGCGCTGACAGCAAGTCATGATCAGCAAGGGCGTTAAGCAAGTTCACGACATCGGTCGCCTGAGCCAGCTCGGGGTGGGCGGCCGCGTGTTGGAGCACTAAAAATTGCACCACGAATTCAATATCCACAATGCCACCAGGATCGCGCTTAATATCAAACTCGTCAGGGCCGGTATCAACTCGGCTTTCAGCTCCCTCAAACATCCGCATACGCATGGTAACCACCGCATTGCGCAGGTCGTAATCGGGTCTAGCCTTGCGGAGTATCTCGAGTCGTAAAGCCTCCAATCGACGACACAAACCGTCTGACCCTGCGACAGGCCGGGCTCGAACCAAAGCCTGATGCTCCCAGGTCCATGCCGATTCATGCTGATATTTTTGAAAGCTAGCCAAGGTCACGCAAGGTAATCCCGAGCCACCATCGGGGCGCAGCCGCAGGTCGACTTCATAAAGCCTACCCTGAGCAACGTTAGTAGAAAGAACATGCACAACACGCTGGGCAAGGCGAGTAAAGAAGCGCGTATTTTCAATGGCTTTCGGGCCCGCTGTCATGCCTCGCCCACCGTCATACACAAAAACCAAATCGAGGTCAGACCCATACCCCAATTCAATGCCGCCCAGCTTGCCATAACCCATTACCGCAAACCCAGCGTCATTCCCTTGAGGTTCTCCATGACGTGAGACCAGTTCTGCTCGGGCCACTTGAATAGCTTGAGCTACCATCACCTCTGCGAGAAAAGTGAGGTTATCGCTGGCCACCATGACGGGTAGCGAGCCGTTCAGCTCGCTTGCGGCTACTCTCAGCACAACAGCATCTTTGATGCTGGCCATCGCGTGCATTTGTTGTTCTAAATCATCCTCGGGCACTCGCAGCAATTGGTCCTGGACCAGCGCTCCCATTTCAGTTCGGCTGGGTGCCCGATAAAGTCGATCTTCATGCAGAAGCTCTTCAACAAGCTCGGGGCGTTGAGACAGCTTGCGCGCGATCCATGGGCTTGCCACATTGAGTGAAACAAGTTGCTCCAACGCCTGCGGGTGCTCGGTCATCATTACAAGGTAAGCGCTGCGCCTAAGCACTGCACTGACAAACGGTAAGGTACGGGTAACCGCAAGATCAGCGTTACCGGTCTTGGCTGATACAGACAACAACTGGGGTAAAAACGCTTCAAGCCGATGCCGACTTTCTGATTGCGCCGCTTGCACGCGGCCACCGCCCATAAAAGCCTCTACGGCCGCCCAGGTTGTACTGGCATCGCGGTAACCCAGAGTCGACAAGGCTTCGAGGGATAAATCGGCATACTGCAAGCCCACTGAAGCCGTAGGCTCGGCCGATTGACCCTCAGGTAGAGTCACCAGATTACGAAAGTACTCAGACACGCGGAGGCGCACTGCCTCGCAACTTGTGTTCAGTGCCGTCCAATCAGAATAGCCCATCAACAGGGCTACCTGCTCCTGTGTGACGGGATCAGAGGGTAACTCCTGAGTTTGGGTATCACACAGCCCCTGAAGAATATTTTCGAGCCGCCTTAGAAAGCGATAGGCCTCAATTAATCCCTGCCGATCTTCGGCGCTAATGAAGTCTAAATCTGCAAGTCGTTGATACGCCAACTCAAGGGGCCGAACTTGCAATTCAGGATGCCGCCCGCCGTGAATAAGCTGTTTACACTGCACAATAAATTCTATTTCTCGAATACCGCCGTAACCGCGCTTGATATTGGTTTGTAAATTGCCGCGCAGGGTCTCGGCGGCAATCATTTCGCGCATCTCCCTCAATGCATGCAAGGCGCCGTAATCGGTATAACGACGATAAACAAAAGCTCGCTTCAATTCTTCTAGGGGCTGTTTATTTTCAGGCGATCCCGTGATGGGTCGAGCCTTGATCATGGCGTAACGCTCCCAATCGCGACCATGCTGCTGGTAATACACCTCTAGGGCGTTGTAATTTACGACCAGTGGGCCACTGCTACCAAAGGGACGCAACCGCATATCCACGCGAAACACAAAACCATCTACTGTTTTAGCGTCTAACAATTTGATAACGAGCTGGCCAACCCGAATGAAGAACTCCTGATTACTGAGCTTCTTTTTGCCGCCCTGAGTTTCACCCGATTCCGGGTAGGCATAAATGAGATCAATGTCTGACGACAAGTTGAGCTCGCCACCGCCCAGTTTACCCATGCCCAAAACTACCAGCTCTTGAGCTTCGCCTGACCACTCACCAAACGGGGTGCCAAATCGCTGAGACAGGCTGGCCGTAGCCCAACCCACACAAAACTGAATCGTGCTGTCGGCTAACAGTGTCAAAGCACGAAACGTATCACTGAGCTTGGCCCGCCCTGTTAATTCGCAGGCAACAATTCTTAACATTTGTTGATTGCGGAATATCCGCAGGGCCGACATGACCGCATCTTCACTATTACTATCTAGCACTAACTGTCTCAGCGAGGCTTGCCAAGCTTCTGCCTGAAAATCGTCGTTCTGAAATAATCGCCCAGCTTCTAGCTCCGCTAGCGCCCAATCACGATGACGAATGAACTGATCTCGAAAAAATTCACTCGTTGCCAAGAGCCGATCAAAGTCTGCAGCCAACGCGGGATCGCTCAGCACCTTTTGCAAGCGCGCCCAAGCGTTAGGCTCCAGCTGCTCGGTAAAATACCCCCAACTTTTAGCGAGCTCGCTTACTAGCAACTGTGGAACCGTGGTTTGCCTAGTCATCAAGTGCGGGCGCTACGCGCATGACCTCTTCGAGTGTCGTCTCACCGCGGGCAACTTTTTCAGCACCGGCCACTCGCAGCGGCATCATTCCGGCAGCAACGGATTTTTCTCGAATTTGACGAATATCGTGACTATCAGTGACCGCACCATGGACATCAGCGTCAGCCACTAGCACTTCATAGATACCCTCTCTTCCGCGAAAGCCCGTATCTCTACAAGCCTTGCAGCCCACCGGCCGATAAAGCGTCTCAGGCACCGCCGCCGAATAATCACCCACTAAGGATTTCCATCCATCGACGTCTGTGGGCTCGAGCCTTTTGCAGTGGTTACAAAGCGTCCTTACCAACCGCTGGGACATAACGCCCCGAACGGTGGCGCGAATCAAAAACGGAGGCACGCCTAACTCCACCAATCGAGAAATGGCTCCCGGGGAGTCATTTGTGTGGAGCGTGCTCAACACCAAATGACCTGTCAGTGCTGCTTGAATGGCCATGTTGGCAGTCTCTAGATCACGGATTTCCCCCACCATTATGATGTCTGGGTCTTGTCGCATTAGCGCACGAACACCCGAGGCAAAATCTAAATTGATCGCGGCATTTACCTGCATTTGGTTGAATGCCGGTTCTACCATTTCGATCGGGTCTTCGATGGTGCAAACATTAACATCCGGGTTGGCAAGCTGGCGCAGTGTAGAGTAGAGCGTTGTGGTTTTTCCCGAACCCGTGGGACCAGTGACTAAAACGATACCCGTACCCTGAGCAATAATACTTTGCCAACGCTGATCATCGCTGCCACGCAAACCCAACTCTTCAAAGCTTTTGAGCAGTACCTCGGGGTCGAAGATACGCATGACCAACTTTTCACCAAATGCGGTTGGTAGCGTAGAGAGGCGGAGCTCAACTTCTCCCCCTTCGGGGGTCCGAGTTTTCAGGCGTCCATCCTGAGGGCGACGTTTCTCTGCGACGTCTAACCGCCCAAGAATTTTAAAGCGGCTGGTTACCGCTGAAGCGACTGCGGCGGGTAGCTCGTAAACTTTGTGAAGTACACCGTCGATACGGAAACGAACGTTACCTAACTCACGGCGCGGTTCAATATGGATGTCACTGGCACGCTGCTCAAACGCGTACTGCAAAAGCCAGTCGACAACGCTTACGACATGCTGGTCATTGGCATCGAGCTCAGACTTACCCCCCAGCTGCACCATAGCTTCCAGGTTTGCCAGATTGCCGCCTTCACCACGATTCAGCGTGTTCGCCCCCTGAACCGAACGAGCCATGACATAAAACTCTTTGGTGTACCGCGCTATATCCCGAGGGTCTGCCAGTACACGGCGTATTGGACGTCGCGTTGCATGCTCAAGATCACGAATCCAACCCGTAACCCAAGGCTCACTGGTCGCAATCGTTACTTGGATATCGTCCACCGCAACCGCAAGTATTTGGTGGCGCTCGGCAAAAGCCTCAGACATAACGTCGGCAACCGATTTTGTATCAATTTTCAGCGGATCAATATCAAATACCCCCAGCTCGGTTTCCTGAGAGAGAAAGCCTAATAACGCGCCCATATCCAGAACATCTCCCGCGCCGCTTAAGTCGGATAGCTTTTGCTCGGCCAGAAACGGAAGTGGAGCAAGACGCATCTGCCGCATAGATTTAAGCCGCACCAGATCTTTGGCTGACAATCGTCCAGCTCGAGTCAGCCCCTCGGCGAGGCTAATCATTTCCAGACGGGACTGTGGGGGCATCTTCATATAATCGGTCATGACGCCAGTTTACGCGCTGAAAAATCTCTGTCACCGTTAAACACTCTTCTCACCCTGATATTTTTTGAGCCACTTACTCAGGCTTGAAAAGCGCTCACCTGATCTGGGTATGCCTCGTTTTCGCCTCGAGGTGTGACTGAGACCTCGTTAAGGGATAGGAAACCCGAGGTTTTGTTACAAAAGGCAAGGCAACCGACCAAAACGCCTCATTGAGCCCTTAAGCAGCGCCGAATATTCGCTAAGGCAGCCAAAAATTCCCAAGATTCTCTAGGTGGCTTTCGGGTAGTCTCGCGTTTTGAATTAAATACAACGTAACCCGCGAGACACACTACCTTGGCTTCCTCCAGCAATCACATCGACTGGTTTAGACACACCAGCCCCTACATCCGAGCCCACCGGGGCCGGACGTTTGTGATTTATTTGGGCAATGGCGCGCTAGAAAGTGATCAATTTAACAATGTAATCAATGATCTCTGTCTGCTGCACCTTTTAGGTATTCGGCTGGTGCTAGTCCACGCTACTCGTGGCGAAGTCGAGCAAGCGCTAGCGGCTCTGGGCATTACGGGCCAACTCCATCAAGGTATTCGAATTACGGATGCTGAAGTTTTAGGGGTGGTGCGGGACGTTTCTGCAACCCAACGCTTGCAGCTGGAAAGCCAGCTATCTCAAGGATTACCAGATTCTCCAATGCATGGCGCTCGCCTGCGCGTGGTCAGCGGCAACTTTATTACCGCCAGGCCGGTGGGGATCGTCGACGGGGTAGATTTTCTTTTTACGGGCGCAGTGCGCAGACTGGACGCCGTAGGCATAGCCACCGCCCTTGATAATGAGGCCATTGTACTGCTGTCTCCCCTGGGTTTTTCCACCACGGGTGAAGTTTTTAATTTAAGTGCTGACGAGGTCGCTACAGCATCGGCAGTGGCACTGGGCGCTGATAAACTGATCTTTATGGATGACTCCGAGGGACTGACGGACAGCTTGGGTACTTTAGTGCGCCAATGCACAGTCGCCGTGGCTCGGGCACTTCCTATAAAAAACCCAATACAAGCCAGCCAGCGTGACGCCGCCTGCCGAGCCTGCGAACAAGGCGTAAGCCGAGCGCACTTTCTTAGCTACGTTCATAACGGTGCACTCATTGAAGAGCTTTTTAGCCATGATGGTGCCGGCACTTTAGTCAGCGAAACAGTCTTCGAGCAACACCGCAAGGCGAGCATCAACGATATCGCAGGTGTACTCGACCTCGTGAGACCCTTGGAAGAAACCGGTGTATTGGTGCGTCGTTCTCGGGAGCGTTTTGAGCAGGAAATCACCAATTTCACGGTCCTTGAGCGCGATGGTCGGGTGTTAGCTTGCGCGGCACTGTATCCTTTTGAAGGTACTGAAAGCGCCGAGATCGCCTGCATTGCAACCCACCCTGACTACCGCAATAGCGGTAGGGGTATGCATCTTTTAGAGCTACTGACAACGCAGGCCAAAGATCAGGGTATCAGCCAACTTTTTGTGCTCACCACCCAAACCACCCACTGGTTTATTGAGCAGGGCTTCGTTGATGCCAGCCTTGATCAGCTCCCTTCCGAGCGTCAGGCGCTCTATAACTTACAACGAAACTCTAAAGTACTGATCAGGGACCTCGACTGACCAGTCTTAACTGTTAGAATTCTCGCCCTACTCGGGAGAAGACAGAATGCCCCAATACCGATCCAAAACATCGACCGCTGGACGCAATATGGCGGGCGCCAGAGCACTGTGGCGCGCCACTGGAATGACCGACGGCGATTTTGAAAAACCGATTATTGCCGTAGTGAACTCTTTCACCCAGTTTGTTCCGGGCCATGTGCACCTAAAAGACATGGGACAACTGGTGGCCAGAGAAATCGAAGCTGCGGGCGGCGTTGCCAAGGAGTTTAATACGATCGCCGTCGATGATGGAATCGCTATGGGCCACGACGGCATGCTCTACAGTCTGCCCTCTCGAGATATTATTGCCGACTCCGTCGAATACATGGTCAATGCCCACTGTGCGGACGCCATGGTTTGCATTTCGAACTGCGACAAAATCACCCCGGGCATGCTCAACGCGGCTATGCGACTCAATATTCCCTGTGTTTTTGTCTCCGGCGGACCCATGGAAGCTGGCAAAACCAAGCTGTCTGAAAATAAGCTCGATCTGGTAGACGCCATGGTCATAGCCGCTGATGACTCTGCAGACGATGCAACCGTTGAGGCCTATGAGCGCTCTGCCTGCCCAACCTGCGGCTCCTGCTCGGGTATGTTTACCGCTAACTCCATGAACTGCCTTACCGAAGCACTCGGTTTAAGCCTGCCGGGTAATGGCTCGCTGCTGGCAACCCACGCCGATCGAGAAGCGCTGTTTAAGCGCGCGGGGCGCATTTCGGTTGCGCTTGCACGGCGCTGGTACGAACAGGACGATTCCTCGGCGCTACCTAGAAACATAGCCAACCGCCAAGCGTTTGAAAACGCGATGTGCCTGGATATCGCTATGGGGGGCTCCACCAATACCATTCTGCATTTATTGGCTGCAGCCCAAGAG
>JAQWYY010000174.1 GCA_029253705.1 Luminiphilus sp. | reverse complement strand
CAGTACGAAAAGGGGTTCGCATCGCGAAGAAGCAAGCCACCATAGAACTCTTGAATATGCCGGTAGCGGCGCCGGAGGCGAATTAAGATGACTGCGCAGTTTATTAAAGCATCAGCCCTGATTGTTGCGGGAGCCCTGGCTTCGACAGGTGCCTTGGCACAGGAAGAGGCGCCGGTAGTTCCTGCAGGCCCTACACCTCAGGAGGTTGCAGCTGAAAACCTCAATCAATTACTGGGTTTGGTTAAAGAGGGCAAGGTTCGTGCCTCCTCAGATAATGCCGCTCGCGAGCGACGGTTTACTGAAAATAAAGCTACTCAGGCCGGCGAATTACGTCGCGCGGAGCAAGAACGCACGAATGAAGAGCGGCGCTCGGCACGACTTGAGAAGCAGTTTGAAGATAATGAATTGCTTATTGCTGCCAAGCAGGAGCAACTCAAAGAGCGCTTGGGCACACTTTCGGAGTTATTTGGACACTTGACTGCTGCAACAGGCGATCTTGCGTCGCAGATGGACGTGTCTCTGGTTTCTTCGCAGTACCCGGGGCGAGAAGTGTTCATGAAGGCGCTGATTGCTAAGATGAGCGGCTCTGACAAGCTTCCTAGCGTTGCTGAAATTGAGCGTGTTTGGTACGAGTTGCTGCGCGAAGTTAAGGAGCAGGGTTCGATTGCCAAGTTTACAGCCGAAGTGGCGACACCGTCAGGTGAGCTCAGTCAGCGTGAAGTTGTGCGGGTCGGTGCGTTTAACGTGATCGACGCAAATGGTAACTATCTGGCCTACGCTAACGGTAAGTTGAGTGAGCTGCCTCGACAGCCAGGCGGCGCTTTCGGTGGTCAAGCCAATGAGTTGGCTGGTTCGTCATCGGGTTTGCACCAGTTTGGTGTTGACCCTACGGGTCCGACCGGCGGTTCTTTCTTGGCCGCTATTATCGATAGCCCCACTCTAGAAGAGCGGTGGCATCAAGGTGGTTATGTTGGTTACGCGATTACAGCAGTGGGCGTTTTCGCTTTCTTGCTCGCCATATACCGCGTGCTGGTACTCACCATGGTTAGCACCAAGGTTTCCAGTCAGTTGAAGTCCAGCTCGGCTAACTCGAACAATCCATTGGGCCGAGTCCTGAAGATTCATGAAGACAAGCCCGATATGGATCCAGAGACCCTGGAGCTCAAGATGGCAGAGGGTGTACTTCGGGAGACGCCAAAGCTTGAAGCTGGATTGACACTGCTGAAAATTATTGCTGCGGTAGCTCCACTTATGGGGCTGCTCGGAACGGTTACGGGTATGATTATTACCTTCCAGGCCATTACCATCTTTGGTGCCGGCGATCCCAAGGCGATGGCAGGTGGTATTTCCAGCGCGTTGGTGACTACGGTATTGGGTCTGCTGGTTGCTATTCCCACAGTATTGCTCCACACCATTGTTAACGGGCGGGCTCAAAGAATCATTCACGTGATCAATGAGCAGGCAACCGGAATCGTGGCAGAGCACGCTGAGCGCGAGCACAATCGCTAAGCGAAAGGCTGAGGGGAGTTTCGATGCCAGGGGTTTTTGATGTCATACTCGCGTTCATGGAAAAAGGCGGTAACGTCCTTTGGTTGATCGCGATACTCGTATTTTTCATGTGGACGCTGATCTTCGAGCGGCTTTGGTACTTCTCAGCCACTTGGCGTAATGACCGGGCGAAGGTTGTGTCCATTTGGGAAAATCGCAGTGAACGACGATCATGGAACGCGAAGCAGATTCGTCAAAAAATGCTTTCAAGTAGTCGTGACATGATCAACAACAACATGAATGTCATTACGACATGCGTTGCCTTGTGTCCGCTTCTCGGCTTGTTAGGCACCGTTACGGGCATGATTGAAGTGTTCAACGTAATGGCAGTGACCGGTGGCGGAGATGCCAAGTCAATGGCGGGTGGTGTTGAGAAATCAACGATCCCAACCATGGCGGGTATGGTCGCGGCGCTATCGGGTTTATTTGCAAATACTTACCTGCAGCGGGTTGCTAGCCGCGAGCAGATGTTCCTCGAAGATCAACTCACGTCTGACCACTGAGTTGGTACTCGGGAGGAGTAGTTAGCCATGCG
>JAQWYY010000195.1 GCA_029253705.1 Luminiphilus sp. | reverse complement strand
CCACCCATTGAACCGGCGGTAGGGTATCGATTTGACTACCGTGGCCGCAGCGTCGTGATTTCAGGGGACAGCAATGTCAATGAAAACACCCTAAAGATCGCGGAGGGAGCCGATCTATTGCTCCATGACGCCTTATCACAGCCTACCCTCACTGCACTTTCACGCGCTTTAGATGCAGTCGGTCAAACGCGGCAATCCAAGATTGTCACAGATGTTATGGACTACCATGCTTCAACTAGCTCATTGGTGGCATTGGGGGAACAATCAAACGTCGCCATGGTCGCTTACTATCATCTAGTGCCGGTACCTCCCAACGCCATATTAAAAACAATCTTTATGCGCGGAGCTCCCGACAATTTTGTTCTAACCGAGGATCGTATGTGGTTTGAACTCCCGGTCGACAGTGACGAAATTGTGGTGCATCGCCCGTGATCATAGGTTATTTCCTCTGTCTGATCAGGACGTAGTATCTGCTGAACACCTCTAAGCGGTAAGTCACAGCACTTTCGGGCGTTAACGTGGCGACCGATAAGAGTGTCCTGACCAAGGTATCAATTATAAAGCCTTTGCAGATGTCGTTACTCCGCTTGAGGTTCTGGTCTGGAAAAGCCAATGAGTCGCCTCTCCAAAATTTTTTATTTTTTACTTACTTCTGGCCGCAGCCCTGGCGACTAAAATTAATACTAAATACAAACCGGTCCGATGATGACGGATTTTGCGCCCCCCTACCCCAGTGCCGGCTTGTAACTTTTTAGCGTAACCTAAAAAATTCGAAACACCCGTTTTGTATCGATAAGCGATTAAAGAATTTGGTGTCACCAGAATTTTGAACTACTATCAGGCCAGTATTTAGCCTTTCTAGTCAAAAAGTAACGTCGCCAGTATGAACCTCTAATCATTGTGGACTCACTCATCGACTCCAAAACTAAAGTTCTGTCGCGTGCTGACGTAGTCAATGAGTTCGCGATAAAAATGGTTTCGGTTATCAACGCCAAAGACCTGGCATGGTTTGTTGCCCGGGAAATCGTCGGCAGCCTAGGATATGAAGATTGTGTTATTTATTATTTGAATGAAGAAGCAAACTGCCTGATTCAGACAGCTGCTATCGGAATCAAAAATCCCGCTGACGAGCAAATTTTAAACCCTCTGACCATTGAAATTGGCGTCGGGGTCACCGGGCACGTCGCTTTAACAAAACAATCGGCGCTAATTTCCAATATGAATGATCATGATAACTATGTGACAGACATTGAGCCTGCCCTCTCAGAGCTGTGCGTGCCGATAATGTTTGGTGATCGACTCTATGGCGTCCTTGACAGCGAGTCCAAAATTGCCCGTGGGTACGGCGAGGAAGACAAAAAGGTTTTCGAGACGGTTGCCAGAATGATTGCCGCGAAACTGGCATTAATCGAACAAACCGAACTCGTAAAAAAATACATGGCGGAGTTAGAGGCGAAAGTTGAAGAACGGACGCTAGAGCTTAAAAGAGCGAACGACAAACTAGAGTACTTGGCCTCAACCGATCCGCTAACGGAACTGGTGAATCGCAGGCGCCTCGATGAAATATTAGAGCAAGAATTCGAGAGAACGAGCCGTTACCAGGGCGAACTCTCACTAATTTTGCTAGATATCGATCACTTTAAGGCGGTAAACGATACCCGGGGTCACCAAGTTGGGGACGAGGTCATTGCCGGTGTTGGCAATATTGCGAAACAGATGTCTAGAAAATCCGATACGGCAGGAAGATGGGGCGGGGAGGAGTTTTTGATCGTTGCACCTCAAACGAGCTGCAATAACGCAGTAGCCTTCGCAGAAAAATTGCGCCTGTCCATAGAGAACAGCGAGTTTTCAAGTGGTGTGCGCGTTTCTGCCAGTTTTGGCGTTGCCAGCCTCGAAACGGGTGAAACGATTCAGCTTGTGCTTAAACGAGCGGATGAGGCGCTGTACCGCGCCAAACATAACGGACGCAATCGGGTGGAAACCGGCATCAACTTGTAGCGTGCACAGGGTGACCGGTGTTGTCGAGCTTGGGCAGCCAAGAAATAGGTCTGAACATTTTGCAAAGCAACATCATGCACTAAGGATCACCTACCTCTGATTTCAGCAATTTTTGTCGTTTCGCGCTCACGACCACATTGCTCATTCCATTAGCCTACACAAGAAAAATCTACGAAAGCTTCAGCTAAGCATGGACAATGTGAAACCTTAAAAAAACTAAGCCCATCCACACATACCACTGGCGTGATTTTAAAGTTTCATTTCATAAAAAAAGCGCCCCCACGCAAAAATTGTAAGCCCGCAGCCAGCATTTCGGCTTTACAAAAATTTTAGTCCTTAAGAGGTTACAAGGTGTTTACGCTAGCCACACAACATCACAGGCTTTTACAAGGTCAGCAGACTCAATGTTGGCCAAAATAGGGGTTGCCTCACATCAGCGACACGATGTAACGCATGATCTACCCTTCGCTAACTTTTGGTTCAGCCACCGAACTTTCTATAATGTGATAAACGATGCGCTGCCTGACCGAATGACCTGCCCTGACCACAGATTCATTGCGACCCAGCATATAGCTTGGACCGTTCGGGAAGCCCTGAGCCTCAAGACAAACAGCACTGTAGGGTTTCAAGGGCTCCGAGAGTTGCGATGCGGTGTATGCCTGTAGACAAGGCTGTGTCGTTGAAACATTAAGACTGATGCCGTTGGCTGAGTTCGCCAGTATCGCCGCATGATGGGGCACAAGCCCCTTCTCCTCCGCCGAGTCGAGCACATAACTATGATCGAGATCCCGCGGGCCCCGAACGTCAGCAAGCAACCGCTGACGTGTAAAGTCTAGATGCGTACCGGCAACAGACAGCAAGCCGCCGGTAGCACACTGGAAGCTATCGGTCTCTAAAGCCGAGTGGGCGTTTATTTGCAGTGACAAGTCACTGATTGATCGTGCGCCCAACGTAAAGTAAGCGTGGTTAGTCAAGCTAATTGGGGTATCGCGGTTCGAAGCCGCGGCCAAATCAATAATCAGGCGGTCGTTTGCGAGGGTATAGCGCGCAAAAAATTCGCGATCACCGGGTAAACCCCCATCACCATGCTTGAGATTAGTGGCATAACTCACGGTAGTCGCATGATCCGTCTGCCTAAGCTGCCAGTTCACTAGATGAAGCCCCGTATCGCTACC
>JAQWYY010000161.1 GCA_029253705.1 Luminiphilus sp. | reverse complement strand
AAAGGTGCCAGGCTCGGCGTCAGCTAACGCATTAAAACGAGCTTCAGTGGCATAAAAGGCATAGCAGTGAGCACCGGGAAGACGTTCTAGGTTCCACCGCGCCAAGACTTTATCAATGCTGCCGCCGGTACCACAGTCGCCATAGGCGACAAAAATCTGGTCAAACTGATTATAGTTTTCAGCAATCACAGCATCGAGTTTTTCCGGAATTTTCTCAGGGCGGTTGTGCAATTCAGCGTCGAGGCACTTCACAGACACCTTGTGCCAGTCATTGTTGCGCCTGAGCCATTCGATCTCCCTTGCAAGTGCCCCACAGGCAATTACAAGTAGTGAAGATGACTCAGCAATACTCATCAGGGAACCTGAGCAACGCGTCGGGCCTGCACAAAACTGACGGCGGTGGTCGCTGCCTCGGCAGCATCCCGACAGTAGGCGTCGGCGCCAACTGCTTCGCCAAACTCTTCATTTAGCGGGGCACCGCCAACAAGAACAATGTATTTATCTCTCAGTCCTTGATCTTTTAAAGCGTCGATGACCACTTTCATGTAGGGCATTGTCGTTGTTAGCAGTGCTGACATTCCGAGAATGTCGGGCTTGTGTTCCTCAAGGGCTGCCAGGTAATCCTCGACAGAATTATTAATGCCAATATCGTGCACATCAAAACCTGCGCCCTCTAGCATCATGGCGACCAAATTTTTACCAATGTCATGGATGTCACCCTTGACGGTGCCTATCACCATAGTGCCTACCGGCTTCGCTCCGGTTTCAGCGAGCAGAGGGCGCAATATAGCCATGCCGCCTTTCATTGCGTTGGCCGCTAGCAAGACCTCCGGAACAAACAAAATACCGTCGCGGAAATCGATGCCAACAATAGTCATGCCGTCAACTAGCGCTTTGCTTAAAACCTGTTCCGCAGACCAGCCTCGATCGAGCAGAATATGGGTGGCGGCCTCGATTTCTTCGGTCAGCCCGTCGTAGAGGTCGTCGTGTATCTGAGGACTGAGATCTTCGTCAGAGAGGTCGGCGAGGATGATGTCTTCTTCATCGGACATGTTGGGTGGTCCTCCTTAGGCAGTGATCAGTAATCACGATCTTCGAATGAAGCTTTCCGCTGGCGCATGTAGTCCAGAAGGGCCTCATCAATAGCGGGGTCTAGCGCAGGTGCTTCGTAGTCCGCTAGCATTTTTTTCCAAATAACATTGGCCCGCTGGGCGGTGTCAAGACTGCCCTCCGCAGACCACTGCTCGTAGCTATTGCTGTCAGCAACAGTCGAGCGGTAAAAAGCCGTCTCGAAATGCTTGAGCGTGTGAGCTGAGCCAAGAAAGTGTTTGCCCGGGCCGCCTTCCTCAAAGGCGCTCATCGCCTGGGCATCCTCAGAGAGGTCTACGCCGTTGAGAAGTACACCAATCATACTGGCCTGGTCACAATCCATAATGAACTTTTCATAGCCCATCGCAAGACCGCCTTCGAGCCAGCCTGCGGTATGTAGCATGAAGTTAACCCCGGCTAAGGCCGCGGTTTGCAGCGTATTGGCCGACTCATACGCGGCCTGGGCATCGGGCAATTTAGAAGCGCAAAGACCGCCACCGCTGCGGAAGGGCACGCCTAGACGCCGGGCAAGGGCCGCCGCGGCATAAATGACCATGCTGGGCTCAGGGGTGCCAAAAGTGGGTGCCCCGGTTGCCATGGAAACTGCGGCAGCAAAGGTGCCAAAGACAACGGGTGCCCCGGGCCTGATGAGCTGCGTGAGCGT
>JAQWYY010000144.1 GCA_029253705.1 Luminiphilus sp. | reverse complement strand
GCCGTAGCAGCAGCGGGCGGCGACCCCCAAAATGAAGTTGACTACGGTGATTATGCCGCGCGCTTGCAACTTGATTACCGCATGAGCGATAGCACGCTGCTGTTTGCGTCTTACAATCGCGGCATCAAAGGTGGTAACTTCGCGCCCTCGGCAAATGTCACGTTGGATCAAATACGCCATGAGGAAGAAGTTCTTGATGCTTTTGAGCTAGGCGCTAAAACCGAGTTTCTGGATGGCCGCGCACGCCTGAATGCCACAGCGTTTTACTACGACTACAGTGATTATCAAGCCTTTACCTTTTCAGGAGGTACGCCTAGCGTGAGTAATGCTCAGGCGGAAAACCAAGGCGCAGAAATTGAGCTGACCCTGTTGCCCACCGAGAATTGGGACATCTTATTGGGTGTTTCTCTGCAAGACTCTTCGGTAGACAACGTAGAGACACCCCAGTCACAGGGAACACCCGTAGGCTTCTCGGTTGATTGGCCCGTGGACTTCCTCAATGACATGGAGCTGCCCAATACACCCGACGTGAGTTTCAATTACCTCATTCGCTACAACTTTGATGTGGCCCAAGGAAATGTGGCCTTCCAATTCGATGGGGTTTACTACGGCGACCAATATCTGGAAGTCACCAATGGCGCCGCGGCGTTTCAGGAGGCCTATAACGTCGCCAATGTCAGCGCTACCTACGCCACTGACGCCTGGAGCCTTCGGGCTTGGGTCAAGAATGTGGCCGATGAGGAGTACAAACAGTACGCCCTCGATCTCGGTATTTTGGGTGGCACTGCTGTATACGGCCCTCCCCAGTGGTGGGGCGTGACCGGCACTTACAATTTCTGAGTTGGGGCCAGTGCGCCGTCGCAGCATCTATTATGGAGGGCCAGGCGCCCTCCATTTTTATGCCCGGCTGGTGCTTATATTCGCGCTGGGCGGTGTCGGTGTGCTGCTGCTCCCGGGCTGTCAGCCCAAGGTGACCACCGACGTCCCACAGAGTCTGCGTACGCAGGAGCTAGGCGCAGGACCGCCAAACGTGTTGATCATCGTGGTTGATGATGCCGGATTTTCTGACCTGGGATTCACCGGCAGTGAGATACCAACACCCAACATCGATGCATTGGCTTCCCAGGGCATTGTGCTCACCAACTTTCACACCGCGCCAACCTGCTCTCCTACGCGCTCTATGCTGCTCTCAGGTGTCGATAGTCATGTTGCTGGTCTGGGCAACATGTTTGAAGAACTCGCACCCAATCAAAAAGGGCAACCCGGCTATGAGGGCTATCTGCACGAACGTGTTGCGCCGTTACCTGCCCTGTTTCAGGATGCCGGGTATCAAACCTTTATGAGCGGCAAATGGCACCTGGGACTGACCCAAGAGCAGGGACCCACGCAGCGGGGATTTGATCAAGCCTTTGCCTTGCTGCAAGGTGGCGCTGGTCATTTTTCCGATATGCAATCGCTTTGGGAAACCGAAACTGGCAATCGTGGCAAAGCTAAGTATCGCGAGGACGGAAAACTGCTGGATCAGCTGCCCGATAATTTCGAGTACTCCAGTCAATTCTATGTCGACCAGCTCATCGACTACATCGAGCAACACGTTGCGCCCACCGCCGAAGCCAAAACACCCTTCTTTGCCTACCTGGCTTTCAGCGCGCCTCATTGGCCCCTGCAGGCACCCCCTGAAGCGATTGCCCGGCATAAGGGCAAATATGATGCTGGCTATGACGTACTGGCTGCACAGCGGCTGGCGCGCCAGATTGAATTGGGCATACTTCCACCGGGAACGTCACTAAGCCCTCGACCGAATGATGCTTCAGCTTGGCAGGATTTATCAGCCCAGGAACGGGCTTTATCAGCGCGGCGTATGGAAATCTATGCCGCTATGGTTGACGAAGTTGACCGCCATACGGGCCGCCTGATTGCTGCGTTAAGCGCCGAGGGTGTTCTCGACAACACGGTTGTTGTGTTCCTTTCGGATAACGGCGCAGAAGGACACAGCCTCGACGCATTATTTCCCGAGCCGGTGTTCCCCAAAGCACGGAAGTGGGTTCTGGAAACCTTCAACTACGAATTGGAAGCTCTGGGTAACGCAGAATCCTACGTGCTGTACGGTCCGGGATGGGGTTGGGCAGCCACGCCTGCATTCAGGGGCTACAAAGCCTATGTCTCACAGGGCGGCACCCGTGTTCCTGCCTTTATTTCATATCCCAAGCAGTTGGCCCGTGGCGTGCAGCGTTCGGAATTACTCAGTGTCAAAGACATCGCACCCACACTTCTAGAACTCGCGGGTATTCCCCTGCCCCAAGGTCGCTTTCGTGGCCGGAAAGTCAGTGCTATTAGCGGACAATCAATGTATTCCCTTCTGCATGACACCTATATCGAGAAAGAAAATCATAGTGAGGATAGGGTTCTGGGGATGGAGCTGTTTGGTAAACGCAGTATCCGTCAAGGCACTTGGAATCTATTGGAAATGTACTCCCCTCAGGGGACGGGTGAATGGCAACTTTACAATGTAAGCACAGACTTGGCAGAGCAGAATGACCTTGCCAGCAAAAGACCAGATAAGCTCAAAGAACTCATCGAACTTTGGGAAGTCTACGCTCACGAAAATAAAATCGTGATTCCAGACTGGAATAGCGGCTACTGATAACCCGAACAACGATGAGGCCGAGCCCTATAGATGCTTACCCCGGTTCCAGCCCCAGTCGCCCAATGTGCGCTCAGCAACCCCGGCAGGGTATTCCTCCAGCTCAGTG
>JAQWYY010000139.1 GCA_029253705.1 Luminiphilus sp. | reverse complement strand
GCTTCGCCTGCGTCATTGAGAACACCGCCCCCACCGTCGACAACGAAGGCAAACTCGGCATCAATGGCCTCGCGGTAGTCTCGGATCAGCTGTTGAACCGTTTCCTGAAAAGATTCTTCATCGCCTGTGAAGGCAATCACTAGATCTCGGTTGGGGATATAACCGTCTTCCTTCAGCCAAATGAAAAGTGTGGTCAGTACTGATACGTCAAATTTGTTATCAAGGACACCTCGGCCAAAATAAAAGGTGTCATCTTCCTGCAGTTCAAAGGGGTTGCGAACCCAATCGTTGGGGTCGGCGGGAACAACGTCCATATGTGACGAGAACAAAATGGGTCGACGGTTGCTGCTATCGTCTCCACGGTAGCGCACTAGCAGCGATGCGGTGCTTTTATAAGTGATAATCGTTACGTCTTCAGCGTCAAAGCCCGCGGCTAAAAATTGCGTTTGCAAAAACTTTGCGTAAGCAGGAACTTGCCCCAGCCCATGTGCGGTCTCCCGGGCAATACTGTCGCGAAGCAAGGTTTCCACCATGGTTTTGTAACGGGCGGGTGCTGCCTCTTGTGCGTTCAGTAAAGGACTCACTAGCAGGAGAACAAGGGTGCTGAGTCGGATGAAACCTTGAATGTGAAACATAAATTGTCCTTAACAACGGGCTGCTTTAGATGTCGTCAACAGCCTGCAGTATCCCGCGGTCAGTCAGCTTGCGCACCTGCTTTTTACTACGAGGGTGCACGGTGCCACCGGGATGCCGTTTTCATACAAAGCACCCAGTCGCTAGGGCCTGCCATAAGACATCAAAAAAATGCAAAAGTGCTATTAAATACTGACTCACCGCATGCTATTGGAGTACCTTCACGCTGGAAGAGGCCGCCGCGTAAATGAGACGCTTTGGGTGTGGCTGTTTGCGAGTGGTTTCCATTGCGACATTGGCTTAGCCTCGCGGGCAAAAAGTCAGGCTGAGGCGTGTGGCCCTAAAAAATAAGAACCATGAGTGTTGCCAGGGAGAACGGTATGACTCAGACACAGCAAGTCAATAACGGGGTCGATGTTCCCGATTTTTATGCTTACGCCGCGGCCCCTCTCGCTTCGGTAGAGCACCACGGAGACTTTATTCACCTCAGCTGGGGTGATGGTCAACGCTTGCACTGCCATCGATTCTGGCTCCGCGAAAATGCTCTGGGCCTCGGGGGTATTGACCCTGCAACCCGAGAGGGGTTGCTGGATCCTGCAGACCTTACTGACGCTATGACCATTGCTGCCGCTGATCTTACGGATCAAGGTGATCTCTCACTGCTATGGCAACCCGAGGCGCAACGCTGTACTTACCATGGAGGTTGGCTGCGCCACATTGCCGATGGGCAACACTTGCCCGAAAGCTGGCTTCCCAAACCCGAGGCCTGGGATGCCCAGATTTTGCCCCAACCCCCTCGCAGATCCACCTCTGGCGCGCTGGAAAGTGATCGCGAGCTGTGCGAGGTCATGAATGATTTAATTCGCTACGGCGTTTGCGTGCTCGAGAGTGCACCTAGCGAGGAAGGGTTTCTCAATAAACTGGCCGCTAGAATCGGTCCCGTGCGCGATAGTAACTTTGGCGCGCTGTGGGATGTTGTCGCCGATATTAGTTTGGCGGGTGACGCTAAGACCAATACCACTGCGAATACGGGACTGCGGTTGGGGCCGCATACCGATTTACCCACCCGGGAAATTCCCCCTGGATACCAGTTTCTTCATTGCCTGGTCAATGAGGCCGATGGTGGGGAATCGACGCTCACCGATGGCGCGGCCCTAGTTCAGGAGCTAAAAATGCATCACCCGGCCGATTACGAATTACTGTCAACGCGTCGCTGGGTCTTTTTCAATCGTGGCCCCGGCATCGACCATCGTTGGTCAGCCCCCATTATTGACACGTCGGGCGCGCATGCTTTACCCACCTTGCGAGCTTTTTATCCGGTTCGCGCGTTTCCCGATATGCCCGAGGGCGACGTTGCCGAAGCCTATGAGGCGCTGCGGCGCTTCCACAAGCTGGCCGATGATCCGCGCTTTGAGCTCACCTTTCGGCTAGGTGCCGGAGACATAATGTGTTTCGATAATCGACGGGTGATGCATGGACGCAAGGGTTTTTCAGGATCAGGTAAAAGGCACCTTCAGGGCGTTTACATTGACCGCGATGAAATCTTGTCTCGGGCGAGGGCTCTCAACCGAAGTCATGGGTCTGAACTAGGCAGTGCCGGTCATTAAGTGGTTTCAAAGACCGGTCTGAAAAAGAATTTAACCTTTATTTAACTGACTTAAAAAAGCGAAATTAATTATGCCATTGGCTATGCGAAAAAAAGTGTTTATTACGGCGGCGGTAACCGGTTCTGGCAGCACTCAAGACCGCAGCGATAAGGTGCCACGCAGCCCTGAGCAGATTGCCGAATCAGCCATTGATGCCGCCCGCGCCGGCGCTGCGGTTGTACATTGCCATGTTCGTGACCCCAACACGGGCGTCCCTTCACGTGATGTCCACTTATATCGCGAAGTGGTGGAGCGTATTCGGGCGTCAGAGGTTGATGTGGTAGTGAACCTGACCGCGGGTATGGGGGGCGATTTGGTCTTTGGCCCGACTGAAGCCCCTTTACCTTTAAAGCCCGAGGGCACCGACATGGTCTCGGCTGCTGAACGGGTGGCACATCTAGAGGCATGCCTCCCCGAAATTGCGACCCTCGACTGCGGCACCATGAATTTTGCTGAAGCCGACTA
>JAQWYY010000108.1 GCA_029253705.1 Luminiphilus sp. | reverse complement strand
CCGCTCTTTTGGTGGCTCGCTTTGGTGCCCGCTGGTTTTATGGTCAGGGCCAGCCTGCTCACTGACTTGAGCAGCCCTGACGGCATTTCGGCCATGATCCAATATTCTGTGCGCTGGGCAGTACCGCTTATTTTTCTGATCACAGCCACATCGGCCATGGCGCGCCTGTTCCCAAATATTGTTACTCGTTGGCTGCTGCGCAATCGGCGCTACGTCGGTCTCGCCTTCGCCACAGCAATGGCCTGGCAGGGTGCGTTCATTTTTTGGATTTCGGTGGGGCACCCCGATCACTACTACACCAATATCTATTTCTTACGAGACGAGCTGGAGGGTAGCAGTGGCTATTTGTTTCTAGTGGCCATGATTGTGACCTCATTTTCCTTTGGAAGACGTTACCTTAGCGCTGCCCATTGGCGCGTATTGCACCGTTCAGGGGTCTATTTTCTATGGGCCTACCCTTTCAGTGTTTACTGGTGGAATACAGCCTATTACGGGAGTGATCTTTGGCTCGACTACCTTTTTTATGGTCTGGGCTTCACCGCCTTTGCCCTGCGAATCGCGGCCTGGGGTAAGAGCCGACGGCAACCTCAACAAAACATCAGCGGGCATGCGGTGGGCGGCACGCTGCTGGTCGCAGGCGGGCTGGTACTGGCGATGACAGGTTCCCTGTGGCAAGAATCGGTTTCAGCATTTCTGTTAGCACCAACTTCATCCCAAACCCTGGAGCTTTGGCTGCCCTTCTGGCCGTTTCAACCCTTCCTGCCCCTACTGCTAATAGGGCTAGGCACTTGGCTACTGACCTTGAACGAAAAATCCGTCCCCGCAGAGACGCAGGTCGCCACATAGATCATCTGCCGCAGCGTTTAGCAACGTATAGGCAGGGTGGCTATAAAAACTCATGAAAACTAATCTGTCAGCAGACATTGGGATGTTTGTATGAGCGCAACTGACACAATCGTAATTGGAGGCGGCCACAACGGCCTCATATGCGCCACGCTGCTAGCGAAAGCAGGACAGCAGGTTGTGCTCGTCGAGGCCGCAGAAACCCTAGGAGGTCTGGCCGGTCAGCGAGAGTTTCACACAGGGTTTAACGCATCTGTTGCCCAAACACTGTACGCCTTACCAAAGGCAATAATCGACGCCCTTGATCTGCCTAGGCATGGATTCGTGCCCAGTGTCCATGCTATGGCCACGACGGCACTGTCGCTTTCCGAGCCGCCGGTACGGCTGACAAGCTCCCACATTTCTGGTGCGTGTGAGGCGGATACGGCCGCCTTCGCTAACTATAAGAAGCAACTCGTCACTTTTAGCAAAGCACTCGCACCCTTTTGGTCAAAAACTATGCCGCGCATTGGTGCAGCAGGCCTTAAAGATTTGCTGACCTTTGGACAAATGGGGTTCAATATTCGAACTATGGGCAAGGCCGATATGCTCGAGTTCTTTCGAGTGGCCACCTTACCCATGCGCGACTTGGTCGATGAACACTTCACAGGAGAATCACTTAAGGCCGCACTGTGTTGGGAGGGCCTATTAGGCTCTCAACTCGCGCCGCGGTCCCCTAATCAGGGCGTTTTGACGCTTTTGAATCGAATGGCGGGACATTGGCAAGGTGAGCACAGTGTACCCACCGGTGGCATGAAAAATTTTTTAGATGCATTGACCAGCGCCGCGACTGCCGCCGGGGTCACTATTAGAACAGGAACTCCGGTAGCGCAGATCGTCATAACACCCAGCGAACA
>JAQWYY010000083.1 GCA_029253705.1 Luminiphilus sp. | reverse complement strand
CCACTCTCTCTGCTAGATTTAAAGGGGTGCTCCGACTAGGGCTGTGAAGCGTAGAGCAATTATACGGATCAAAGACACAATGCGCTCACCCAATGATAGGTAGCTCACCCTAGCGTCATCAAAGTAGCCATAACTTAAAGAGGCGACGATCTTGCTGCAGCATGCCAAGCCATTACAGTATCGACACCTGCTGTTACTCGCGTTGTTTGTGACAACGCCAGCTATGGTAGCTGCGCAGCAATCAAGCGCGTCTGCAGCATCCTCAACGGCTGCTCCCGAGCCGCAGACTCAAGCTACCCCTCAGACGCCCAATTCACCGTCAACTGGCATCAGTAGCCTTTCCACTATGGCGGAGCCGACCAATGAAGTGCGCCAGTCCTCGGGTAACGAAATCGAGGCCAAGGCCACAGAGGTTGGCGCAACCGATGAAGCAGCAGCTTTAGTTATTGATATGCGTGGCCAACTCGACAGTGCGCCAACGCCAGCCGCAGTGCTAGCGCCCGAATCACGATTGGTGGAAGAATATCGCGAGGCCATCAGGCAAGCAGAGCTCGCAAGCGGCGCTTACGCCCCAGCACTCACCGAGCATTTGGTAGGTCTGGGTACCACCCTACAGCAGCTTAAGCGCCATGCCGAAGCGGTGGAGGTGTTTAAACGTGGTGTTCAACTGGCGCGCATCAATTCAGGCCTCTATAGCGCCGAACAGCTGACGCTGCTGCGGGGTGAGATCTTAAGCCACATGGCACTGGGGGATTTCGCCCTCGTCGATGAGCGCCAGCGTTATCTCTACCGCGTTGAACGCCGCGCTTTAACGAGCCCTGCGGATTCGTCTCAAGCGCTACTGCGGCAAGCACAGTGGCAGCGGCAGGCCTACCTTTTAGAGATTGGAGACCCCGAAACTCAGGCAGGAAGATTAATGCTTAGCTGGGATCTCTATCGCATGGCGCTTAACGAAACTATCGACACCTATGGGGATCGATCGCTGGCGTTGAAAATCCCCCTGACGGGCATGATGGAAACCCAGTACCTCTTTGCAGGTTACCGAGCCTTTTCACCGACTAGGAGCTCATCGAGTAGCGCTGACGATAATTTGGTACCCCTCAACAATGACTCCTACCGTCGTGGAGAATCGGTGCTCAAGGCAATTCTCGAGGTCAACGTCATCAATAATTTGGGAGCTGAGCAAACTATCGACGACACCATTGCCCTTGGCGATTGGGCTTGGTGGTTTGGCAAGTTCGACCGAGCGCAGGTCTATTACAGTGAAGCACTGGGTCTCATTGAGGCTATACCAGAGGAAGAGCGCAGCGCTAGGGTGGTCAATCTGTTTAGCCAACCCACCGCCTTACCATTGCTTGCAGGCAATGCCCCACTCCCTCAACACGAAACCCGAGAAGATGGCACACTGGTCATAGGCTTTGATATTTCGGGTACGGGCAGAGTTACTAATTTGGAACGACTGCGAGAACCCGAGGTCGAAGAAGAGAAGGCCATACGGCGGTTAGTGCGCGCTTTAAAAAATACGCGATTTAGACCGCCGTTTGCCGATGGTATGCCGGTTGCGCAAGAGGGCCTCATTTGGTCCTTCGAACCCGTATCATGGGGGGGCCTGACGCCGGATGTCACCGCCGCGTCTACCACCGACACAGAGGAATAGAACCGGCATGATGCAACAAACCATTAACAAAAGTGCCGGAATATTAGGCGTTGTTGGCGCTGTTTTGCTGCTCAGTGGCTGTCCCAGTGCCAGCACGCCAACCAAGCCCAGTACGCCCTCGCCACCCAGTGCTTCAACGCCGCCCCCTAGCAGCTCTAGTTCTAGCAGCAGTTCCAGTTCAAGTAGTAGCTCCAGCTCAAGTAGTAGCTCTAGTCCCAGTTCGAGCAGCAGCTCCAGTTCGAGTTCTAGCAGCAGTTCAAGCTCTAGCCCCAGTAGCAGCTCTAGTTCTAGTCCTAGTTCAAGTAGCAGTTCCAGTTCAAGCTCAAGTTCGAGTCCATCGAGTCCGACTCAGGGCAGCGCGTCCAGCACCGGGGGCACTTCCAGCACCCAACCTGGTAGCGACACATTTCCTCAACCCGCTGGAGACGCGGCTGCACCGGGCGATGGCACTGCAGGTGACGCGGCACCGGGAACTGCCGCTGACCCGGGATTTGGTGACATTGCCGGGCAAGAAGCCCTGCCCGACATGCGCGACGTGCTGCCAACCTTCGATGAAAGCTACGGTGACGCTTCGGGGTCGTCAGAGGGTGAGTCTGAGACCCAGGGAACTGGAGAAGCCTCGGGCGGCACTGCCGAGGGGCAAAACAACGCTACGGGTAACCCAGAGGGCACCTATGGCCAACGTCCCGCAGGCCAAGGCACCCGCGCAGAGGGCGGTATGGAGGGCATGGCCGGAGTCGATGGCACGCTGACCACCATGGAGCAAGTTGCCATACTGGATCGACAACTCGAACAAAGTACTAGCGATTTCGACGCCCTGATTTTAGAAGAGCAGCAGCGACAGCGGGAGATGGAACGCAGTCGGCAGACCACGACCCCAGAGCAACCCGAACCCGCAGGTCCCGGAACATCGGGGCGATCCCCCTACCAAGATGACGTAGCCATGGGTGGCGGCGGCGGTGTTGGCGGTGGACTGGGAGGTGCCAGCGGCGGTGGTGCACCCCCAGAAAATCCAGCCATTTATAAACCGCCTGTCGATATCCCTGATGGCGCTGACGACGATGTGGTGGCGCGACAACTCCGGGAAGCGGCAATGCGAGAGCCAGATACTGCGGTTCGAGAGCGACTGTGGAATGAATACCGCAAATATAAAGGCATAGAGGTGCCCGAGGAATGATGACACGGGCAATCCTATTGTTATTGGCAGTGGCGCTTACAGGCTGTGTTAACCAAACGGTCAAAAGCACGTCAGTGCCGCCGCTAGCGCAACCTCCTCAGCCAATACCGGATGCTCAGGTGCTCGATGTCGGTGTTGCCATTCTTGATCCAGGTATTAGCGAGCTGCAAGACGATGACCGAGTTTATCCAGAAATTCGTCGTGCTGAAGCTACCTTTATTGCCAGAGAACTGACCACAACCCTAGAGGAAGTGGGCGCATGGGGTGCGGTTCGGGTCGTTCCCGACACCAGCCAATTCACCGATTTACTCATAACCGGAAAAATACTCCACAGTGATGGAGAACACCTAGAACTCGCCGTTGAAGTCACCGACGCCCGCGGAAAACAGTGGATCGAAAAAACCTATGAAGGTGTGACCAGTCGCTACGCCTACGAAAATCGGGCCACCGCTGACCGCGACCCCTTCTTATTGGTGTATCGGCAAATAGCCAACGATATGCTGACGGTATTTAACCGCACGTCAGGCCGAGATCGTTTAGCTATTAGGCAGGTGGCCGAACTGCGCTTTGCACGAACATTCGCTCAGGACGCCTTTCAAGACTACTTAGCTGAAGATGAAACCGGCCTCTATACCATTCGCCGGCTACCCGCAGAAAATGATCCTATGCTGGAACGCGTGCGCAATTTACGGCAACGCAACTATGTATTCGTCGATACCCTGCAAGGCTACTACACGGGTTTTTCAGAGGATATGTACACGCCATACCAGGAGTGGCGCAAACTGAGCTACGACGAAGTGGTCGCCCAACGAGAACTTCAAAGCGAAGCTAACCAGCGCCTCATTGCCGGTGCTGCAGCGGTAATTGCTGGCATCGCGGCTCAAGGGTCAAGCAGTGACTACGCCAATACTGCCGGTGTGGTTGGCATTGCAGGCGGCGCCTACTTACTAAAAAGCGGTCTTGAAAAGCGCGCGGAATCCAGTATTCATTCACTGGCTATTGAAGAGCTGGGGCAGTCCTTGTCGGCGGAAATCACACCCAGAGTCATTGAGCTAGAAGACCGAACGGTGCGACTCTCGGGCAATGTCGAAGACCAATACAATCAATGGCGAGAGCTTATGGCTGACATTTATGCCACTGAAATCGGAGCGCTAGACATGCCCGATGCCCAAGCCGATTCTGGGGCGCCCGACAACCCCGAAACCGACTGATCTCGCCGTTGCCACTATTATGAGTGATTCCCACGAACAGCCCTTGAAGGCTGCCGCTTTTAGCCCCCAATCGGCGACGCCAGAGGGGGTGGCCAACACAGACCACCGACGGCCGCAGTGGCTCATCCCTGGTGTTATTGCGCTACTCGTAGCCGCCATCGCCGTGTTTGTGATCTTACCCAACGTGGTCACGACCCGCGACTCAACCAGCGACTCAACCAGCGACTCAACCAACGACATTGCGATGCCCGGACAAGCTGAGGGAAGCGCAGCAAACCCACAGAGCAACACGGTCAACGGCGATAACCTGGGGGAGGAACGAAGC
>JAQWYY010000069.1 GCA_029253705.1 Luminiphilus sp. | reverse complement strand
ATTAGTGCGACCAGCATTTTCGTCTCTTCAGGTACGGTACCCTCATAGAGAATCGCTTGGTTAAGCTGGGCGAAGGCTTTTGCAATTGACGGCCTTCGTGCCATGGTCAAAACGCTGTTGGGAATAAACTTGCGAATGTCGAGGTACCGCTTAAGCATGCTTTGGAGATCAGCGTCTTCAATGTCAGCAGCATTGAGCGGATTTAAGTGAGCCATATTGAAACTCCGAGTTGTGAGAATTATTAGTTGAGGTCTGAGCTGCCCGGCATTTAGATCTCAAGCATTTGCTTAGCGGCACGCTCACCCTCGTGGGCGGCTCCTTCCCACATCTGATAACCCATAAGCTCCGAGTGTGCAAAGGCGATGCGCCCGTGAGGTTGGCGAATTACATCACTCGGCGGCGGATTGCCATCCTTACCGAAGAAGAAACCTGGGGGCGTAACAATATAGGCGTGTCCCTGTCGATTTAGTGTGATACCGGCAATATCCCGATCGGCATCAAAGCCACCAGGACCAAACATTTTTGTGAACTGGCTGCGTATTTCATTCTCCACATCGGCATAGCTGAGTGAGAACAGCTGCATGCGGGCCGCAACAGTTTGTTCATGCAAAGGCAACCCCGGGGTGCAAAATGAATTGTAGAGCGTCAAAACCGTAGGTTTTTCTGGATCTAAGGGCATGGGCTCCTCACCATCGAGAACCATTTGCTTGCGCAGGCTAGTGAACCAGCCTCCCATGTTGTCGCCAAACCATCGCACCGACGCAACGCCCATGTTATCCATAAACTTCCAGTTACGAAGCGCCACGTTGACGGTCAACATGGGCGAGTGCTTAAACTCGTCCATGGCCGCTCGATACGCTTCGGGTAAGTCAGTCACCACCCGTTTATTGAGGTGCTGCTGACCAGCCATTACAACGCGATCGGCCGTCACCTGATGCATCTTCTCGTCGTTGAGGTAAGTAATCTGAACTTTCTCAGCCGATTCTGCAGGACCCTCATGATGAACATTGACCACCAGAGAACTCAGTCTCATTTTCACTGCCTGCGCAGCTCCGTCCAGTGCCGCGAAGTTAACCGGGTTCGAAATAATCTCGGTCAAAGACTCCGCGTCGCCGAAAACGTTGGGAATAATGCGGTGTACAAGGTGGCGTAAAATACCGGTGTTTCCGCCAGGAAAGCTCGCTAAATATACATAGTCTGTCGGATCGCCAATACCAAATTGTCGGCCGTACTGATTCACGCCGGGCTGAATAAAATTAAACGCCTGATAGGCCGAAATTACATCAGTGCCCAAACCACATCCCATTGCTGCGGCAAATGGATTGAGATACTCGTCAATAAACTCATTGTCGATGCCCATCTCGTTTTTCATAAACTCTTTGTAGGTCATGGAATCGAGCCACTGAGCCCAGTCTTCACGCTCTTGAGGCTGGCGATAAAGCTCCATCCAAATCAAATCATTTTTTGTTTTGTCGTCTAGGGGCACATCCCTGAATCGATTCGACCAAGGGTTAACAGCCATGCCGGTTTCTTCGTGAAACCACCCTAAATCGGTTTCTTCCCAGGTGAGGTGCATGGGTGAATAAATATCTTTTGGTATTTTTAGATCGCTGTTGTTGGCCT
>JAQWYY010000068.1 GCA_029253705.1 Luminiphilus sp. | reverse complement strand
CACGTCAGTGATGCCAGTCAGTTAACAATTAGCGGCTGCGCTATGCTGCGCCACTCGCCGCTGACGGACTCAAAGCCGATGTCACAGCCGAGACATGTCCAGCCGTTAATTCCATCAATGTAGGAACTAATGATTCCGGCAAGTTGTGACCCATGCCCTCAATAATTTCCAAGCGGGCATTGGGAATTTGCTTTGCTGTATCGATACCACAGGCTACAGGCACAAGTACGTCATCACGACCATGAATAACTAAGCTCGGTGCGGTAATTGTCTTTAAAAGGTCAACGCGGCTACCGCTCGCCATAATCGCCGCCATATGCCTGGCGAAGCCCGGGGGATAAAAGCTGCGCTGAAATGCCGCTGTTACCTTTTCCCTGAGTTCGTCATCGCCCTGAGGAAAGCCGGGGCTACCTATTAATCTCTGGAAATCCATTGTGCTCTCTAGGCTTGGTTTTACAAATCCCAGGTAACGCTTTAAAAGCGCCCGCGTAACCTTTTTTCTTGCCCGAGGTAAATGAGGATCGCCACTTGATGACATGATTGATGTCAGAGAAAGTACCCGCGTGGGCTGCTCTGCCGCGAGTATCTGAGCAATCATGCCACCCATAGAAACCCCAACCACATGAGCCTGATCTAACTTGAGTGCATCCATCAGCCCAATCGCGTCGTTAGCCATATCACCTAATTTATAAGAAACCGTGAGTGGCCGATTGAGCGCCGCTTTCAACATCATGCTCAGCGTACTGGGTATGTAAGCAGTCAGCATTTTTTCTGATAGCCCAACATCTCTGTTATCGAAGCGAACAACATAAAAACCGCGATCAACCAAGCCCTGACAAAATGACAAGGGCCAAGCGGTCATCTGGGTAGCCATGCCCATAATCAGCAAAATTGCCGGATCATTAGCGTTACCAAAATCATCATAGGCTAGGCGAATACCGTTGGCGTCTACGTAGCGCTCAGACATAAATTTAAGGCTCCATCTGCTTTAAAAGAATAATACCGGTTGTTACTAGATTCACTTCAAACTACCAATAACGATATACACCCTACGTTGGATAGCAATGCTAAAATGCCCAATCAGATCCAAACACTCGAGAATTCACGTAACTTAGGGGACAAGCGCCTCAGTCTAATGTTAAACCATGAAAAAACTTAGCCTTGTCGATAAAGGATTCCTGACCTCAGAGAATCGCGAAATTCCGATGCATGTTGCTAGCCTTGGGCTATATACCCTCCCCGATGGTGCCGATGAGCAGCAATTTCTGCACGATTTAGCGGGTAACGTTCGCAACGCCCAGGCACTTCTGCCCCCCTTTGGCGATCGGTTGCGTTTGGGTCGTCTTGGGCTAGCAGGCTCATCTTACTGGGAGCCAGATCCCGCTATGGACATGGATTACCATGTTCGTCATTCGGCACTGCCCAAACCCGGTCGTTTCCGAGAGCTCTTTAATCTCACATCTCGGCTGCACGGCACACTGCTCGAGCGCAGCCGACCTTTATGGGAAATGCACGTGATTGAGGGACTGCAAAATCGGCAATTTGCGGTGTACACGAAAACACATCATGCAGCAGTGGATGGAGCTCGCTCCATACACATCTCTCGAAGCATGCTCTCTACTGACCCCAACCATATTCTAGAAGAATCACCACTATCGCTTGAGTCCTGGCAACGCTACAAAAATGCGCTGCGTTCAGGAAAACAAATGCCTCATTCAGATGCGGAGTTACGTAACGTCGCTGACGTACTAAAGTCCACATTTGATAGCAGCACCAACCTAGTCAGAGCGTTATCGGCCTTCTCCAAAACTTGGGCCGGTCGAGGCGGCGCTTTAAGCTTGCCGCATCAGAAAGTGCCCATAAGTTCGCTAAACCACTCAATTCATGGCGCAAGACGTTTTGTTGCTCAGTCATGGCCGTTTTCTCGAATTGAGGCTATTGGAAAGGCATTTGGTGGCACCTTTAACGATGCAGTGCTTGCCATGTGCTCAGGTGCACTGCGCCAATACCTCAAAACCCACGCAGAATTACCAGAACAGCCTTTGAAATCCATGGTCCCCGTATCATTACGTAAAGAGGGCGACCTCGAGTCGGGCAATGCGATCGCAGCCATTAGCGCCAACTTAGCCACCGACGTCGCCGATCCCGCGAGACGCATTCAAGCCATTATAGCTTCGGTCCGTGCCGGCAAGGCCTTTTACGCTGGCATGTCACCCAAAGAAATAGAATTGGTAAGCGCCGTATTACAGGCGCCGACCATGCTGCTGTTACCCTTGGGTCTCATGGCGCGGTTGCCGCCATACAACGTCGCCATTTCAAATGTACCGGGCATCCGTGAAACTATGTATTGGAACGGTGCGCGCATGGATGGGTCTTATCCAGTTTCCATTGTTACCGATGGCATGG
>JAQWYY010000046.1 GCA_029253705.1 Luminiphilus sp. | reverse complement strand
CAGCGGTTGAACGCATTCAAACTCGGCAAACAAATGTACAAAGCTGGTTTTTAGACATGCAGTTGGTCATGGGCTACTGGGGTGGAGACAGTAAACGCGCCTATCACCATACCGCTCCAGTAAATGCCCTTTACGCCCTTCATGAATCTTTGCTTATTTTAGAAGAGGAAGGTCTTGAAACCGGTTTTGCCCGACATCAAACTAACCACGACCAGCTGGTTTCTGGCCTAGAGGCAATGGGTCTGAAAATGGCCGTTGCGCCTGAGTGGCGACTACCGCAGCTCAACGCCGTGTGCATACCTGATGGCGTTAACGACGCTGAAGTTAGAGGCCGCCTGTTACAAGACTTTAATCTCGAAATCGGTGCCGGCCTTGGCGCTTTGGCGGGTAAGCAGTGGCGGATTGGTCTAATGGGACATGCTAGTAATCCGGTCAATGTTGAGCGATGCCTCACGGCGCTTCAGCACGTACTGGGCCACTGAGCACTCAACGAAGGGTTAGCCGAAACCCCAACTCATGAACGCCCAATGGATGTTCAGACCGTACCGAGGCTTCGTCCCAAATCCAGCGCTCCTGGGAAAACAACTGTTCCATGGCCGCTAACCCGCAGTGAAAAGGCGGCCCTCCCGACTCCCCGGTTTGCATAAACAGAGCCAGTAGCGTGCCACCCGGCCGCAACCAGCCGGTAAGCAGGTTTTCATAGGCACTCCAGTGGTCTGGATGCAGCGCACACAGACAGGTCTGCTCGTAAACAATATCGACAAGCGCGCCGGGGGACCAATCGAACAAATTGCTGACAACGACCTCACCACTCAGGCCTTTGGCGGCCAAAGCGGTTTTCTGAAATTGAGCTGCGCTGGGAGAAAGATCAACGCCCACAACGCTCAACCCCAGTTCGGCAAGAGCTTGAAGTTCCGGCGATCGTCCACAACCAGGAATAACAGCAGTGCCTTGCTGCGCGTTCAACCAAGATTGCCAGACAGTAAAGGCGGGATTTAGACCGGTACGCTCCCAAGGCACTGAGGGCTCCTGATAACGCGCCTCCCAATCTAGAACTGGCTCCATAGCACTGCCCCTCTGATCTGCCTCTTTTACTACTGTGCCAGCGCCTTGTTTCAGAGGCAAGGGTGCCCTGAACACTGCAAGGAATTGATCAGTCTTTATCTAGGATTTGCCTGGAGGGTGCTCTAGGAATTGCTTAAGGGGCTGCTATCGGCGTCAATCGCTGCCGCGAATACGGCAGGGTCAACATTACCGCCAGACAAAATAATGCCCACCGATCGATAATGCTCAGGGACTTTACCGGACAGCAGCGCGGCTAGAGCAACAGCGCCTCCGGGCTCGAGCACAAGTTTCAAGTGCTCAAACGCAAAATTCATGGCTAGCAGAACATCCTCGTCACTTACTGCAAGCCCCCCTGCGAGAAGGCGTTGGTTAATTGCAAAGGTTAGTTCGCCCGGCGTTGGCGCCAGTAGAGCATCACAAATCGACGTCGATCCCGGCGCAACGCTTTCTCGCACGCCGTTGCGGAGTGAGCGCTGATGGTCATTAAATTCCGAGGGCTCTACCGAAAAGACCGCAGTACTAGCCTGCAGCCCTTCGACGGCTAACGCGCAGCCGGCTACGAGGCCGCCGCCACTGCAACACACTAGTAATGCGTCTGGGGGCTCTACATCCTGCAATAACTCGAGACCAACGGTTCCCTGGCCGGCAACAATATCTACGTCATCGTAAGACGGAACAATAGTCCCACCATCCCGCGCTACAAGTGTACGGGCAATGACCTCTCGATCCTCACGGTACCGATCATAAGCAACGACCTCAGCACCAAGGGCCTGCGTATTACGCGTTTTAATTTGGGGTGCGTCGATTGGCATGACAATACGTGCCGGTATGTCTAGTAATTGCGCCGCCAGGGCCACCCCCTGGGCATGATTGCCCGATGACCAGGCCACTACGCCAGCGGCGCGCTCGCGAGCGTTCAATTGGCATAAACGGTTGTAAGCCCCCCTAAACTTAAAGCTGCCAGTGTGTTGCAGGCACTCAGGCTTCAACACAACCTGCCGCCCCGTCAGCGCATTAAGTTGAGGAGAACTTAGCAGCGGTGTGCGCACGGCATGCCCCTCCAAGCGCTGGGCGGCCCGCTCAACATCACTAAAACTTGGTGGGTGTGTCCTCATTTAAAACACTCTCAGTTAATGAGACATGTGCCCTTTAGGCAATATCACAAAACATACCCGTGAGTTACAAAAACTCGCCCTAGGTGCCCTATCTAGCGCTCCGTTATTACAGGCTAAGATGGCATTTCGGGCTACGTGACGGGCTAGCTTTCACCGTCACAAGCTAACCCGCAGTACTTTACGCTCTTGGGGTTTCAAACCCCTTCTACCCTTGCGCAGCAAAGCCAGCAGCCTTATTGGTCATGACCTTCAAACCGATAAAACGGCTCCATCATTTGATCGATGGTAAAACTCGCAGGACGTTGCCGTGGTGGAAAAGCCATCAAGGTCCCAATAAATTTTTCAAGCTCGGCTCTGGCCATGTAGATTCGCGGGATCTTCTTAACCCACCAATCATTGTAGGTATTCGAGTTTTGGTCGGCACGTTCAAACGGGTCTCGACGCAAATGGAATAGCTTAGGAATTCGCAACATATCAAACTGTTCACGCCAGACATCGAACCCCTTAGCGCGCTGCTCGGCAAATACCACCTTCCAATCGCCAATGCGCATAGCAGTCAGCAACCCGTCGTCGCTCCAATAAAGAAACGTCTCCCGCGGCCCGTTGTCTGTCTCACCGGTGAGGTACGGCAGAAAGTTGTGGCCATCAAGGTGGTTTTTATAGGACTTACCGTTGACCACGGTGCCCGCTTTAAGCTCTTCAGTAATCGTCGGTCGTCCTGCCGCCGCCATAAACGTGGGCGCCCAGTCGGTATGGGACATGATGTCATTTAAGATCGTGCCCTCAGGTATTTTTCCTGGCCAACGGACCATGGCGGGCACACGAAATCCACCTTCCCAATTAGTATTTTTTTCGCTGCGGAAAGGAGTAATGCCAGCATCAGGCCAGGTATTAAAATGCGGCCCATTATCAGTTGAATACAGAACAATCGTGTTGTCTGCGATGTTCAGCTCATCTAACTGATCGAGTAATTCACCGACCATGCGGTCGTGAGCTACCATCGCGTCGTTATAAAAACCTTGACCAGAAAGCCCCAATTCTTCATCAGCGGTATGGGTCCAAAAATGCATCCGCGTGGTGTTTACCCAAACAAAAAAGGGCTTCTCGTCAGCCACCGCGCGTTTCATAAAATCTTGGGCTGATGCAACAAACTCGCGGTCAATTGTCTCCATACGTTTCTTGGTGAGGGGGCCACTATCCTCAACCCGACCATCTGCGAAGGATCGGATAACCCCTCGAGGCCCAAAGCGCGCTATGAAGGCAGGGTCAGTGGGGTAATCAACATCCTCAGGTTCCTCTTCGGCATTGAGGTGGTACAGGTTGCCAAAAAACTCATCAAACCCGTGCTGTGTCGGAAGAAATTCATCGCGATCGCCCAGATGGTTTTTCCCATATTGCCCTGTGACGTAGCCCTCGGCTTTCAGTAATCCGGCAAGGGTGACATCTTTTTCACTGATGCCCTGCTCTGCTCCCGGCGCCCCCACTTTAGTAAGACCAGTACGAATAGGAGATTGGCCAATAATGAAGGCCGATCGGCCCGCAGTGCAGCTCTGCTGGCCGTAATAATCAGTAAACTTAGCGCCCTCGTTGGCAATGCGATCAATGTTGGGAGTGGGGTACCCCATCATGCCCATATTATTGGTTGATAGGTTCCAAAACCCAATATCGTCACCCCAGATCACTAGGATATTAGGCTTGTCGGCGGCGTGAAGCGCAGACGTAGCGAGCAGCAGGCATATGCTTAAAATACGCAGCATGTTGGGGTTTCCTAGCTTGTTATTGTGTGGGATTAATCCCCTATCATGCATCAGCTTATTTGACACTGCTAGCCCTCTCAGGCACTTTCAAACGCTTTCAAGTCGCAAATAAGCAGCCGCGCAAACAAGTAATACACGATGGAGTGCACTCCATTATAACTTTTGGCGCAAGTTAGGCCAAAATAAAGCCGGTGCAAACAAGGTATCTTTTACAGGCTTGGATCACCTTCGGCATTGATTTTCCTTCGCATGGCAACGCGTATGACCAAACTTCTTCTTATTCTGAGTCATGGCGGTACTGCCCTGCTGGGATTCGCTCTGGGCATTTACCTGCTGCCAATTTTGGTAGAGCCAGCAGCGCCTGATCTCATGGCGGTTGAAGCGACACTAACCACTCCGTTATTCACCACAGAATTTGAACGCCAACGTGAAGATAGCGATGCCCTGCATTGGGGAGAGGGCCAACTTCGACTGTATTCAGACACAATTATATTCGAAGGAGAGCTGGCCCCTGGACCCGACTACCGGCTGTATCTCACTCAGGAATTTGTTGAGACGGAGGCCGGTTTTTTGGCGCTCAAAGACCGATCTATCGAAATTGGGGCAGTAAAAACCTTTGATGGTTTTGTGCTGAATCACGCCTTCGCCGTCAATGACCCTCGGTACACAACCGCGGTGGTGTGGTGTGAAACCTTCGGCCAGTTTATAAGCTCGGGCCAATATCGACCCTGAGCCCAGTCTTTTTAGCCAGTGCTATCGCCACTGTGCTGGCCCTGCTGAGTACTTCATTCAAACTGTGGTGCCCACATACTCATTAACAAACCCTGTGTTGAGACAAGGCTATACGAATAGCTTTATTAACTTGCTAGCGGCCAGCAGAGTCATGACGATCAGAACCAAAATAGCCGCCATATTAAGCACACGGTGGTTTCGGTAAGCGCGGGGTAATAGCACGCTATTGGCGACCACCATCAAAACCAGTGCAATTAATGGAAGTAGCAAGGCGTTTGTGACCTGGGCGGTAACGATAAGGGCAGCAGGCCGCGAGGTAACAACCGCAAAAAAGCCTCCAATCAGTACCACCGTCAGCGCTACAACCTTAAAACGCAAGCTATCCGTATCAACCGACCACCCCATGGCACCACAAATAGTCCAGCCTGCCGCAACAGGCGCGGCAATGGCTGATGTAAGACCCGCTGCAAATAAACCAACACCCAAAATGGTGGCACCCCATCCGGGCATTTGGCGTTCAATCGCCGATATCACGGCATCTAAAGGGGGTTGATCGACAGCACCGGGTACCAGTGCAGCAGCAACCACAACAATAGCGGTCGTGGTAACACCCCCAAAAATAATCGCCACGCAAGATTCCCAGCGAGCACCTGACAGGGCTTCATCCATTGCACAGCCTCGCCAGTGCTGTCTTGCCGCAGTGGCATGAAGAAATAAGTTGTAAGGCACAACTGTTGTCCCAATCAAGGCCAGTATCAACGTCAAATTAGTGCCGGAAAAGTCGGGTAGCAGACGCATGTCTGGCTGAGACCACAATAATGGTGCCAACAAAAGTGCCAGCCCTATGAACAATAATCCCATCGCAGCCACCAACACCACCAAAATGCGCTCAAGCAGCCGATACCGGTTGACCACGATGAGGATTGCAGCGACGGTGGCGCACAACAAAACAACGGCCCCTGAATTCACTCCAAAAGCTGTGCTTAGCCCTATTCCAGCACCTGACAAATTGCCAGACTGGTAGGCCGCGTTGCCCACTCCTACCGCCAATATAATCAGCAGAAGTACCGGCATACCCCACCAATAATCTGTACCAAAATCTTTAATGAGCGTCGCTAAATCACGATCAGTCGTCAAAGCACTTCGCACCGCAAGCTCCTGTAGCAAAACCGTCGCAAAGATAGAGAAAGCGATCGCCCAGATAAGCGTTATACCGGTTGTAGCTCCGGCCACACTGGCCGTTGTGATTGTGCCAGGGCCAATAAATGCCGCAGCTACCATTGCTCCCGGACCTATACGCAAACCCATGTAGAAATTCTCCCTCTGCTAACTGCGTACCGGCAGACCAATCAGAAAACCTCGCCAACCCACAATACAATCCTGCTGTAAGCCGACATCCTGATCTATAGTGCCAGCAAAGACCGTCGGGAGCCCACCGTGAGATCGATTCAGTTTGGAAACCAGAGCATTACACCGAGTAAAGTTGTGTGTATCGGCAAGAATTACACGGCACACATTGAAGAAATGAACAGTGCAGTTCCTGACCAAATGGTGGTGTTTATGAAGCCCAACTCAGCCATTGGAACAACACTAAGAGCGCTTGCCGACGAACCTATTCACTATGAGTGCGAGATTTGTTTGCTAGTACAAAGCAGCGAAATATTTGGGGTTGGTGTTGGACTGGACCTCACTAAGCGCGAGCTGCAAAGGAAGCTGAAACAAGCTGGGCTGCCCTGGGAGAGATCCAAAGCCTTTGACGGAGCTGCCCTATTCAGTGCCTTCGTACCTGCGCCAGCGGACCCGCTTGAGCTGCGCCTTGAGCTTTGGGTTGACCGCGCTCTGAGACAAAGTGGCGAAGCCAGTGCCATGCTTTATCAACCCAACGTTATTATCGGTGAACTAAAAACCTTCCTCACCCTCGACGACTTCGACATCATTATGACCGGCACGCCTGCAGGTGTTGGCCCCATCGCCTTAGGAGAGCATTTTGAGGCAAGACTTTTACGTGGTGACTCAACACTTATTAGTGCCAGCTGGACAGCCGTGTAAACCGATAAAATAACCGCCACTAGCAGCTTCAAGTAATATCCGGCTTTTGGACCAAATTCTTCCGGCTTCACCCCAAAAATTGGGATATTTTCTTCCAGAGACTTAGATTAAATACCCCTATTTGCCAAAAAAATGGGGGGCTGGAACCACGGCTCAGAAAAACTTTAATTGTAACTGGGGTTTTTTTTCAGTAGGTTTTCAGAAACCTGAGAGAGAAGGCCATGCAAGCGATCCTCAGACTAGATCTAGCGGGACAACCTAGGGGTTGGTTGACCCTTCAGGAAACAATTTCAGCCTATGCTAGGGGCGATGTCATATATGGCATCGGTGACCCACTGCCTCCTGTTTACGGGGGGATTCAGCGCCTCACAGGTCATCGTTCGACCCTTGTCGTACAACCGATTATTGCAACCGAAGGTAAAATCTACGACGCCTTTGTACCACCATTGTGCAACCGAACCCTTTTTAAACGGGATGATCATCGCTGTTTGTACTGTGGCAACCAAACCTCAAGACACCAACTAACCCGAGATCACGTGTTACCCGCAAGTCGGGGAGGCACCAACAAGTGGGAAAATGTTGTGGCCGCTTGTAAACGCTGCAACTGGCAGAAAGATAACAAAACACCCGAAGAAGCGGGTATGCCATTACTTGCGGTGCCGTTTCGACCCAATCCTTTCGAGTGGCATTTCCTCGCAAAAGACCGTGTTCTTGCTGATCAAATGGAATACCTGTCGAAGCGCTTCAAAGCCGATCGAGACTGGGCCCACTGACCCTTAGACCCAATAATAGATTCACTAGGACTCGGCGCAGCTGATAGGCTAGCCTTTGCCAAAGGACGTTGTGTTTCTAATCGCGACTTTTCTGAGGACTAAGGAATCTATAACTAGGAACACCGTTATGACCGACCGCACCCGCGCCGACATTGCCGACCTGACAGCTCGAGTCAATGCCGCGGTTATTGGCCAAGAAGCCGTAGTCCATAGTTTGATATTAGCTTTGCTGTGTAACGGCAACGTATTACTTGAGGGATTACCGGGCACAGCAAAGACCCGATCGATAAAAACACTGGCGCGCGCCATGGGCGTAAACCTTGGAAGAATCCAGTTTACTCCCGATCTTCTGCCGGCTGATGTAACCGGCAGTGAGACGTATCACAGCAATGACAGCGGCAGCGAATTGATTTTTGAGCCCGGCCCCATCTTTAACGAGCTGGTGCTTGCTGATGAGATCAATCGAGCCCCCGCCAAAGTGCAGTCTGCGTTGTTGGAGGCAATGGAGGAACGGCAGGTGACCGTTGCAGGTAAAAGTTACCCGCTACCGCCTTTATTTCTTGTCATGGCGACTCAAAATCCGATAGAGCAGGAGGGCACCTACCCCTTACCCGAGGCGCAGATGGACCGTTTTCTGTTTAAGGTGAGGGTCGATTACCCCAACGCCGAGGCCGAGCGAGAAATCGTCCGTATGCTGCAGAAAGAAGAGGGAGGTCACCACGCTGAACAAACGCCGATTGGTACTGAAGCTATTTTTTCAGCAAGGCAAGCCATTCAGGAAATGACCTTCAGCGAACCCGTAGAACGCTATCTCGTCGATTTAGTGATGGCTACGCGCCAACCGGAGAGTCTCTCTGACCAACTCAAGAGCTGGATCGCCGTAGGGTCCAGTCCACGGGCAAGTATTGCCCTGCATCGAGCGTCTCGGGCAGAAGCCTGGCTGCAAGGGCGCAAGCATGTTCTGCCAGAGGATGTGCGAGCGGTGGCTCCAGCTGTTTTGCGCCATCGCTTAATTTTGAGCTACGACGCTCTGGCTGACGGCATTGACACCGACAAGGTCGTGACGGACATTCTCGACCTCGTTGCGGCAGGCTAATCAAACCATGAGTGCCACCGCCTATGTTGCGCTCAAAGACTTGGTACGACTTCGATACCGAGCTCAGGGTTTTAGCTACCGCCCTGCTCAACCTGTCAACTCTGTACTTACTGGCCGTAAACGATCTCGGCTGCGAGGGCGTGGGCTAGACTTTGATGAGCTCCGTCACTACAGACCCGGTGACGACGTGCGTAACATGGATTGGCGGGTAACTCATCGAACCCGAACGCCCTTTGTTAGGGTTTATACAGAAGAACGAGACCGTCCTGTTTGGGTCGTTGTCGATCAGCGACTTGCCATGTTTTTCGGTAGCCGTCATCAAATGAAATCAGTTGGCGCGGCGCGAACCGCAGCACTCAGCGCTTGGCGGGTCATTGGCGTAGGCGACCGTATTGGTGCCCTACTGTTCAACGACACGACGTCAAAGGTGTATCGTCCCAGCCGCTCGCCCGGCGCCCTGATGGGCTGGCTCGCCAACTTGGTCAGCATGAATCACCAGTTAACCGCAGATAGCAGTGAGCCGTCGAGAGCTGATGCCTTGTTAGGGGCACTAAAAAAGCTGAGTCGCTATCTGACCCACGACAGTCTAGTGATTATTATTTCAGACTTTGACGGCTGGGATGATCAGAGTCTGGCGGCAATTAAAGCCATTCGCCAAAGTAATGACGTTATAGCGGCTCTGATTACAGACCCTCTTGAACGAAGTTTAGCCACCGCTGATCAATTGGTGGTCAGTGACGGCGCGTTCCAAATTCAGGTAGAGAGCGGGAAAAAGGAGGCCGACATCCGCTTCAAAGCAAAGTTCGACGCCCACGTCGATAGCCTAGGTGAGTCGCTGAAGCGCCATCAAATTCCCTTGATATCGCTGACGACTGAATCAGATATCGCTAATCAGCTACTGCGCCAGTTGGGTGGGACCCCAGCGGCAACAACAGCGGCTCGATAATGAATTCTATTGACGATGCTTGAGGAGACCCTACCTTCACTACCGGCACTATTCGGTAATCCCATCCTTCGCGGTGAACTCCATGAGATTGTCTCGCCGGAACCAATAAACTGGCTACCTCAAACATTGGGCTGGCAGATTGTAGCGCTGGCATTGGCCATTCAATTAATGCACCTCTCTTGGCGCCGACTCAGAGTCTGGCTGCGCAATCGCTATCGTAGAGAAGCTCAGCAAAGACTCAGCCACCTAGGCCCGTCTGCCGAGGCGTCGGCAATTAACGAGGTGCTCAAGTTAACGGCTATGACCGCGGCCTCTCGGCGCGAGGTAGCTGCTCTGACGGGCGTTACCTGGTGTCATTGGCTGGAGACTCGAGCGGCCACCAAAATTTTTTCTCAGGAGAGCCTGCAAATACTCGGCGAAGCGCTCTATAACCCTCTAGCTCCAGCAACTCAGGTACAGCGCAAAGCGCTAGTCCGTGAGGCCCACCTTTGGATAAACCAGCATCGAGATGATCATGGGTTCTATTGAGGCTCTCATCACACAATTTTTTTCGCAGTTGGACTGGGTCCACCCTTGGGCCTTTATCCTGCTACCCCTGCCGATAGTCATGCGCCTAATTCCTGCTTACCGAGAGCGCCGAGATGCCGTTCGCGTGCCCTTTTTTGCAAGGTTACTAAACGCCACCGAATCCCGACCCCAGCGGGGTGCCATGCTGCTCATCAGAAGGCGCGGACAAAAAGTTCTAATCACTCTGATATGGCTGAGCTTGGTACTTGCTGCAGCAAAACCACAGTTGTTAGGAGACCCGATTGAACAACAAAAGGCAGGACGGGATTTAATGATTGCAGTTGACCTGTCGGGGTCTATGGAAACGGAGGACTTTAGTCAGTCCAGCGGTGAGCCAACAGACCGTTTAACTGCGGTTAAGACGGTTTTGCGACAGCTTGTCGATGAGCGTGCGGGAGATCGTTTAGGCCTCATTGTCTTTGGCAACAACGCTTATCTTCAATCCCCCTTCACCGAAGATCACCCCACCTGGCTGATGCTCTTAAATGAAACACGAGTCCGAATGGCCGGGCCCAGTACAGCCTTGGGGGATGCGGTAGGACTGGCCATTAAACTGTTTAAAGATGCAGAAACCGAGCATCGAGTGCTGTTATTACTTACCGACGGTAATGATACTGGAAGCTTGGTTCCCCCTGTTGATGCCGCCCGTGTTGCTGCCACTGAACGCATACGAATTTATCCGATTGCTGTTGGCGACCCTGCAGCAAGCGGTGAGGAAGCTATTGACCTCGATACACTAGCTCGCATGGCAGAGGTTACTGGGGGCCAATCCTTCGAGGCATTAAGCAGCGAAGATCTGACCTCTGTTTTTAAACTACTGGACACCCTTGAGCCCAATATATTTGACAGTGTTAACTTCAGACCTCGCACCGACGTTCACTGGCTTCCACTTGCGGCGGTAATAATGCTGTATGTGCTGCTGCGATCTTTTGCACGCCTCGGGACACTCTTTAGATCTGGGGCAACGCAATAATGGAGATTCTCACTCACTTTCACTTCTTGCGGCCTGAGTGGTTGTTGCTGGCTCCCGGTTTGCTAATTCTTGAGCGACTATTGCGATCCTCTCAGGCAAACTCTGATCGCTTCTCTGGCATTATAGATCCCGAATTGCTTCAACATCTTCGAGTACAAAAACCACCCATCGCCAGATTTAACCCAACCTCAGTGCTGGTGATCATAGCCTTACTACTCACCCTAATAATGGCGGGCCCCAGTTGGCAGCAACAACCTTCTCCCCTCGCTGAAGACGCCGCGCCCCTGGTGGTTGTTCTTGACGTCTCTGAGTCGATGGCTACTACCGACGTAGCGCCCAGTCGACTTCTCCGTGGCATTCAAAAGATTCGTGATCTTTTAGAGCTGGTTCCAGATAAGCGCGTTGGCGTGATCGCCTACGCTGGAAGTGCCCATACGGTCCTACCCTTGACCAGCGATCATGAAGTTACCGAAAGCTTTTTAGCTGTAATGACCCCCGGCATAACCCCCCGAGCAGGAAAATATCCCGAATATGCGCTATCAGGTATCGACCGACTACTGGCACAAACTTACTACAAAAGCTCTGTTTTGTTGGTTACTGACGGTCTCGGCGCAGGGAGCTCTGAACTGATAAAAAGCTGGTGTCAGGACCGTGACTACCAATTGCTGATATATGGGCTTGGCGACCCCTCAGTGACACAAAGCACCGTTCCCCTGGAACGCGAAGCTTTATCGAATCTGGCAACCCAGTGTAGTGGCCAATATTTTGACGCGAGCATAGACCGCCGTGACGTTGCCGCCATTGCCGGGGCAATGACAGACGCCTATAAAGTGATTGATGATGAGGCTTTACCTTGGCGGGACAATGGCTACCCCCTCGTTTTTCCCGTGTTAATTCTCGTCTTGCTCTGGTTCCGACGTGGTTGGACCCGGTTGTGGATTTGGCTGTTGGTGCCCTGCCTTATTACCTTTTCCAACGCGCCAATTGCGCAGCTCAACCTAGATACCGAAATGCAAACATCACTGAAAAATCCGCCAGAAATATCGACACATGGGTTATTACTGCCAGCCCTCGATGGATTTGTGTCACTGTGGTTAACACCAGATCAATATGGCCATATTTTGTTGCAGCTTGGCTATTACCAGAAGGCCGCAGAGATTTTTGAAAATCCGATTTGGCGTGCCACGGCCCGCTACTACCATCAGGATTTTGAGCAAGCAGCTACCTTATTTACCCGACAGGATAATGACGTAGCCCTTTTCAATGAAGCCAATGCCAGAGCTCACCGCAGAGACTATGTTGGCGCTAGAAATCGCTATGATCTGCTGCTTGACCGGAATCCAGAATTTCCGGGTGCTAGTGCCAATCGAGAATTCATCCATGAAATTATCGAAACCAGTAATCGGCTGAGTGAATCGCAAACCAATGAAGCCGGCGTCGGTAGTGAAACACTCGACCAAGATACAGACCCTCAAATTGGCGAGGGTGCGGACACTCTGGTCAATGAAGTTGAGGAACGCACGCAATACAGCGCTGAAGCCATTCTCGCGAGTCCGGAGACCGCGGCCCTTTGGATGAAAAATGTACAACCCGATCCTGCTAACTTCTTGCGTAGCAAATTTAATATTCAACTGCAAGAGCGAGGCGTCAGTGAGCAATGATTCTGGCCTCTAAAAACCATTGGCGAGCGTCAGCTAAATTGGAGCGGAAATTTCACTGCTGCGGTTTTTGGCTCACCCGTTTTTCGAGATCTGCGGTGCTACCACTGGCAATCACACTTAGCCTATCGAGCTTTGTCGCAGCCGATGATCAACTGGTAGAAATCACGGCTCGCCTGATACCTGCGGAAGGTGCTGTCCCGGGCCAGCGCATCAAGCTTGAGGTGGCAGTCGCCACGCCACGCTGGTTCACCGCGGGAACGCGGATCAAACTGCCTGAGGTTCCCGACTTGCTACTGTTGCAAAATCAGGACTTTGCGGCCAACTCGACTGAGCGGCGCGGTGGTGAAAGCTGGACGGTACAGCGTTGGTTTATCGACGTGTTTGCGACCAAGCCGGGAACCGCCGTTATTCCGCCCTTGAGGGTGAGCGTCTCCGTCTCTAAAGCGACTAATGAGACAATTGCCAGCGTTATTGAGACACAAGCCCTCACCGTAAAAACCAGTATTCCGCCGGCCCTTGAAAGTTTAGAACATTGGGTAGCAAGCCCCTCCGTGACATTAGTGCAGACCATCGACGGCTCGCTGGATACCTATTTAGGCGCAGCCATTAGTCGCCGCCTAACCGTGAAAGCCAGCGATGTTATGGCTATGCTGCTGCCGCGGACGACCACCCAAAAAGAACCGCTACTCCAGATGTATCCCGAACCCCCAATTCTGCGAAACCGCTCTAATCGGGGCACTCTCGAAGCCACTCGCAGCGACGGGGCGACGTGGATTGCCGCCGCGCCAGGCCTCGTGGAGATTCCAGGCGCGCGGGTAAATTGGTGGAACACCGATACCGAAACCCTACAAATACTCACAACCGCACCGTTGCAAATTTCAATTAGCGGTGAGCTGCCGCCCAAGTCGGCGTCAAAAACAGAAACAGTTAGAGCCCTGCTAAGCGCCGCTGCAGCGCTCTTGGCTGGGTTTTTAGGTTGGCAGCTAATAGCCTCTGGACGGTTTGGCGGCTTTGGCAAAAGGCTTGGAACACTGCGTAAACTTTGGGAGCGGCGCTGGGCAGCACTCAGGGGAAGTTCACTGCCCAATGAGCTTAACCCATGGCGCACTAAAGAAGCAGCTAAAACGTCGCAATCACCATAACTGGCTCAAGTCTTCGTTTGAAACTGACGAGGATTACATGAGAAGGAAATGGCGGCATAAAACGAGTTCAATAGCGTGAAAGAACGAGGAATTGGGCTCGAAGCAACCCAGCCTTGCAGACCTTAACCAAAAGCGTTTCCAACGGTAAAATGTTAGGATTTCTTAGGTTAGCGTGGCGTGTCTGTCACCAATACCCGCTAAAATTGATATGCAAATGTTCCCACAAACGCATAGGAAGTCAGAATGTCCAGCGAGCAAGTTATAAGCCTCATTGGCTTCCCCGGCAGCGGCAAGAGTACTCTGGGTATTTTATTAGCTAAGCGGCTGGGCACAGATTTTGTCGATACGGACATTCTGATTCAAAATCAAGAGCAATCGACCCTTGCTGAAATTATTGCGCAGCGCGACCACGTTTATCTGCGTCAGGTAGAAGAACAGGTATTACTCGACATGCCGATTCACCCAAGTGTGATCTCTACCGGGGGCTCGGTGGTCTACAGCCCTAAGGTGATGGCGCGGCTCACGGCAGTCTCAACCGTGGTCTACCTAAGCGCTAGGCTGGACACCGTCGAGTTTCGCATCTCTCTCGCCCCAGATAGGGGAATTGCCTCAGCCAAAGAACAATCACTGGCCGACATTTACCACGAGCGAGTACCGCTATATGAGCGGTTTGCGAGCGTGACTATCTCTGTCGACGACGGAACTCCGGAAGCCCTGATAGACCTGCTAATGGTCAAACTGGACACTACCTCCCGCTGATCGGACACCACCTATCGCCGGCTGGACACAGCCAAAGACAGCGGACGCGTCCAAAGTTTGAGGGAAATACCTCAGAACCCATGGCTTACCTTTGAATTTGTTCTGGCATGGCATTTGCTAATCCTTAATGCGGTCCGCCCCCTAGCAGGAAGCTGGGTCTTCTAAGGGAGAAAAGGATTTCTCCAACCGTAACCGTGGTATTTAAGGCGGGCCGCCCTAGTTTTTTCAGTTATTTACAGCAGCGCTTTAAGGCCAAAAAAATTCTTGCTTAAAGCGGTGCCATTGAGGCCAACTACGCAGGTGACGATGCCTACGCATTAAGTTCTATATCATCGGGAGGTGGTTATGGGTGAGCGTACTGCAACACATAGCGAGGATTCAGTCGGTTCAGAGGATTTTTTCGAGCCGCTAATGGGGGACTTAGACGACGAGATGCTCAATGCTCTGGACGACTCCAGTATTGGCATCTGCGCGCCCTCATTGGCTGAGAAGCGGCGCCGGGCAGAGAAACGCCTTGAGACACTGCGACTTCGGGAAGAGCTGGGCGATTTCGATTTCGAGCTCTACGACGATTAAGCTTCGATAATGCGATGAGGGGTCGTCCGCCTAGCTGGTCGGCATACCCTGCTCTAGCATCGAAAGGTCAATCGAGTATTTCGATAGTTGAGAATCCCTCGACATTACTGTCGTGCTTGCTGCGCTAGGTCGCGCTGCCATTCAAAGACATTCAGCTCAATAAACACGAAGGCAAACAGCCACAGTGCAGCATCCCAAAAATCCAGGAACTCACCTTCAAACCCCCAGTAAACTGCTGCCACGGTAAGCGTAAGGTACAACCCAATTTTGACGCCATTGAGTGGCCGCTGAAATTTTTGAGGCACCCCACCCCCCAGCTGCATACGCACCTCGATCTCCAAAAGCACGACGACTAAAATCCAGGTTGCAGAGTTGATTACGTCAACAAGCCCCAGCTGATAAGCACTACTGAGGGCCGCAGGCGTCGCAACGACCTGTTCTAACTTTGATATAGCGACGATTTCAGTGCCAAGCGCAGTACAGCTCTGGGCATCGAGGGCGATAAACTTATCGAAATCGAGCAAAATCGACCAGCCTTGGCCGACTAACTCACAGGCAGGCACCCGAAGAATCTCAGAGTGCCAAAACACCTGCCATTCACCCAAATAACCCCAAAATGCAGAAACAATGGCGAGACCGCAGATTAAGCGGATGCCGTGAATGACCCATTTGGTTTTACCCACCAATCGATCATCAGGGATTACCGCCGTTTCCAGCTCAAACAGTAGCAGCAGCAGTACCCACGCTGCGGTATCAAGGGTTGCAGAAAACAGTTGTATAACCGTAAACAGATCCATGCCCGAAGTCGCTGCGTGAGCGGAGGACGCCATTTCTTCGTCCAGAAATAGCGCAATGTTTACAGATAGCAGTGCGTAAACAACGTACTTCATTGCTTTGTAAACACGAGCAAATGTTTCCGCAGATTCGCCCTCGCGCAGTGTGTCGACCATAGTCAGAAATTACACCTGCAATAACAGGTGTTCACGCTCCCAAGAGCTGATTACTCGGTTGAATTCCTCAAATTCATCAAGCTTTACTGCAGCGTAAGCGCGCATAAATAATTCGCCAATCATTTGCTGTAACTCGGGGGTGTCGTTTAACTGACGCACGCCTTCTTCCAAAGTACGAGCGACCACTACGGCTTCGTCATTCGCGGTGCCCTGATGGGGTTCAGTCGGCTGAAGACCTTGACGCATACCCAACAAACCACTCGCAAGCGTTGCCGTTATTGCAAGATAAGGGTTGGCGTCTACCCCTGGGAACCGATTTTCAATACGCAAGTTTTCCGGTGTACTGTTAGGTACTCGAAAAGCTGTGGTGCGGTTATCAAAACCCCAGCTCAAATTAATTGGCGCCGAGATATCAGGGGCTAGTCGGCGATAGGAGTTTACGTTGGGGGCATAGAAACTAATCAGTTCGGGGGTGTATCGCTGCAACCCGCCCAAGTAATGCATCATGGCAGCTGTTGGCTTGCCGTCTTTGCCCGCAAAAATATTACTGCCATCTTCGAGGGATAAAATAGACTGGTGAATATGCAGCGCACTACCGGGCTCACGCTGCATGGGTTTAGCCATAAACGTGGCGTACATGTCGTGCTTTAGCGCAGTTTCCCGCACCGTCCGCTTGAAGGCGAATACCTGATCCGCCATGGCCAATGGATCACCATGACGAAAATTGATCTCCATTTGTGCGGCACCGTTTTCATGGATAAGGGTATCTACAGCCAGCGACTGCGCATCAGCGTAGTCATACATATCCTCTACGAAATCTTCAAATTCGGCGACAGCGTCAATGCTATAAGAAAGGCGCGCCACTTCACGACGCCCTGACCTACCCTTGGGCGGCATACATTCGTAATCGGGGTCCGTATTTTTATGAACTAGGTAAAACTCAACTTCGGGGGCAATAACAGGCTTTAGTCCCGCTTCCTCATAGAGCCCCAGGACATAACGCAACACGTTTCGTGAGGAAAGTGGATGGGGGGTGCCATCGGCTTTCAGGCAGTCTGCAATAATTTGTGCGGTGGGTTCACGAGCCCAAGGCACACGACGTAACGTCGAGGCATCGGGACTCAACATCATGTCTGTGTCAGTAGGTTCGACAAAATCCCAATGATCATCGGTGTACTCGCCAGTGACCGTCTGAACCAAAATAGATTCCGGTAGCTTCTGCTCTAATTGTTCGGTGAACTGATGCGCCGGTATAAATTTGCCGCGTGCGTTACCGGTGAGGTCAGGAACAATACACTCAACCTCCGAAATTTTGTGCTCTTTGAGCCAAGCCGTAATTGTCGCCATTTCCTCTGGAGGTATCAGAAGGGATCCGCTGGCGTTTTCAGGACTGTGAATGCGGGTTCCTGTATTGGTCTCACCTGAGAGCTTGGAACTCATAAAATCAACCGGTAATGGAAGAGGCAGAAGTATGCGGGGCAAGCGAGTTCCACTGCAAGGGTGTAAAATCAACAATTGTATAAGACCCCTAACTTGGTTTCACACAATGAGTGCCTATGACTGATACCTCCAAACACGTTGATTCCTGGTATGCCGCCTCCGCATCACCTCATAGGGATTTTCCAACGCTATCGGGAGAGATCGCTTCTGATGTTTGTATTGTGGGCGGAGGCTATACCGGGCTTTCAACCGCCATTCATCTTCGCAAACTCGGATTTTCCGTCACCTTATTAGAGGCGGAGCGTGTGGGATGGGGCGCTTCGGGTCGTAATGGCGGCCATGTCGGCACGGGTCAACGCGCTGATCAAGAAGACCTAGAGCAGTGGGTAGGCCTTGGAGCCGCAAAAGACCTATGGCGTCTGGGTTTAGAGGCAGTAGACCTCGTCGTTAATCTAATTGATGAGTTCAAAATTGAGTGTGAGTTAGGCGCTGGTAATTTGCACTTGGCCGCCAAACGAAGACACACCAAAGGGCTGCAAGAGGAGGTGGAGTACCTTGATAAAACCTATGGCTATGACCAGATGCGTTTCATAGACGCGACTGAGACCGCCTGGATGACCAGCGCTAATCATCACCACGGAGCATTACTTGACCTAGGTGCGAGACACCTACACCCCCTAAAGTATGCCTTCGGCCTAGCCAAAGCGGCTGATCTCCTGGGTGCACATATTTTTGAAAATAGTCGGGTGCTTAGCTACGACGAGTCTAAAAATGGGCAAGTGCAGGTCAAAACAAGCAATGGCACAGTAAATGCACGTTTTCTGGTTTTAGCCTGCAACGGTTATCTCGGCAATTTAGAGCCACGTATCGCGGGCAACATTATGCCTATTAATAATTTTATTTTAGCCACCGAACCGCTCTCCGAGGCACAGCAGACCGCAGTCTGTCGCGACAATGTAAGCCTGTCTGACACCCTCTTTGTCATTAACTACTGGAAGCTGTCGGGTGATGGTCGCCTTCTCTTTGGGGGCGGCGAAACCTACGGTGCCAAATTTCCAAAAGATATTGCACGGTTTGTGTGGCCCCACATGCTCAAAATCTATCCGAACCTAGTAGACGTGGCCGTTGAATACGGCTGGGGCGGCACGCTGGGTATTACGATGAATCGCATGCCCGACTTTGGTCGCCTGGGTCGTCGCACTTTTTATGCTCAGGGTTTCTCGGGTCACGGCGTTCCCACAGCCACGATGGCAGGCTACCTTTTAGCCGCGGCCATTTCCGGGGATACCGACGATTTCTCACGCATGGCCTCTGTGCCAACCCGGGGTTTTCCCGGTGGCACCCTACTGCGGCGCCCGGGACAGATAGCAGGCATGCTGTTTTATAGCCTGCTTGATCGGATCGGTGGCTAATTCTGCCGCAAGTTGCGGTTAATCGATATTAAGCCGCTGATTCTTTATCTAACTTAGAAGCCAAAAACTGTTACCACCCAAGGAAACTACCACCTGAGACAAATACCACCCGAGCCAAATTTGCCACCAAATGAATCTCGCCTGCAGGGAGATCTAGACTAAGCTCTGCGTCAAATCATTTACGAATTGGAGGTAGTATGACACCCATGCAAAAGCGTTCTACGATGGGGGCTCTTTTACTAAGCGCGGGTCTGTTACTAACAGGCTGTGCTGACAAGCCCGGGAGTGCCGGTTGGTGTGAGGCCCAAAAGGCGATTCCAAAAGGTGACTGGACTGGCGATGATCGAAAGAGCTATGCCAAGCACTGTCTCCTCGACGCCACAACCATAGGCAGTGACAAGTGGTGTGAAAACCTTGATGAAAAACCCAAGGCCGACTGGACAACCCAAGAAGTCGCTGAATACGGCGAATACTGCGTTATAAAGCAGTAAAGATGTAGGTATTGCCACGCGACACGAGCTAGCTCCTAGTTCGCTAGTACAGGTCTACATCAGTAGACCTGTGCTCCAAAAAAACCACCGTGCTAAGCGCCCTCAAGACAAGTTTGTATCCGGGCGCTTTTTTTAAGCGCTCTTCTCAAAGCGCGACTCTTAAAATACGATTCCTAAAACTTCACTACCAACACACTACGCAACAAGCTCTTGCTGCGCCTGACTAAAGGCGGCAACCGCTTTGTCGAGATTCTCTCGGGTATGCCCTGCTGAAATTTGCACTCGAATACGTGCCTTGCCCTTGGGAACCACAGGGTAAAAGAAGCCGATCGCATAAATGCCTAGCTCTAGCAGGCGTTGGGACATCTTCTGGGCCACAACCGCGTCTCCTAGCATTACGGGAACAATGGGGTGATCGCCCTCAGGCACTGCAAAACCGTGGGCCAGCATTTGCGCTCTAAAATACTGGGTATTGTC
>JAQWYY010000037.1 GCA_029253705.1 Luminiphilus sp. | reverse complement strand
CAGCGTACCTTCAAACATTACGACTCCGGTGGCTAATTTCAGCCAGGCCCAGCCTGCGCTGTGAAACGCTGTGACCGCGCCAATAGACAGCAAGCCGGACACTAGGGTGACTGCAAGAGACGGCAATAGAACCCATCGAGCCAATCGGTCGACAAGCCCAGTCAGCGCTGCGTAGCCATGAATATCTTGCAAGGGGTCAGGCAAAAGCGCCAGAACAATGACTAAGGTCATAAAAGTTCCCAGCAGGCCAACGCCGCCCAAGGTATGGAAAAATTTCAGGGCTTTACGCACAGGCTCCGTCCTCTTTTTATTTTAAAAATTCGCGTTACGCACCCGTGATGTAACGAGTCAGTCGACTTCGCAATGACGCGGGCAGTAAACCGTTAACAACGTACCAGGCCTTTGTGTTACGACCCAAAATTCGATGGGGCGTACGCTCAATGATCGCAGCAAAAGCTTCATCGGCAACTTGCTCTACCTGCATATTAATGGGCATTTTTTCTGTATGGCGGCTGTCTAACTGGTGTCCCATCGCCGTGTTGATGGGAGGTGGCTTGAGACAAGTCACGTGAACATCGTGATCCTGCCATTCAATAGCAAGAGCCTGTGTGAGGCCGTCCACATAAAATTTACTGGCGCTGTATACAGCCAACCAAGGGATACCGTGAATACTGCTCGCGGAGCAAAGGTTCAGTACTACTGCATCTTCGGTATCGCGCAGATAGGGGAACGCCTGATGTGAAACCCTGGTCAGACCGCCAATGTTAACGGCGATCATAGCGTTGACATCTGCGGCAGACATCGTTGAAAAATCACCCGCTGACAAAACACCCGCATTGTTGACTAAAACATGAAGTTGGCCGCCACTGGCATCGGTAAACGCGGTCAGGGCTGCATCGACAGAGTCAGGGTCTGTCACATCACAAAAACCCGCAACAGCATTGTGAAATAACGGGGTCTGTAAATGATTCTTGCAAAGGCTTTCGTTGACATCGAACAGTCCGACACGCCACCCTTTCTCAGCAAATAAACGTGCGATGGCCAAACCAATGCCCTGTGCTGCACCCGTAATAAAAATAGCTTTCATAGCGTGGCAACCCTATTTTGTTATTCTCCCCCCGAAAGATGGAGCTTTTAGTTTACATGAGCAAGCCTGAATGACCGTTAATTACAGCATGGACCCAGCAGCATGCGTGTAGCAGCGATTGAAGGGGGCGGCACGAAGTTTCTTGTCGCCGTTGGAAGTCCCAGCTCCATAAGCAATCACTCTATTTCCATTGCCACAGCGACCCCCGCAGTAACCCTGCCCCAACTGCTGAGCTATCTTCGTGCCGAGCACAAGAAAGAAGCATTTCATGCCATAGGCATCGGCTCATTCGGCCCCTTAGGTATAGCAGCAGAACGCAGCGACTATGGGGTCATTGGCCCGACCCCAAAACCCGATTGGAGTCATTTCAGCTACCCCAAAGCGCTGGCTGAATTTAATGTGCCCTTGGTGATCACTACTGACGTCAATGCGGCGGCCATTGCAGAGTCGAATCTTGGCTCAGCAGGTCACGGTCACCGCGTTATTTATATCACCGTCGGCACGGGTATTGGCGGGGGTATTGTTATCAATAATCAGCTGGATCAGGGCAAATTTCATCCCGAAGTCGGCCATATGAAAATAGCAGTGAATCCTGATGACCCGATGCCCGAGGGCTTTTGTAGATTTCACGGCAACTGCTTGGAGGGGTTGGCTTCGGGCCTCGCCATAGAACGACGTTGGGGCGCCAATTTGAGTGATCTGAGCCCGAACCATCCCGGCAATGATTTACAGGCAAAATATCTCGCACAAATGTGCATGAATCTCCTTCTGACAATAACCCCCGATAGCATCATACTGGGTGGCGGGGTAATGCAAACGCCCTTTTTACTGGCTAAGGTGCGACTCGCTTTGCGAGAGATGATGAACCACTATATGCCCCAATTTTCCTCTGAAGATGCGGTAGCGAAGCTCATTAAGGCTCCGGCACTCGCGCCCTTCTCGGGTCTAGTGGGTGCGGCACTACTTGCTCAGGGCGTTATCCGAAAAAAATCCAAGGAACTTGCTGCATGTCGAGCACCATGAATATTGATAGTGAGCTGCAAAATTTAGCTGATCAAATGGCAACTAGCCGTGTGGCCCAGTGGTTTGAGGGGGACTCAACCCGCGCAACCGACTTGCGCTGTACGGCTAACGGCATTGTTCTTGATTACAGCAAACACCGAATCGACCCAATCAGCCGAGAACGCCTACTCGAACTTGCCAAGCAGTCAAACTTAGCTACCGATTTTGACGCCTTAACCCAAGGTGAGGCGGTAAACATCACCGAGGAGCGTGCTGCTTTGCATACGCTGCTGCGCGGCACACGAACAGATACAAACCCAGAGCTGCATGCCGAGATACAAAAGACTAATACACGGTTAGCGCATCTAGTGTCAGAAATTCATCGCGAAGAACGCACTGGCTTCGGTGGTACTCGATTCACCGATGTAGTCAACATTGGTATCGGCGGCTCTGATTTTGGGCCGAAAATGGTGTGTCGAGCGCTGCGTTCTGACACCGACATCATAAGTGCCCATTTCATCGCTAATGTCGATCCTCAAGATTTAGATGAAACCCTCGCGACGCTGGACCCTCGCTCGACTTTTTTTATTGTTTGTTCAAAGTCATTCACGACTGAGGAAACGTTGACCAATGCACTTAGGGCGCGCGCCTGGTTACTCGCCGCCGGCGCGGGTGATTCGGACATCGACAAACATATGGTGGCGGTCACTACCAACCTCGACGCGGCTAGTGGCTTTGGTATTAGCCAAGCCAACTGCTTCCCTATGTGGGATTGGGTTGGAGGTCGCTACTCGTTGTGGTCTGCTGTGGGCATCTCTATAGCCCTACAATCTGGGTGGGCCACATTCCAGCGTTTGCTCAACGGTGCCCAAGAAATGGACCTTCACACCCTAGGCAGCCGAGGCGCGGATAATTTTCCGCTGATGATGGCCCTGCTCGAATACTGGAACACCCTTTATCTTAAGACCGATACCCACGTCGTTCTACCCTACGCCCAGTGTCTCGAACAGCTCCCCGACTTTTTGCAGCAACTGTCTATGGAGAGTAACGGAAAACGAGTCGACCTTACTGGCGCGGCCCTTGCTGTGCCCAGTGCTCCGGTGCTGTGGGGTTCCGCCGGGACGATTGGCCAACACAGTTACTATCAGCTGCTCCACCAGGGCAACCGTCGCTTTACCGCCGACATTATTTTGCCCCTCACGCAGGAAGGCAGAGATGTCGATGCACAGCGCAAACTTGTGGCCAATGCGTTGGCTCAGAGCCGCGCCCTGTTGATTGGACGGAACCCAAGCGAAGCGCTGCAACTCGCTAGAGAACGCGGTCAACCCGACAGCTTTGCCGCACACTATGAGATGCTGGGTAATCATTCCCACTCACTGATCTATTTCGAAGCGCTGACTCCGGAAATACTCGGTGCTTTAATCGCCGCCTATGAGCATAAAACATTCTTTCTCTCACGATTACTGGGCATCAATGCCTTCGATCAGTGGGGCGTTGAACTGGGCAAGGTCATCGGCCGGCAAATATCAACAATGCTTGAACACGGTGAAGGTCTGGACACCATTGATCCGGCAACGGCAATGGCGATTCAGGCTTGGCGATCGATTAATGTCAAAGACACAAATCCACGCTAGAAAGCCCTAAACTGCGTGCTGGATGCATCCGTCTAACAGTAAGACCAAAACGCGATTTACGGTGTCTGGGGCTTTGTCATCCCAATGGTGCACCCATAAGTTCCCGAGCACAGCAACCGAGAGTCTCAAAATCGAATGTTGATGGTAAACCCGGGGGCGACAACACTTGCGTCAGCAATAGCTGCCGGTACCATTGCCAGTCCTTAATTTTTGTCTGAATGTCCATTGGAGACAGTTTATGACCCGACACTTACTGACCTTATTCGGAGTGCTGTTTGCGCTAGAGGCGTTTAGCGCCGATCAAGAAGCGGCAAGCTGGGATGTCTCCAACCCCCCTGGCCCATGGCGGGATATCACCATCGACACCGAGACCACGACCTGGTCGTTCGTAGACGTCAGTCCTGAGGGCACCCACGTGGTCTTTGACATGCTGGGTGATTTGTACATTGTGCCCACGGCAGGCGGCTCTGTGACAGCTCTGACCCAAGGCACAGAATGGAACTTCCAACCTACGTTCAGCCCCGACGGCCAACGTATTGCTTTTGTCTCTGATCGAGACGGCAATGACAACATTTGGGTCATGGACATCGATGGCAGCAACGTCCTTCAAGTCACGAGTGAACGTCAACACAACCTTCACAACCCAGCATGGACGCCTGACAGCCAGTGGATAGCGGTACGTAAAGGCACCGTTTCAAGGCGCAGCATTCCCTCAGGGGAGATTTGGATGTACCACATCAATGGTGGTAGTGGTGTTGAAATTGTCGACAATACCGACGGTAAACGCGCCCAAAAATCCATTGCAGAACCCGCTTTCTCTCCCGATGGTAAACATTTGTACTACAGTCAGGACACCACCTCGGGCTTAGTGTGGCAGTACAATAAGGACTCGACTGGCGAGATATTCGCCATCAAACGACTCGATTTAACCACCGGAGAGACGGTTACCATAACCGGAGGGCCCGGAGGCGCCGTGCGCCCTACCCCATCGCCCGACGGCAGCAAGCTTGCCTTCGTCAAACGACTTCCAGATTTCAACAGCGCGATTGTTATTCGTGATCTCACCTCGGGTATGGAAACCGTTGTTTACGACACATTAGAGCGCGATGAGCAAGAAACCGCAGGGAGCCACGGCAACACAACCGCCTTCGAATGGCTGCCCAACGGCCGTGACCTTATGTTCTGGACTGCGGGGCGAATCCACAGACTGAACACTGAAACCCGTGCCACGACCACACTGCCCATTCGGTTAACTGTCACGAAAAAAGTGCGCGACACGGTGCGGTTTCCGGTAGACGTTGCGCCCGAAACGGTTGCCGGTAAGATGCTGCGCTGGGCACAGCTAACGCCAACGGGGCAGTCCGCCCTTTTTGGCAGTATGGGTCATCTCTACCACTCGAGAATTACCGCCGATGGTGCCCAAAAACCTCGACGCCTCACACAACAAGACAAGCATTTTGAATACTGGCCCGCACTTTCCTCAGATGGCCAACAAGTGGTCTACACCTCTTGGGATGATCAATCATTAGGCCGCGTCAAAATAGTGAGTGCTGGAGGCGGTCGCAGTAGAACGCTTGTAACCACCCCCGGTCACTATGTTCAGCCACAATTCTCTCCGGATGGAAAGTCTGTGGTTTACCGTAAAACGACAGGGGGCTATTTACTGTCACCGCTGTGGTCTGTAGACCCCGGTATTTATCGGGTTGCTGTGAAAGGCGGCACCCCCATCAAGGTGAGCAATACCGGACATCACCCCGCCTTTAGCGCAGACGGAAGACGCATACTGTTTAGCACACGGGGCGAAAACGGCTTGGAACTTCATAGCGTGGATCACAATGGCCTAGATAAACGTGTGGTTGCTCAAGGCGAAAAGGTGACGAGCTATGCCGTATCACCCGATGGCAACTGGCTGGCATTTACGGAACACTTTAGGGTCTATGTCATGCCCCTGACAGCGACAGGCAAGCCTATAAATGCGCAACGCTCTGGAGGTGCGATTCCTGTTCGCGGCGTCTCTCAACGCGCCGGAGAGTTTCTCCACTGGTCGGCGGACAGTCAGGCACTGCGCTGGTCAAACGGACCGACACTGTTTACCAGAGACCTGCAAGATGCCTTCAGCGCCCTAGCACCACACGGCAACGAATCTAATGACACGGCGATGGCCGAACCCGAGATTCAATCGATTGATTTAGGCTTTTCAGTGCCGGCCGATAAACCGAACACTGTTGTCGCCCTCGTGGGCGGCACCGTTGTAACCATGCAAGAGGCCGACAACCGGCAGCACGTCCTATCTGATGGTGTCATCGTTATCGAAGAAAATCGCATCACCGCAGTGGGTCAACGGGACGAAGTTGATATTCCGAACACGGCCAAAATTGTCAATATCAGTGGCAAAACCGTGATCCCTGGCTTGATCGATGCCCACGCTCATGGCGGCATGGGTAGTGAGGAAATTATCCCCCAGCAAAATTGGATGCAGCTTTCGAATTTGGCCTTTGGCGTCACCAGCATTCATGACCCATCTAATGACACCAGCGAGATCTTCACCCATGCCGAAATGCAGCGCGCGGGACTTATTTTGGGACCAAGAACTTGGTCTACAGGAACCATTCTCTATGGTGCCAATGCGCCCGGAGCCACCACGGAGGTTCATACCCTCGAGGATGCTGAATTTCATATTGAGCGGCTGCGAGCCTCTGGAGCCGTATCGGTCAAAAGCTACAATCAACTTGCCAGAAGTGCGAGGCAACAAATTATAGAGGCTGCGGATCAGCAAGGGATTATGGTGGTGCCTGAGGGCGGCATGAAGTTTCAACACAACATGAACCACCTCATCGATGGCCACACCAGCATTGAACACTCACTGCCGATCGCCGAGATTTACGATGATGTTGTGCAACTCTGGTCTCAAGTAGGCACGGGCTACGTGCCAACATTTGTTGTGTCCTACGGCGGACTCATGGGTGAGGAGTATTGGTATGATCGCACCGATGTCTGGCTCAACGAGCGACTCATGCGCTATTCGCCCCGACAATTCGTCGAACCCAGAAGCATGCGCAGGCCTAAGGCGCCTGACCATCACTACAATCATATCAATGTCGCTAAGACCGCGAAGAAACTGCGGGATAATGGCGTGAGAGTGATGATTGGAGCCCACGGTCAGCGAGAGGGCCTCGCTCCCCATTGGGAGATGTGGATGATGGTTCAGGGCGGTTTTACGCCTTGGGAAGCACTGCGTGGCGCAACCTATGATGCCGCCATTCACCTGGGAATGGATGCTGACATTGGCTCAATTGCGGAGGGAAAGTTAGCTGACCTTGCCATTATTGATGGCAACGTACTCGAGGACATCCGCTTATCTGAATACGTCTCACATACCATGCTCAACGGTCGCTTGTTCGACACTACGACAATGAACGAGATGTTGACCGGCAAGCGGACAGCGGCACCTCTCTTTTTCCATCAGCCCGGAGGACAGCAGCTTCCTGCGGGAACTTTGGAGGCTCTGGAGGCTAAACAAGCCCGACATCACTGGCGCCACTAGCGAGGATCGCAACTTGGCTACGGCGCCCCAGCAAAGTCATGGGCACTCGGACTCTTCTGAAGTCTGTGAGCTCATGATCACCGGCGACTTATGTGCTTAAATTACATTTAAAGGGGAATTTTATGAAATTTGAGCGGTATATATGTTATTTTGTTACTCAATTAGGCCTTCTGGTGAAACATTTGTGAGCACCCAAGTCTCTCCCATTATTACTAAAGTCACTGGCGATATTGAGCACCGCAGCCGTCACCTGCGCGATGACTATCTGACAATGATTGACTCTATGGCCCATCAAGCACCTGGGAGAGAGCAATTAAGTTGTGGCAACCTGGCACATGGCTTTGCCGCGTGCAACGAGACAGATAAATCGGCTATTAAGCTCATGAACGCCGCCCATGTGGGCATCGTGACTGCGTTTAACGATATGCTCTCGGCGCATCAGCCCTACGAAACCTATCCCGACCAAATAAAAACCGCCCTGCGCGCAGTCGGTAGTACCGCACAGGTGGCCGGTGGTGTACCCGCGATGTGCGATGGCGTCACCCAGGGCCAAGCAGGAATGGAATTGTCGCTCTTTAGTCGCGACGTGATTGCGCAGGCAACTGCGGTCTCCCTCTCCCACCAAATGTTTGACGCAGTATTGCTCTTGGGCATCTGCGATAAAATCGTACCCGGGCTTTTGATCGGTGCACTTCAATTTGGCCATCTGCCCGCTCTATTCATACCCGCCGGCCCCATGCCTTCGGGCCTACCCAACAAAGAAAAAGCAGCTGTACGACAGCGCTTTGCAGAGGGCAATGCCACCCGAGAAGAGCTGCTTCACGCAGAGAGTGCGTCCTACCACAGCGCGGGCACTTGCACTTTTTATGGCACGGCAAACACCAATCAATTATTGCTAGAGGCCATGGGGCTACAGCTGCCCGGCGCCTCTTTTGTTAATCCAGAACTACCCTTGCGTGAGGCCCTAACTGCCTACGCTGCTCAGCAAGTCACGCGCATTACCGCCAAGAGCAGTCGCTACACGCCACTTGGCGAGCAAATTGATGCCCGGGCTCTAGTCAACGCCTTAGTGGCGCTAGTTGCCTCTGGAGGCTCCACGAACCACTGTATTCACCTAATAGCAATCGCCCGTTCAGCAGGGTATGTCATGACCTGGTCCGATTTTGATGCGATATCACAAGCCACACCTCTACTCGCCCGGGTATATCCCAACGGGCAGGCCGACATTAATCACTTCCATGCCGCTGGAGGTACGGGAGTCCTGTTCCAAAACCTACTTTCGGACGGGCTGATGCACGGTGATGCACATACATGCCTGGGCCTCCCCTTTGCTGATTTCGTGAGCGAACCCTGCCTAGATAACGCTGATATTACCTGGGTAAAACCACCCCCAGAAAGCCTTGACGATACTGTCATTAGGAATGCCAAAGCGCCCTTTGCAGAGGAAGGGGGACTGCGATTGCTTGAGGGCAATTTAGGACGCAGCGTCATAAAGGTGTCTGCCGTGGGCGCTGCTCACCGAGTCGTAAAAGCCCCAGCTGTCGTCATCGACTCGCAGCACGCCCTCCAAGCACTTTACGACTCAGGGGAACTCAGCCGCGATTGCGTCGTTGTGGTGAGATTTCAAGGACCTATGGCAAATGGCATGCCTGAGTTACATAAGCTAACCCCACTTTTAAGCAGCCTTCAGGATAAAGGTCATGCAGTAGCATTGATTACGGATGGGCGTATGAGTGGCGCTTCAGGCAAAGTCCCCGCTGCGATACACATTACGCCAGAGGCTGCTGCCGACGGCCCTCTAGCTCGAATCAGGGATGGCGATATGATCACCCTCAACGCCAATACCGGAGAGCTAAGCGTCGCGCTGTCAGAACCCGAACTGGCCAACAGAAACAGGGCCACCCCACCAAATGCTGATCAATTCACTGTTGGCAGAAACCTATTTTCCGCGGCTCGAAATCAAGTGAGTACTGCTGAACAAGGTGCCAGCTTTCTTTTCGACGCTGACATCCATTTCACTCACCAAAACGCGCGAGTTGAGGTTGCCTGAGGTGCCAGATAAGTGGCATTTGCTAGGCGACATCGGCGGCACAAATGCTCGCTTTGGCATCTGTGACGATCGAAAAGATCAGTACCAGTTAATAGGCTCTTATGAAGTCGCCGCTTTTCCCACCTTTAGCAATGTTTTAGAGCAGCTTCAAAACGACCTCATAAAATCGGGTTTATCCATGGCCGACGCGGGAGAATCTTGCCTAGCAGTGGCGGGACCACCAGATGTACAACCAGTTAGCTTTACCAATAGCGCCTGGCGATTTGACCGAAAACTGGTAATGAACACGCTTGGGCTGCAATCAGTACACATTATTAACGACTTTGCCGCAGCGGCCCGAGCCCTGCCGCTGCTATCAGAAAACGACCTCGAAAAAGTAGGCGGTGGTTGCGCTGAACCCGGAGCCCCGTGTGTTGCTCTTGGTCCCGGTACTGGTCTCGGCGTAGCGACCCTCGCCAAGACCCATGCCGGTGAGCCGCTCGTCATTAGCGGGGAAGGTGGACACGTTGACTTTGCCCCAGTTACCAACGTAGAAGCGGCAGTACTCGATTTTTTGAGAGCCCGCTATGGTCGCGTCTCTATCGAGAGGCTTTGCTGTGGCGAAGGGATCAATAATATTTATCAAGCCCTAGCCGACCACCGAAACCTGAAAATCAAATACAGCAGCGCTGCTGAAATTGGCGCTGCAGCTCTCAGTGCTGATGACGCGCTGTCAAAAGAAACTATGGCGATGTTTTTTGCGGTGCTTGGTGCGGCAGCGGGTAATTTCGCGCTTACGCTTGGTGCAAAGGGCGGCATCTACATTGCAGGAGGTATTGTCCCTCGCTATCTCGATTTACTAAGGCGCAGTGATTTCAGGGCGCGCTTTCTCGCGAAGGGCCGCTTTGCTGACTACCTATCTGACATTCCCACATTTGTCGTAACCCATAGCCAGCTAGGCCTATTGGGCGCCGCAGCGTCACTCAATGACCCACATATTAGAGGTTGATCGTGCTTCCACAAGCCTACAATTTTTTAGCGTCCACATCTGTTATTCCCGTCATGGTCATCGAGCGCGAGGCTGACGCCATACCAATGGCCGAAGCACTAGTCGCCGGGGGCATTAAGGTTCTCGAGATCACCCTGCGGACACCCTGCGCCCTCGCAGCCATCAAAGCCATTAGCAAAGCGGTTCCTGATGCATACGTCGGGGCCGGTACAGTTTGTAATGGAGACGACTTTTCTGCCGCGGTCGACGCAGGAGCTCGATTCATCGTGTCTCCGGGTCAAAGCGATGTCTTGTTTGACAGAAGCATCACGTCAAATACGCCCCTGTTACCTGGAGCGGTAACTGCCACCGAGGTTATGCGCGCAGCCGAGGCGGGCTTTAAAGTTTTGAAGTTCTTCCCTGCCAGCAGCTCGGGTGGCGCGGCAGCAATCAAGGCTTTCTCTGGCCCTTTCTCTGGGATTAGCTTTGTACCCACGGGCGGAATTGGCCCGAAGAACTTGTTGGATTATCTCCAACTGCCCAATGTCCAAGCGGCGGGCGGTTCTTGGATGCTCCCTAAAGACAAAGTTCAGTCAGGTGACTGGCACGCCGTCACCCAGCTCAG
>JAQWYY010000028.1 GCA_029253705.1 Luminiphilus sp. | reverse complement strand
GCCAGTGTTCTGTGATGCTCTTCAAAGAAGGGCCAACCTAGATAACTTGTTTCGCTCATCGTCGTTTCCTCAAGCCGCTCGAGGCGGTTTAGTCGCCTGCGAAGACTGGCTTTTCTTTGCCAACAAAGGCGCGGTAGGCGCGCTTGAAGTCCTCAGTTTGCATGCAAATTGCCTGAGCCTGTGCCTCACATTCTATCGATTGATCTACCGACATATTCCACTGCTGGTGCAATTGGTTTTTGGTAATGCCATTGGCAAAGGTGGGGCCGGAGGCAATGCGTTGTGCGGCTTTTTGTGCGTCCTTTTCGGGCGTATCGCCGAGGCCATTAAAAAAGCCCCAACGCTCACCTTCTTCGGCGTTCATCGCTCGTCCAAAGTACAGTAATTCGCTGGCACGACCCTGACCAATAATCCGCGGCAGAATTGAGCAGGCCCCCATATCACATCCGGCCAAACCTACTCGATTGAAAAGAAAAGCGACCTTAGCGGAGGGAGCCGCGTAACGCAGGTCACTCGCCATCGCGATAATGGCGCCAGCGCCAGCGCAAATACCTTCGATGGCACTAATAATCGGTTGTCTGCAGGCTCGCATGGCCTTGACCAAATCTCCAGTCATTCGAGTAAAGGCCATCAGGTCCTTCATATTCATTTCGGTAAGAGGACCAATGATTTCGTGGACATCACCGCCGGAGCAAAAGTTACCGCCGGCACCTCGAATCACAATGGCATCAACGTCTGTGGCGTACACCAGCGTTCGAAAGAGGTCGCGCAATTCGGCATAAGAATCAAAAGTGAGTGGATTTTTTCGCTCTGGGCGATTAAGCGTGATGGTGCCGACGCCGCCATCGCACTCCCAAAGAAAGTGTTCGGCCTGATACTGACTCATGGTATTTGTTTGCATGCGGTTCTTGTCTCCTATGCGGTGCTACCGCCATCAATGGCAATCGCTTGTCCTGTAACGCTGGCAGCGCCATCTGAACACAGCCAGCTCACCGAGGTCGCCACTTCAGTCGTCTCAATGAGTCTCCCTTGAGGGTTGCTCTGAGTAAAGTGTTGCAGTGCTTCGGTTTCACTGCGTCCGGTTTTTGCCATAATCCCCTGAATGGATTCACGCACAATATCAGTATCGACGTAGCCGGGGCAGACTGCGTTAACTGTGATGCCTTGTTGGGCGGTTTCCAGTGCCAATGCGCGGGTTAAGCCCAATGCTGCATGCTTCGATGCGCAGTAGCCGCTAACGTAGGCGAAGCCTTTGAGGGAAGCGGTACTGGCAATGGTGACAATTCGGCCCCAACCCGCAGCCTTCATGTTACTCAGGGCAATTTGTGTGCAGTGAAATACTCCGTTTAGGTTGACGTCTAGAGTTTTTTGCCAGTCTTCAAACTCGATGCGATGAAAGGGGGCTGTTGGTGCGATACCGGCGCAGTTAATAAGTATCTCTACAGGGCCAAAATTGGTAGTGGCCTCGGAAAACGCCTGCTTGACACTCTCGCGGTCGGTGACATCGCCAGTAATGCCCTGGCAGGAGCTGCCCATTTTTTCAGCAAGTGCCGTCAAGGGTTCAAGTCTCCGGCCTACCAATGAAACTTTATGGCCCTCGCTATGCAACTGCTTTGCAATGGCCGCGCCGATACCAGTCCCACCTCCTGTTATGAGCGCATGGCGGCTCATGACGACGCCTCTCGTGCACGGTCAGCCAGTGTGTGGGCCTGTCGATAACCCAAGAAATATTGATGGGGTTCTGCCGCGCCTTCCCCGCGATAGCCCATTTCTGCTGCTGCATGCAGAGTCCAGTTAGGGTCTGCCAGGTGCGGGCGCGCCAAGCAGACAAGATCAGCTCTGCCTGCCGCGATGATGCTGTTCACATGATCGATCTCATAAATGTTACCCACAGCGATGGTTGGCATGCCGCCCTCGTTGCGAATGAGATCTGAGAGTGGTGTTTGGAACATGCGTCCGGGCTGCGGTTTGGCTTGATGGCTTGTTTGGCCGGTCGAAACGTTAACAATGTCAGCGCCAGCTGCAATAAAGGCCTTTGCAATTGCCACGGAATCTTCTTCAGTCACCCCATCAGCGCCCAGCCAGTCGTGCGCTGATATGCGAACCGACATGGGTTTTTCCGCTGGCCAAGCATTGCGCATGGCTGCGCAGACCTCAAGAGGGTAGCGCATTCTGTTCTCCAAAGAGCCACCGTATTCATCGCCACGCCGATTCAACGCAGGCGTAATAAAGGACGACAACAAATAGCCATGAGCTGCGTGCATTTCGATCATGTCAAAGCCAGCTGTTTCGGCGCGATTTACCGCTTCTACATGTTGTTGAAGGACGTAGTCCATGTCTTCACGAGTCATGGCTTTAGGGACTGGGCTGTAGTCGTCAAAGGGCTGGTCGCTCGCCGATAATAACGGCCACTGCTGATCCGCGGGTAACGGCTCATCAAGTATGGCGGGATCCCATTTCCAAGGCTCTAGCGTGGCTCCTTTGGGGCCGGCATGGCCAATTTGAATGGCCATTTTTGCCTGGGTGCTGTTGTGCACAAAGCGGGTAATACGAGCCCATGCTTGGGTTTGCTCGTCGTTCCAGATCCCCGTACATCCAGGGGTAATTCGTGCGTCGGCACTGATGTTAGTCATCTCGGTGTAGACAAGTGCAGCACCACCTTTGGCGAGGCTACCGTAATGGACTAGGTGCCAATCATCAGGCAGGCCGTCTACAGCGCTATACATGCACATGGGGGATACGCAGACTCTGTTATTGAGCTTCATATTTTTCAGTTGAAACGGGAGAAACATCGGGGGTGTTGGGCCTTGTGACCCGTCTCCACCAAAGGTCGTGGTCAGGTGTTGCTCCATGCTCTCGAGCCAGTCGGCGTCACGAAGTCGAAGGTTCTCATGACTAACGCGCTGGCTGCGCGTCAGCATCGAGTAGTTAAATTGTTTGAGGTCAAAAGCCTCGATATAGCGGGGAACATTTTCAAACCAGATCATGGCGTTCCTGGCGCTGTTTTGAAGCCTTAGTACATCTATTTTGCGCTCTTCCTGATAGGCCCTCAGTGCGTTTGGAACTGAGGTATCAACGTTGAGGTGTTTGGCTAGTGATATCGCGTCTTCCAAGCCCAATTTGGTACCCGACCCAATCGAAAAATGCGCCGTGTGAGCAGCATCACCGATGAGCACCACGCGGTCGTCTTTAATCCAGTTATCGCAATAAACGGCAGGAAAATTGATCCAGGCAGATCCTCGAACATGTCCGGAATTGGTCATTAAAGTGTGGCCATCGAGATATTGCTCAAAGATTTTTCGGCAAGTCTCAGCACTGTCCGCATGACTCATGTGCTCAAATCCCAGAGCGTCGTAAACCTCCGGCGTGGTCTCAACAATAAACGTTGAGGTGTTGTCATCGAATTGATAGGCGTGGGCCCAGATCCAACCATGATCAGTTTTTTCGAAGATAAAAGTAAAGGCATCGCGGAAAGTTTGATGCGTTCCCAGCCATACAAATTTGTTTGGGCGAGTCTCTATGGAGCTTTTAAAAACGTCGAGATTACTGTTGCGGATTTTAGAGTTGAGACCGTCGCTGGCAACAATTAAATCGGCATCGCCAAATTTACCGTTAATGTCGTCAAGGCTAAATTCTTGCTCAAATTTCAATGTCACGCCAAGTTCACGTGCACGCGCATGAAGGAGTTGCAGAAAACGTTTACGCCCTAGCCCAATAAATCCGTGACCGCCTGAACGCTCGACCTCCCCGTTGACATGGCAGTCGATGAGATCCCAGTGAATAAACTCATTGATGATAGTTTGGGCGCTGACAGGATCGTTTGCCATAATGTTGTCGACAGTTTGATCGGAAAACACAATTCCCCAGCCGAAAGTATCATCCGGCTTGTTCCGCTCGTAGATCTCGATTTCATGCTCGGGGTTGCGAAGCTTCATGCTAATGCCGAAGTAAAGCCCGGCAGGGCCTCCACCTACACATACCACCTTCATATCAACTCCTTCTCAGCGCTTTATGCCCTGATACTTTAAATCTAAAATGTTAGACTAGTATAGACAAAACGTTTTATATTTAAAATGTTATTATCGTCGAGACAGAGCCAGTAAAGTTTTGGCTCTGCAGTAGGGCTCTTCAAGCGAGGTGAGGGTAGGTTTTGAACCACA
>JAQWYY010000027.1 GCA_029253705.1 Luminiphilus sp. | reverse complement strand
GCTAAGGCCGAAGAATCGGGGGTGCCAGTGGTTGAGGATCCTCGATTGGCGCAATTACTTTCGCAGGTGCCCCTTGGCGAGGAGATACCTGCAGAGCTGTATCGTGCGGTTGCCGAGGTTTTAGTGTTTGTTATGCAAATGGAAATGGCCCTACAAAGCCGTGCCTAGTTCAACCTCCTATGCCCTTATTTGCTAGTCACCATAGGGACCAAAGTGGCGACAGATATAGTCGGTAAAGACTTCCCGCTAGCATTCAATGTAGCTACGATTTAAATAGTGAGGATATCAGGCAGTCAATTTACGGGTAGCGTCTTCGTTTAGCAGTTGCCGCAAACTCTATCGCTGTAGGGCGGTCAGGTTATTCGAAACGATTGCCTCTTGGTCCATAACCACCTACCTCGAAGGTTTCACTGTGCATTTTAGAGCAACACCCGGACAACCCTAGCAAAGAGCTAAAGCAGCGGGATACCAGTGAGCGCGGTTTTATTGGGCGATAGGATTTTCAAGTTAGATGTCATGGTCAGCCGGCTTTACTGGCACGCTTATCGATGGCTGCTGCCAGAGAAGCGACAATGCCTCGACCTAGATTACCCGCTTCAACACTCCCCGGTGAGGGTTTTGAATTGGCAATGGCGGGAGGTGAATCCAGGTCCTCGGGCATGCACAAGGCCATTGACCAACCCTTAAATTGTCTTTCACCCGCGGGTTCATATAGCAGGGGGGTGACATTGTGATGCCGGGTATCTTGTGAGATCAGCCTGAACCTATCATTAATGGCGGCTTCAGGGCCCTCCAGCACCTGTGCAAAGTGTCTGCCAGAAAATAGTAAGGCTCCGGTGATATCCGATTGCTGGTTGTTCTTTGCCGCGGTTTCCAAAATATTTTGCAGGCGACTGTCCACCAAAGTCTGCGCCGGTTCTTCATCGGGTTGCAGGAGCATGACGTCGCTAACGTAGGCTAAATGATACAGATCGGCCAATGGACTAAATCCTCTTATTTTTTTATGACAACATTGGCGGACAGCACTTCGGGACAAAGCTGTAGTCTGTTCGCCCTAACAACTATAAATAAGTTACGGAAGAATCGAGACGATGGACGCCTTGACGGTTCATCAATAGGCGGCATCTTCTCTCCAGTGATGGATGGTCCCACCCATCATTTCCACCAGTGGTTTGCGAGGGGATACCAATAGGCGCTGAGCGTGTTCTTGGCTGCCGACATGGTGGCTTCGATAAGCAGCAGGTGATTAGACTCCGCTTGATGCCACGTTTTTTACGCGTTGCCAGTGCCTCGCTTTTTATCCGGATTGGGCTGCAAGGCTGCGCTGATTAGGGCGCCAAAAAGTATAAAAGCGGCACCGATTACAGTAGCAGTGGCAGGAACCTCCTTAAATAAAAGCCAACCCAAACCTGCGGCAAATACTATTTGAAGGTAGCTCAAGCTGGTAGCTCGACTGGCCGAGTCCGTTTGCATGGCCTTGGTGAGAGAAATTTGGCCCAGTTGGGTAAAGCAGCCCACACCCAGTAGCGTTAACCAGCCGATTTGGCTGGGCCAGATAAAATCCCCGGCCCCCAGTAAAAGCGTTGCAGGAACACAAACCATGGGGAAATACAGGACGATGACCGAGGGGTGCTCGGTGGCTGCCAGCTTTCGCACCAGGGTGTAAGCAATGCCGCTGCCCAGAGCGCCGCCCAGCCCCGCCAACACCGCAGCTATTGGCATAACCGACGTGCTGGTGCTTTGGACATAAGGGTATATCACGCAGCCCAACCCCATAAGGCTCAGGGCAATACAGAGAAGTGTGGCCGGAGTGGGGCGCTCGGCGAGAAACCAGAATGCGAGGGCCGCTGTAAAGACGGGGTGCAAATATTGCAAAACGGTGGCCTGTGCATAGGGTAAGTTTATGAAGGCATAAAAAACTCCAGTCAGCGCCAGAAACCCGACCACCCCGCGTGCTAACAATAGCCCCCGTTGACGACCTAGAGGGTTAGAGCCCGAGCGACGGATAGCGATGAGGCATAAAAGGACAGAGATAATGGCTCGCACGAATATGATCTGCAGAAGCGGCAGACCCTCTGCGCTTGCAATCTTGACCATGGC
>JAQWYY010000026.1 GCA_029253705.1 Luminiphilus sp. | reverse complement strand
GCCATGGTCAAGATTGCAAGCGCAGAGGGTCTGCCGCTTCTGCAGATCATATTCGTGCGAGCCATTATCTCTGTCCTTTTATGCCTCATCGCTATCCGTCGCTCGGGCTCTAACCCTCTGGGTCGTCAACGGGGGCTATTGTTAGCACGCGGGGTGGTCGGGTTTCTGGCGCTGACTGGGGTTTTTTATGCCTTCATAAACTTACCCTATGCACAGGCCACCGTTCTGCAATATTTGCACCCCGTCTTTACAGCAGGCCTAGCGTTCTGGTTTCTCGCCGAGCGCCCCACTCCGGCCACACTTATCTGTATTGCCCTTAGCCTTTTGGGATTGGGCTGCGTGGTCTACCCTTATGTCCAAAGCACCAGCACCTCGGTTATGCCAATAGCAGCGGTGTTGGCAGGGCTAGGTGGTGCCCTGGGCAGCGGCATTGCTTACACCCTGGTGCGAAAGCTGGCAGCCACCGAGCACCCCTCGGTCATCGTCCTGTATTTCCCCATGGTTTGCGTTCCTGCAACGCTTTTACTGGGGGCCGGGGATTTTATCTGGCCCAGCCAAATCGGCTGGTTAACGCTACTGGGGGTGGGCTGCTTTACCCAACTGGGCCAAATTTCTCTCACGAAGGCCATGCAAACCGACTCGGCCAGTCGAGCTACCAGCTTGAGCTACCTCCAAATAGTATTTGCCGCAGGTTTGGGTTGGCTTTTATTTAAGGAGGTTCCTGCCACTGCTACTGTAATCGGTGCCGCGTTTATACTTTTTGGCGCACTAATCAGCGCAGCCTTGCAGCCCAATCCGGATAAAAAGCGAGGCACTGGCAACGTATAAAAAGCGCGGCATCAAGGCGCACCTAATGACCTGCTGCTTATGGAGGCAACCATGTCGGCAGCCAAGAACACGCTCAGCGCCTATTGGTATCCCCTCGCAAACCATTGGTGGAAATGATGGGTGGGACCATCCATCACGGGAGAGAAGATGCCGCCGTTAAAGGCACTGGAGCCGCGGCCCCGCTGCATGCCTTCAACCACCGAGATATCCTCTGAAAACACTTGAGACCATGCCCCGTGCAAACTTCGACGCCTCTGCAGCGTCTCATCATTGAGGGCGTTAGCCCCCGCATAAAAAAACTGCAGCCGCTCCCGGGTTTCATCCGGCGCTACCGACGTTAAAATAATCGCAAAAAAATGATCGGCTTGCAGGCCTAGGAGCACATTGGGGTACAACGACAAATATTCCCCTGTCTTGAGTCGCTCACCGTCCCAATTGGGGAAAACTGGTAATGGTGGGCCCTCGCTACGCTCCAGGTCGTAGGTATGGGTGCCCTGCCCCGATGCCACCTCATCGACGATCAAATTGTAATGCTGCGCCAAAGGGGAGTAACTGTTGAGATCAGGGTGAATCGAAGGCAGGTGGTAAGACTCACAGTAGTTCTCGACGGCCAACTTATAATTGCAATTGACCGTGAGTTCCAGGGTTCCAAAATCGCCCGGATCGTTAGCCAGATGCTGCGAAAAATCGGTGCCTGCCAAGGCCTGCCAACGCTCAGTAATAGGCGCCAAAAGGGTTTCTATGGGACATGCTTCACCGGATAAATTAATAAAAATCATCCCGAGATACTCGGCACTGCGCACCTCTTTGAGCGCATGTTCTCGGCAATCG
>JAQWYY010000013.1 GCA_029253705.1 Luminiphilus sp. | reverse complement strand
CGTGCTGTGAGTAATTCGGGAGTGGGTGAGAGCGCCACCGTGGCCTTCCGTCCCCGGGCTGATTTTGCCGACATCACACTCACGGTCGACAGTACCGACGCTCGTGGATTTTATCTTTCGGGTGGTACCTCCGACTATGTAAAGCAGCGTGATCAGGCCGGCATCTCCGATAAAAACGGGGGAACCACAAAGAGTTTAGATGCGAGTCTCTTTAACGTGGGCGATGTCTGGCGAGCGGACATCAAATCCGAGAACCTCAACGCTGGGGGGCGCGTCCTTCAAAGGCTTCATGATCTTGAGAGCCTGAGTTATGAGGTGTGGCACGATCAGCTGGGCAATTATCCCAGCCTTAAAATCTTTATAGATGGGGGAGAAAAGCTGGACGAAACGCTGACTCTGCAGGTGAATCAACAACCACTGAGTGTGGTTAATCGTTGGAATAAGGTCACAGTGAATCTCGGGACGTCGCAGTTTAAAAACGACGCCAACAATCAGAAAAATAATGGAGGTGAGAACGTCAATGCAGGCGCCACTTACACGCTCAACCAGTGGATCAAACTTTTTGGCGATCAGAAAATTAAAAAGATTTCATGGGGAGGCAAGCGTCAGGTACCCAGCACGACCTACCTCGATTTTCTTGAAATAAACGGTGCGACCTATGACTTTGAGGCCGTTCCTCCCGCAGTGATTGCCCCGCCACCAACCATACAATCCGTAACCGCCGGAGACGGGCAGGTCACGGTGAGCTTTAGCGCTGGGGACAACGCCGGTGCAACCGTATTGGCCTATGAATATCAAGTAGATGAGGGCGAATGGACCTCTACCCCTGACGGTGACATTGTGGCGCCGTTTACCATCTCCGGTTTGACCAACGGCACAACTTACATCCTGACCATGCGCACTGTGAGCGCGGGTTTGGGTGACGAGGCTGTCGAAAGCGAGGCGTCAGATTTGGTGAGTTTTATTCCCGTAGGGCAGCCTCTGCCGCCAACGAATTTGTCGGTAACCGTGGGCGATGGTTATGCGTTGATTGACTTTGATAATGACGGTACGGGAAATGGTGCTGAGATTACTAATTACGTTGTTAGCTTAAGCGGTGGGTCTTTTAATTCACTCGCCCCTGCCGCTAGTAGCGGGCCCATTAAAATTACTGGCCTCACTAATAATCAAGTTTACTCGGTCGCTCTGAAAACGCAGACCAGCGTGGGGCTGAGTGCGGCCTCTGCCATCCCCAGCTTTACTCCAGTCTTAGGGGCATCTCCGCCGGCAGCACCCACTAACGTGGCGCTCACCCCTGGCGATCAGCAGTTGTCGGTGAGCTTTACCGCAGGTGCCGATAACGGTTCGGCGATAAGTAATTATGCTTACCAAATCAATGGTGGTACGTGGAATAATTTGAACCCTGCAAGCACAGCCGATTCATTTAGCATTACCGGGTTGGAAAATGGTGAGTCCTATAGTGTGTCACTCAGAGCGATTAACGCAGAGGGTGACGGCGCGGCATCGCCTCCCGTAACCGCAACACTGCGGCGGTCACAGGTCATCATTTCCACGGACGAGGGCGAAACAATCGACCTAAATATTACGTCAGGCAGCGGAGTTAGCAGTAGCTGCTCTGTCGCGACAGCCGCACTTGCACCAGCACCGGCGCTGGAGGCAAATGTAAAACTCGCTTACGTGAATATGCTCAATTTCACCCTCGACAACTGCAATGCGGGGGAGACGGTTGTTGTTGCTATTACCTTGAGTCAGGATCCGCCGACCGATGGTATTGCTTACAAGTATCAAGGTGGTCAATGGCGCGTCATTTCGGATGCAACTATCAGCGGCAGGACGATTAGCTATAACCTCACTGACAATGGCCCTCTGGATGCAGACCCTACATCGACCAAAATCAGCGACCCTGTTGCGGTGGCCGTGCCCACGGGCGTGCCAGATGCCCCAACTAACCTTTCAGGTTCGGTGACAGGCGGCGGCGTCGATATTGCCTTCAATTTGGGAAGTGACGGTGGTGAGGCCATTACGGGCTACAAATATAGCACTGATGGCGTAACGTTTAAGTCGGTGAGCTCTGTCCTGACGGCCAACTCCGTGAGAATATCGCTGCCTGATGACAAGGATTATTTTGTTAACCTTAAGGCGGTGAATATAAACGGCGACAGCCCTGCATCCAGCGGAGTTTCATTGACCTTGCCTGCAGAACCACGTCAAGTGCTGCTGCCAGCCTGGCTTCTCAGCCTGCTGATAGCCCTAATCGGCTGGGGCGGGTATAGACGTTTGAAAATGTTAGGGGCAGTGTAAAAAAAATAATGATGATTGAGTGGTTGAAACGTCATCAAATCGGCTTTCCTATTATTGCGTTGATCAGCTGTGTTGCCAGTCCCGGTTGGGGTCAGCAGCCCTTGGTGGTCGATCAGTCCGACAATCGGGGTTGGGTGTTTTATGCAAGACCTGATATCAATTTGCCTGGCGAAGCGCCTATCCGTGGTATCAGTGACCATGCGAGCGGCAATACCTCGTTGAACTTCAGTACGACATTGGGCAATGAGAGTGTCCGAAACGCCACGCTTACACAAATTAATTTCCCCGCCCCAATGAGCGATATCGCAACCTTCAACGATCTCACTAGCATGAGCTGGTGGGTTAACCACAGTAGCACTGGCAAATATCCAAAGATTGCCATTTGGGCGAATTGGGAGGACAGCGGTACCGCGAGGCGTGAGGCGATTTACTTTGTGCCCGAGTCTTTAGCAATTACTGCCAACCAATGGAATCTCGTTACGATCGACTTGAACGCGTCGCAGTTCAAAAATAACGGTGTCACGACCAGCGGCATCAAAGAGACCCGCACCTTTGCGACGTGGCTCCAGACCATTGGCGACTTTCGAATTGAGTCGATTCAGATTAGTTACAATAGTCCCGCTGACACCGAGTACGAGTCGTACGTTGATTACATCGAAATTAACGGCACGACCTTTGACTTTGAAGACGCGATACCGCTTGAACTGGATGCATCGCCAAGCCCGGTGCCGCTGCCGCTGTGGCTATTTTCATTGTTGTCAGCGGTAATCGGCGGGTTGGGTTATCGACGTTTAAAAAGAGCCTAATTTAAAAAAGGTGCTGGCGATCAGGTGAGTATTCTTAACCACCTCCCACTGCTGCGAGGTCGGTTGCCCGTAGCATGATAGTTAAAATAGCAACGGCCTCAGATACACAGTGGAAGCCTGTACATGAAAGTAGCTGCATTATCCGCCATTTATTTCAACCTGAAGTAATGTCTTACAAGGCTTGCTAGGTGTTCAGCGCTAGACCAATGCTTTGCAGGTGAGAGACCATCAGAGCACTTTTGCCGACCTTTCGTTAATTTATTTTGCTATGCGTGGAGAGGTTTTGATTGTCTCCATGTTGCCAATTTCCTCAGGTCGCTCCTTGGTGATTTTGTGGCTCAAAATGCCGTAGTCCATGTAACCCATCCGTGTCAGGGGTCGCATGCCTACCGTGTCGACGAGGCCATCTTTAATACAGGCATCGTCAATGTGCACTGCTACCACCCGCCCTAAAATTAGGCTCCAAGGAATTTCTTTTCCTGCAACATGGGGTAATTCTACTGTCTGCAAGTATTCGCATTCGAAGTGTGCAAGGGCTTCGGCAACTCTGGGTGCTTTCACGCAGGAAGAGGCGATAGCGGTCACACCGGCAAGCTCAAATTCGTTCACTGTATTGGCCACGTGGGAGGATGAAGTGTTGACGGCGTCAATTAAATCCACGGAGGCAAAGTTGTAAACAAACTCACCGGTTTCTTCAATGTTGTTTTGAGAGTCTTTGCGCATACCGCTGGAAAACCCAACGATCGCCGGTGACGTGGCGAGCAAATTGAAAAAGCTATAGGGGGCAAGGTTAGGTATGCCATCGGCGCTGATTGAGCTAATCCAGCCGATGGGTCGTGGTGCCACCAAGGCTTTGAGAGGGTCGTGGGGGAGCCCGTGGTCATTGGCTGCAGTTTCATAATACATGCTGAGAGTCTCGTAAACTTTGTACTGTGGAGGACGGTAAAGGGTAGCAGCAAAGCCTTGACTAAGCCGTGATAGATTCTGGGTGCTCGAATATCAGGCCTCGTTGCACCTCTCTACTTAACGTTGGTTAGTCGCGAGAAAACAGGTCTAGTTGGTATCGAGATTTACATGGCCTGAGCTGGGGCAAGTCAGACGCTGCTGAAACGTAGCTGATACTGTTGTTTTACCGTTGTCTGCAGGGCGTGCATAGCGGTTACGAGACCGCTTGAACCACGTGTGGAAGTGAGCAAGCATAGGGTCATAAATAACGCTTTGTGTCGTTGTTATTTGTGGGAAATTTTTCCAAAATCCACGCATAAAATCAATAAAAGGCATATAAAACAATAGCCTAAAAAGTATTTAATTATTTTTTACCACAGCCTATTTGTCATCTGACTGTAACATTTCTACCGCTATACTGCGCGGCAACACAGTGTCCATACAGGGATCTCAGATCGTGGAAATCATTGCTTCTCATGGTGTTGTACTGCTGGCATTAGCGTGTGCCTTTGGCTTGTTTATGGCTTGGGGGATTGGCGCGAACGACGTCGCTAATGCCATGGGGACTTCTGTGGGTGCAGGTGCTCTCACACTAAAGCAAGCGATTTTTGTTGCGGCGATCTTTGAATTTCTGGGGGCCTACCTCGCTGGCGGTGAAGTGACCTCGACAATACGTAAAGGTATTGTGGATCCCTCCCTCCTGGCAGAAACTCCCGAGCTTTTGGTTTATGGCATGTTGGCTTCATTGCTGGCCGCGGCGACTTGGCTGGCTGTCGCCAGTATGCGGGGATGGCCGGTTTCAACGACCCATTCAATTGTTGGCGCTATCGTGGGTTTTGCTGCTGTTGGCATTTCAGTGGATGCTGTTGCCTGGGGCAAGGTGGGCGCTATTGCCGCAAGCTGGGTTGTTTCGCCCCTGCTTTCGGGCACTATTGCGTTTTTAATCTTCATGTCGGTAAAGCACTTTATCCTCGATCACGAGGATACGTTTGCACGTGCCAGAAAGTATGTGCCCGTCTATATGTGGCTCGTTGGTTTTATGATCAGCATGGTGACTTTGCTGAAGGGGCTCAAGCATATTGGTGTTGAGGTCGATTTGGGCATGGAATCAAAGTTTGCCAATGCCATGGTGCTATCGGTTTTCACCGGGGCAGCGGTAGCACTTTTAGGCGCATTTTTGTTGCGTCGCATCAAATCGGATTCCGGTGACGTCAACAGCGCAGAAAACGTTGAGCGGGTGTTCGGGATCCTCATGATCTTTACCGCCTGTGCTATGGCGTTTGCTCACGGCTCAAATGATGTGGCGAACGCAGTGGGACCTCTGGCGGCTGTGGTCAGCACGATCCAATCAGGGGGTCAGGTAGTGGCTAAATCAGGTCTGCCCTGGTGGGTGCTCGGTGTTGGTGCACTGGGTATTGTTGCGGGTTTAGGTACTTACGGGTGGCGAGTTATACAAACGATTGGACGCAAAATTACGGAATTGACCCCCAGTCGTGGCTTCGCTGCGGAGTTGGCAGCAGCGACGACGGTAGTGTTGGCGTCGGCCACGGGGCTCCCCATTTCTACTACGCACACATTGGTGGGAGCAGTGCTCGGTGTGGGTTTAGCGCGGGGCGTAGAGGCTCTTCACTTGCCCACCGTTGGCGCGATCGTCACCTCGTGGGTGGTCACGCTGCCGGCGGGAGCAACATTATCCGTGATATTCTTCTTTATCTTGCGCGCGGCCTTTGGCGGCTGATGGAAGCCATGAGCTTGGCGAATGGCCGACCGGTCGCCCGAAAAAGTGTGCAACAAATGTCTAGGCGTCAGCTTGATAAGGCGCTGCCGCAGCACTTATATCGCGCAGTGCAGCTGGGCATCATTGGTCAATTAATGTTTTATAAATTTGAGGGGCAACATCATGGAAGTTAGGTCTGCGATATCTGAA
>JAQWYY010000266.1 GCA_029253705.1 Luminiphilus sp. | reverse complement strand
GCAAGTACTTCATGCCGTAAAAAGAAAAGCGCTCCCAAAGTTCGGTACCAAAACAAATGTACAAGCCAGCTGGGTGGCCCATAAACTCTCGGCCGCGTTGTAACGGGCTGTTCGCTGTTGTAGTCATAGGGTCTTGGATTCCTTACAGGTATCGACAAAAAAGGATTAGGCAGCTTCCGAAATGGCAGGTGCAATGGCGTCTAACGCTCGATCCATAACATCAAAATCCCTGATGCGTTTGACACTAGCAAATAAAGCGCCCGCTTGTGGAAAATAATGTTTAAGGTACACCAGCCATTGTTTCAATGGGTTGCAAGCATATCGAGCTTCGTAGGCATCGGCATTACTGCGCAGGTAAGTTTGCAAAAGCGGAAAGACCTCGGCCCATGTCATCGCCGGCGTATTCAAGCCCTGCCAGGTGTTGCGAACAGCGCGTGCGAGATCGGGCCGGCAAAGGGCGCCACGCGCCAACATAAAGTCCTGACAATGGCTGATCTCGCCACAGCGTATAACGTCTCCAGGTGACCAGAGCTCGCCGTTTGCAATAATCGGTATCGGAGATTCTTGAGCAATTTCAGCCAATCGTGACCAGTGTGCCGGGGGACGGTAGCCTTGACGGCGGGTCCTTGCGTGGACCGTCAGCTCAGAGACCCCACCGTCCGTCGCCGCCTGTACTATGGCCTCAAATTGCCCGTCATCATCAAAACCTAGCCTGATTTTGGCCGTGACGGGCACTTCTGGCGTTACGGCGTTGCGAACTTCCGAGCAGATGGCACGTAATAAATCAGGTGTTTTTAGAAGAACGGCTCCGCCGTTGGATTTGTTCACAGTTTTGGCGGGACAGCCAAAATTGAGGTCGATTCCCTGTGCGCCCAGTTTTTCAGCCACCTGAGCGTTATGAGCCATAAGATTAGGGTTGTTGCCCAATAATTGCAAAAAGACTGGGGTGCCTGCAGGGGTCCGACCGCCTAGCTTTAGTTCAGGGCAAAGCCTATAAAAGACTCGGGGTGGGAGCACGGTTTGAGAAATTCGAACAAACTCCGTTACACAACGATCGTAACCGCCAATGTTTGTGAGCAGTTCTCGCATAACGCTGTCAATCACGCCCTCCATAGGTGCGAGTACCAAACGGTGGTCTGCTGTGGAGGTTTTGATCGTATGGGAGTTCATCATCGCCTGCTAAGCATACATGACCCGGTAATTGAGTCCTATGTTGGCATGGCGTGCAGGGCCGCCCTTTTGTAGACTAGGGCAATAAACTGGCAGCCGAGACGGTAAGTGTCCATGAATCCCAATTACCTCGATTTTGAACAACCCATCGCCGAGCTTGAGGGCAAGATTGAGGAGCTCAGCAATGTGGGTTCCGACGCGGACATAAATCTCGCCGAGGAAATCGATCGGCTACGTGAGAAGAGCACGGGTCTCACAGAAAAGATTTATGCCGATCTCAGCCCTTGGGATATTGTCCGGGTTGCTAGACATCCCTTGCGCCCTTACACCTTGGACTACATTGATCACGTTTTTACCGAGTTCGATGAATTACACGGCGATCGACATTTCGGCGATGATAAAGCGATTGTAGGGGGCGTGGCCCGCCTCGATGATCGCCCTGTCATGGTGATTGGCCAGGAAAAAGGTCGAACTGTTAAAGATAAGGTGTACCGAAATTTTGGCATGCCTAAACCTGAGGGTTATCGGAAGGCGCTGCGTTTAATGGAAATGGCGGAGCGCTTCAAAATGCCGGTGGTCACCCTCATCGATACCCCTGGGGCTTACCCCGGCATTGATTCAGAAGAGCGCGGTATTTCTGAAGCAATTGCACAAAATCTAGCGGTTATGTCTCGCTTGCGTACGCCAATTGTATGCACAGTTATTGGCGAGGGGTCCTCGGGCGGCGCGCTGGGCATTGGCGTTGGCGATCATCTTGCGATGTTGCAGTACGCCACATACTTTGTCATCTCCCCGGAAGGGTGCGCTAACATTATTTGGAAGAGTAGTGAGTTCGCGCCACAGGCGGCTTCCGCAATGGGCGTAACTTCAAGTACCCTTGAAGATCTGGGCATTGTTGATGCAACGATTAGCGAGCCCTTGGGGGGAGCTCATCGAGACCCTCTGGAAATGGCAGGTCGTTTGAAAGAACATTTGGTGGAGCAGGTAGATAGGCTTTGCGCTGTGCAGACAGACGTTATGCTGGAGGCGCGGTACCAACGGCTTATGTCGTACGGTAACTGATTCTGTCCGGTACCCCTTTACTCGATGAGTTAACCCCTGAGTTTAAGCAGGACCACCTCGCAAGCGCGTGGGTGGTTGGCTTGAGCGGTGGCTGTGACAGTATGGTGCTGCTCCATCTGGCAGCGATGTGGCGAGATGATGGAGGGCCTGCACTACGTGCGGTACACGTCCATCATGGTCTGTCCTCGGAGGCCGACTGCTGGGCGGAACTCTGCGCGAAGGTTTGTCAGCAATACTCGGTCGACCTGTCGGTTTATCGGGTTTGCCCGGCTACGGATGAGGGCAAAGGCCTCGAGGCGGCAGCGAGAACTGCTCGCTACGCCGTTTACCGACAACATTTGCAAGCTCAAGAGGCCCTGCTGCTTGCTCACCATGCCGATGATCAAGTTGAAACAGTTATGCAGCGCTTATTGCGGGGCACAGGGCCCAGAGGGCTGGCAGGGATGCCAAGGCGTCGGGCGTTGGGGCAGGGCTATTTATCTCGACCCTTACTCGGTGTGCCCCGCTCAGTTATTAGGAATTGGGCTGATCGCCACTCCCTCTCCTACGTGACAGATGCCAGTAACCTTGATGATCGTTTTGACAGGGGTTTTTTGAGGACTGAAATCCTTCCAAAGTTAGGCCAGCGATGGCCTGGGTATCGTGAATCTATTCAGCGGGCGACGACGCTACAGTCTGATTTCCTAAGACAACACTACGAGCAGCCACTGGTTTTGACTGAAAACGCGATGGGTGAGCAGGCATTGGCCTACGAGGCCACAGAGCGTTCGGAGGAAAGTCGCCGATTATTGGCGTCTTCGGTGCACCGCTGGCTCTCTGAGCATGCGGTAGATGTACCGGGGGCTGTGCGACTCACCGAGTTTGTTCGGCAGTGTTTTGAGGCTCGCCCCGACCGTTGCCCTGAAATCGATGTGGGTCGAGGTGTGTTACGAGCTTGGCGCGGGTTAATAAGCTTTACGTCCATACTCTCTGAACCTCCCCATCACCTGTCCGCAAACTTAGTGGCCGGCGAGAGCTGTGAAGTGGGCGGCGGCGAGATAACTTGGGTTCGTGAATCAGGGAGTAGGGGGTTTTACCCGGGAGAGGCGGTCTCTGTGCGCTATCGCGGCGTGGGCGAGCGCTTTAGGCGCGCAGGGGCGCACACGGGGGACTTTGGCACCCTGTGCCAAGCCTATGACATCCCGCCTTGGTGGCGATCCAGACTGCCCATTTTCTGCCGTGGAGAGACCCCTTTGTACATTCCTCTGATCGGGCAATTATGGGAGCGAGAATACGACGAGAAGGATTGTTCCCAACGGCTTGTGCCACTGTGGCAGCCGATTAAACCTTCACCTTGGAATTGAGTGCGCCGCGGCGAGATGGTAGACTAACTTCCCATCTGAGTTAAGGTGACGACGGCTTCAATGGCGCTGTCACTAACGGCTTCAACCTTATGGGGTTCGCCCCTGCAACGGTGGTCGGCATGACGCGTTATGTTTTCGTTACAGGTGGGGTAGTTTCTTCCCTAGGCAAAGGTATTGCTGCGGCCTCTCTTGCCGCCGTTTTGGAAGCGCGGGGCTTGAAAGTCACCCTTCTGAAGCTAGATCCCTATATCAACCTTGATCCCGGCACGATGAGCCCTTTCCAGCATGGTGAGGTGTTTGTGACCGATGACGGTGCCGAAACCGATTTGGATTTGGGCCATTACGAGCGCTTTACTCGAACGACCATGACGAAGCGCAATAACTTCACCACTGGCCGTGTTTACGACGCTGTTTTGCGTAAAGAACGCCGTGGCGACTACTTAGGTGGCACTGTGCAAGTTATTCCACACGTCACCGATGAAATTAAACGCAGGGTCATCAAAGGCGCCGATGGTGCTGATGTGGCGGTTGTTGAAGTGGGCGGCACAGCGGGAGATATTGAGAGTCAGCCATTTCTCGAAGCTGTTCGGCAGCTGAAGCTGGAGTTGGGTGCTACCCGGGCGCTGCTGATGCACCTTACCCTGATTCCTTACATTGCCACTGCTGGAGAAATTAAGACAAAACCGACTCAGCACTCGGTCAAAGAGCTGCGCTCGATTGGCCTTCAACCCGATGTCCTTCTCTGCCGCTGCGCTGTCGATGTCGATGAGGGCGCCCGTCGTAAAATATCTCTGTTTACGAATGTAGAATTCCGGGCGGTCATCCCGTTGCTCGACGCCGACTCCATTTATAAAATCCCCGGGAACTTGAATGCCAATGGTCTTGATGACTATGTGCTTGAGCAGTTTCAGCTCGACAGCCCGGCCGCTGATTTATCAGAGTGGGATGAAGTTGTCGCGAGAGAGTTTAGTGAAACTCGGGGCACCGTCACGGTTGGAATGGTCGGCAAGTATGTCGATTTGGCGGATGCTTATAAATCGCTCAATGAGGCGCTTCACCATGCTGGGCTGCAGACTCTAACCAAGGTCGATATTCAGTATATCGATGCTGAGGATATTGAGTCTCAGGGCGTGGCACTGTTGGAAAATCTGGATGCGATCCTGGTGCCAGGCGGCTTTGGCGATAGGGGCATCAATGGGAAAATTGAAGCCGTTCGCTACGCCCGAGAAAATAGCATCCCGTTTTTAGGCATTTGCCTGGGGATGCACATGGCTATGATTGAGTATGGCCGGCATATTTGCGGACTTACTGGGGCTCACTCATCTGAGATGGAGCCTAAAACACCCCACCCTGTCGTCGCCTTGATCACCGAGTGGCAAGATGCTGGTGGCAGTTTGGAGCGGCGTGATGCGCAGTCTGATTTGGGGGGCACTATGCGACTGGGGGCCCAAACTTGCCACCTAGTAGAAGGTAGTCTTGCCCGCAAGGTTTATGGTGCATCAGAGATTCGTGAGCGGCATAGACACCGCTATGAGATTAACAACAATTACGTAGCCCAAATTGAAGCTGCAGGTATGCGTGTAGGGGGCTGGTCGCAGGACCGCGAGTTGGTCGAGATGGTCGAGCTGCCCTCGCACCCCTGGTTTTTGGCCTGCCAGTTTCACCCTGAGTTCACTTCAAGGCCCCGGGGCGGCCACCCAATGTTTACCAGTTACATCGAAGCAGCGCTGCACTATACCGAAGAGCTGGCAGCGTCAAAGGCCGAAGGCTGACTCATGGCAAACAACCCAGTTACCATTTCTGCCGGCGATATTCACTTTGGCAACCATTTGCCCTTCGTACTTATTGGTGGTGTCAACGTACTCGAAAGCGAACAGTTTGCAGTTGATGTTGCGGGTCATTATCGCGAGGTTTGTCAGCGCTTATCCATTCCTCTGGTCTTTAAGGCGTCTTACGATAAGGCCAATCGCTCTTCGGTAAAATCTTACAGAGGACCTGGGCTGGAGTTGGGCCTGAAGCAACTCGATGCGGTAAAGCGCGCGCTCGGTGTTCCCACATTGACCGATGTTCATGCGCCTAATGAAGCCGCTGCCGCTGCTGAGGTTTGTGACATTATTCAGCTGCCCGCTTTTCTGGCGCGCCAGACCGATTTAATACAGGCAATGGCGACCACGGGGGCCGTTGTAAATATCAAAAAGCCCCAATTTCTAAGTCCAGAGCAAATGGTCCATATCGTGGATAAGTTTCGTGAATGCGGCAATGACCGGCTACTGCTTTGTGAGCGGGGCAGTAATTTTGGCTACGACAACCTCGTTGTTGACATGCTTGGTTTTGAGGTGATGCAGCGCGTCACTGGAGGTTTGCCACTTATCTTTGACGTTACTCACGCCCTGCAACGTCGAGACCCCGGGCAAAGTGCTTCAGGGGGTCGCAGGCAACAAGTATTGTCATTGGCGCGATCGGGCATGGCGATAGGTCTTGCTGGTTTGTTTTTGGAAGCCCACCCCGATCCCGACAAGGCATTATGCGATGGTCCTAGCGCCTTGCCATTGCAACTTCTCGAGCCTTTTCTCGAGCAAATCAAAGCCATCGATGCCATGACAAAAGCCTTACCCCACCTCACCATAAACTAAACATAACTGGAGAACCTTAAGTGAACGAGATCGTCGATGTACGTGCTTTCGAAGTACTGGACTCACGGGGTAATCCCACGGTAATGGCGGAGGTCACTCTTGACAATGAGGCAGTGGGTGTTGCCTGTGCACCCTCAGGGGCCAGTACGGGTAGCAGAGAGGCTCTGGAACTACGCGACAACGATCCGAAACGTTACCTTGGTAAGGGTGTTTTACAGGCTGTAGGCAATGTTAATGGACCCATTCGCGACTTGCTGCTAGGCCACGATGCCGGTGATCAGAGAGGCATTGATCAGCGCATGATTGATGCAGATGGCACTGAAAATAAGGGTGAATTTGGTGCGAATGCCATTTTGGCTGTTTCGCTGGCTGCGGCTAAAGTGGCCGCCACGGCTAGTGGCATTCCGCTTTATCAACATATTGCTAATTTATCGGGTAACGAGCAGATGACGATGCCCGTACCCATGATGAACATTCTCAACGGTGGTGAGCACGCTGATAATAATGTCGACATACAGGAGTTTATGATTCAGCCAGTTGCGGCGGGTACCTTCTCAGATGCGCTGCGGATTGGTGCAGAAATCTTTCATCATTTAAAAAAGGTGCTTTCTGCTCGTGGGCTCGCGACAGCAGTCGGTGACGAAGGTGGATTTGCTCCAAACCTCCCCTCCAATGCGGCGGCCCTCGATGTCATTGCCGAGGCCGTTGATGTGGCGGGGTACAAGCTGGGGTCGGACATCACCTTGGCTCTTGATTGTGCGGCCTCTGAATTTTATAAGGACGGCCTCTATGATCTTAAAGGCGAAGGCAGGCAATTTAACAGCAGCGAATTTGCCGATTATCTGGGGGAGTTGTGTCATCAACATCCCATTATTTCCATTGAAGACGGGCTAGACGAATCTGACTGGGAAGGGTGGGCAACGCTCACTCAAAAACTTGGCGATCGCATTCAGTTGGTTGGTGATGATCTATTTGTTACCAACACAAAGATATTGGAGCGTGGTATTCGCGAAAATATTGGCAATTCAATTTTGATTAAATTCAATCAGATCGGCTCTCTGTCAGAGACGCTTGACGCCATTGCTATGGCGCGAGAAGCAGGGTACACGGCGGTCATATCACATCGATCTGGGGAGACTGAAGACGCCACAATCGCCGATCTCGCGGTGGGGACGGGGGCAGGACAAATTAAAACGGGGTCGCTGTGCCGATCGGACCGCGTTGCCAAGTACAACCGCTTGCTGCGGATTGAAGCTGCATTGGGATTAACAGCGCCCTATCGTGGCCGTGGCGAGTTTACTCGAGGCTAATGCCGATGCGTATTTTGGCTGCCGTGCTTATGGGTCTGATGGTTTTTCTTCAGTACCGGCTTTGGTTTGGCGATGGGGGCATCGCAGAGGGCGTACGACTGCAGGAAAAAATAGTGGTGGAAAAAGCGCGTAACGCTGAATTAAAGGCCCGCAATGATCGTTTAGAGCATCAGGTACTTGAACTTCGAAACGGACATTTAGCCGTAGAGCAACATGCGCGAGAGGAGTTGGGCCTTGTTAAAGATGACGAAACTTACTTTCAGTTCGTCGAGCCATCGGAGCCGGTGTCTGAGCAACCATGAGTAGCTTGTGGGCAGTGGTTCCTGCAGCTGGCTCAGGCCAGCGTATGGCGGCAGAAATTCCCAAGCAATACTTGCGAATTGCGGGAGTCAGTATTCTTGAGTACGCCCTGCGTGCACTTCTGGCTTGCCCCGATGTGCGTGGTGTCGTGGTCGTTGTTGATCCAGCAGATCGACGCGCTGATGAGATTTTGAGCCTCAGTGATCCCAGAGTAACTCGTGCATCGGGGGGGGCAGAGCGGGCTGATTCAGTCCTCTCGGGACTGCGTAGCCTCGCAGGTATCGCCGCACAAGACGACTGGGTTCTGGTGCATGATGCGGCAAGGCCCTGTTTGCCCTTAATAGACTTGCAACGTTTTGTTGATGCCATAAAAGCGAGTGGTGTCGGCGGCCTTCTTGCGCAGCGGGTCAGTGATACGATTAAGCGTGCAGGACCAGACCGGCGCGTTGAAGAGACTCTTAACCGCGAAAGCTTATGGCGTGCTCAAACACCTCAAATGTTTCGCTGGTCTGAGCTTTCTCTCGCCCTAGAGCAGTCTTTGGACAAAGGCTTGCCGGTAACTGATGAAGCCAGCGCAATGGAGCAAGCGGGGTATGACGTACAAATCGTAGAAGGCCCCTCCTGCAATTTGAAGGTAACCGTGCCGGATGACCTGAGGGTTGCTGAGTATTATTTAAAAACTTGGGCGGTGAAGCGAACATGATGCGAATCGGACATGGTTTTGACGTCCATGCTTTTGGTCCCGGAGACCACGTCATTTTAGGCGGTGAAAAAATTTCCCACACTGCGGGCCTTATTGCCCATTCCGACGGTGATGTGGTGCTGCATGCGGTTTGCGATGCGCTCTTAGGGGCGGCTGGATTAGGAGATATCGGAAAACACTTTCCCGATACCGACGCAAGTTATGCAGATGCAGATAGTCGTGGGCTTCTGCGGCAGGTTGCGGCTTTGTTGGACTCACAACAATGGCAGGCCATAAATGTTGATATCACCATTGTTGCGCAGCAGCCCAAAGTGGCACCTCACACTGAAGCTATGCAGGCACATATTGCCAGTGATCTTGGCCTGGAGCCTCAGGCCATTAACGTTAAGGCAACCACAACAGAGAAGCTGGGGTACATTGGGCGAGAAGAGGGTATCGCTTGTCACGCTGTCGTCCTGCTGGCGGCACAGGCCGATAAAGAGGCCTGAGCAATGGACCGTGACGGAATAGGCATGACCTCCATGCGAACGCGTCAGAGACTGGTGCAGCGTCTCGTTGAGCAGGGCATTACATCGACTGCAGTCCTTGAGGCAGTCCGATCAACACCGCGACATTTATTCGTTGATGAGGCCCTTGCCCACCGTGCCTATGAAGACACTGCGCTGCCTATTGGCTGGAACCAAACGCTGTCACAGCCTTATATTGTGGCCAAAATGACTGAGCTAGCAATAGCCAATGGCACACCGCAAAAAGTCCTCGAGATTGGCAGTGGTTCGGGCTATCAAACGGCCATACTGGCGCAGCTTGCGGGCGAAATTTTTGCGATGGAGCGAATCAAGGGCCTCTCTGATCGATCGCGCAAGCGTTTCCGAGATCTGCGGTTGCGCAATGTTCAGCTGCGATTCGGTGATGGTCTAGCGGGCTGGCCAGACAAAGGCCCCTTTGACGTCATTTTATCGGCTGCCGCGCCTGATCAGGTGCCATCGGTACTGCTGGAGCAGTTAGCTATGGGTGGCCGATTGATTATGCCCGTGGGTAATCAGGCACAAGATTTGACTGTGGTTCACGCGACCGAGTCGGGCTTTGAAACTGAAGTCGTGGAGCCGGTTAATTTTGTGCCAATGTTGCCGGGGGTCGAGCGCTAATGGCCATCTCGAGCTGGGGTGTTTTTCTCCGAGGTGCTGCGATGGGGGCCGCGGATCTTGTGCCGGGAGTCTCGGGTGGCACGGTAGCCCTAATTACCGGCATCTATCCACGGCTTTTGAGCGCGGTAACTTCGGTCAATACGGCAGCCGTGCGCTTGCTGTTGCGCGGGCAATGGTCGGCGTTTTGGCGGCACATTGATGGTGCATTTTTGCTGCCACTTGCACTGGGTATCGCATCGGCCATTTTTAGCTTAGCAGGTACACTAAAAATATTGCTGGAGACACAGCCACTTTTGGTTTGGTCGTTTTTCTGTGGTTTGGTTTTGGTATCGAGCCTGACACTTATACGCACTGAAATTACGCGTTTCACCCCGACGGTTGTCATGATGTCGCTGCTGGGAGTTGCCGCGATGTTTCTGCTGGGTTTGGGCTCAGGAATCAGTTTCCCTCAACACTTGGGCGGTTTTTTCGTGGCGGGCTTATTTGGCATTTGCGCTATGATTTTACCGGGTATTTCAGGCAGCTTTATCTTGCTGCTGCTTGGCATGTACGGGCCAATTATCGCGGCGGTGGCCGACCGAGAATTGATTCCATTAATGATTTTTGCTGCAGGTTGCGGCATTGGCCTGATAATTTTTAGTCGTTTTCTGACTTTTGTGTTGGACCGAGCGCGCACCGCTACCCTGTCACTGTTGGTCGGATTTTTAATGGGCTCTCTGATTATTTTATGGCCCTGGCAACAGGTGCTGCAGTCGACGATCGGCAGCGATGGCGAGGCTCGTCCAACTCAAACGGCACCGGTCTGGCCGGCCTACTACGAGGAAATTACGGGGGATAGTCAGTTGCTAGGCTGCCTACTAAGCGCGGTGTTGGGTGCCGGCCTGGTTATTTCACTGCATAGGTTAGCGGGCCGCTCAGCAGTAACACGGGCTACGGATGTGCCCCAGTAGCATGCCCGTCCCATGGCCAAGGCTATGCTATCTGGCGATCGCTTTACTGTTGGGTTGTTCCAACAACCCACCGGCGCCTATTGAAACTCGACAGGGTGTTACTCTTGAGGGCGGTAGCGGCGCCGTAACCCCTGAGCTAGCCCACGCTCCCAAGTACGGAGGCTCCCTTGACCATGGTGAGCCGTACACTGTGCAAGAGGGCGATACGCTATATGCAATCGCTTTTCGTCTCGGTGCTGATTATCGATTATTGGCCAGAGCAAACGACATTGCGCCCCCTTATCTGATTTTCCCCGGGCAAACCCTTAGCACTATCGATCCTGTAGCAGGCTCTGTGGTCGACGGGTCGGAAACGGTCGCTTTATCTCATCCGCCAGTACCAAAGGCGGTTGAGGTTAGGTCCAAGTCGCAACAAAAGCCAGTGTCTCAACCCCAATTGCAGACTCAACCCGCAGCGAAACCTCAGCCGGCAGCGCCCAAAGGTTCAGTATCAACTTCTGCTGCTAAGGCCAGTGGGCCAGGGGCAACGCCGTCTAAAGTGACTTCTAGTCCACCTCCGACCAAAGCGATACCCGTGGCTAAGGCGCCAACCCCACAGGTTAAAGCGGTAGTTGGCGGCGAGGCGCCTACGCTGGGACCAGTGACTCGCTGGTTGTGGCCAGGCAAGGGTCCGGTGGAGCGTGCCTATTCGGCCGTGCTTCATAAGGGCATCGATATTGCTGGTCAGCGTGGCGATCCGGTGTATGCCACGGCTGCAGGTGTGGTTGTGTATGCGGGCACCGGCCTGAAGGGGTACGGTGCGTTACTAATCGTTAAACACAATGATCAATTTCTCAGTGCTTATGGGCACAATGACGTGATGTTGGTCGCTGAGGGTGCCAATATCCGTGCCGGACAGCAGCTAGCCCGGATGGGCAGCAGTGGTACAGATACTGTCAAGTTGCACTTTGAGATTCGCCGTAAAGGGCAGCCGGTTGATCCACTGCGCTTGCTACCTCGTCGTTAGAACTCGACACCACAGGACAGCCCCGTCTAAAGATCCTCTGGCACAACGCTTTTTGGTTTGTCTTGGCAAACGCGATTAACGTTGCAACAGCGGCAGTTTGTCTGATTTTCCAGTCCAAGCCTCGGCATCTTCCAAGGCGGGCTTTTTCTCAGTGATGTTGGGCCAGATGTCGGCTAGCTCAGCATTTAACTCTAGGAACTGCTCTTGCCCTGCGGGTAGCTCGTCTTCTGAGTAGATCGCATCAATGGGGCATTCAGGCTCACACAACGCGCAGTCAATGCATTCGTCGGGGTGTATAACCAAAAAATTGGGCCCCTCGTAAAAACAGTCTACTGGGCATACTTCTACACAGTCGGTGTGTTTACAGTTGATACAGTCTTCGCCTACAACAAAGGTCATGCCTACTCATCTCCAGTTGGTCCGACGCAAGGATACGGCCTTCTGCGTCGATTTGAAATACGCCAATTACAACTGTTTGCGAAGTTCGTACAGAATTTCTAGTGCGACCCTCGGTGAGACCTCATCAAGGCTTAAACTTTTAAGTTGCTCTATCACTGGGTGCGCGTTGGGGGTTGCGAAAAAATCGTTTTGAGAGGGAGGTATGACGGCTTCAACTTGTATTTTTCCAGTTTCCAGCTGTTTGAGTTTGTCCCGGGCGAGGGCGAGAACGTTGTCGGGGACACCGGCCAGTTTGGCCACTTGCAGGCCGAAACTTCGGTTAGCAGGCCCCTCCTGAATATTGTGCATGAAAACGACATGGTCCTCGTGTTCTGTGGCGTCTAGATGGACATTGGCCATGGCGTCGTGCTGCTCAGGCAGGTGTGTGAGTTCGAAATAGTGGGTAGCAAATAGGGTAAAGGCACGGACTTGTGTTGCCAGAGCAACCGCGGCCGCCCAAGCAAGGCTGAGACCATCGTAAGTGCTGGTTCCTCTGCCGACCTCATCCATAAGAACGAGACTCCGAGGCGTGGCGTTGTGCAGTATATTGGCAGTCTCGGTCATTTCCACCATAAAGGTTGAGCGGCCGCTGGCAAGGTCGTCCGATGAGCCAATGCGGGTAAAAATTCGATCGATGGGTGACAGCTGAACCTGCTTCGCAGGGACGAATGCGCCGACGTGCGCCAACAGCGCAATGAGCGCTGTTTGTCGCATATAGGTAGATTTTCCCCCCATGTTGGGGCCTGTAATTAGCAGCATACGCCGCTGCGCGTCGAGCCGGGTGCCGTTGGCAATGAAAGGTGTTTCGAGCACTTGTTCAATAACAGGGTGACGGCCGGCTTCGATATCCAGCAATAAGGTGTCGGTGAATTCGGGGCAGACCAGGTCTAGCGTCAGGGCCCGTTCAGCAAAACAGGCGAAGACATCAAGATTGCACAACGCCTCGGCCGATGTTTGCAGTGGCGCCAGCTGCTGCTGCAATTCTTTGACTAAGGCTTCGTAGAGAAACTTTTCACGGGAGAGAGCCCGAGATTTCGCCGAGAGGGCCTTATCTTCAAAGGCTTTGAGTTCAGGCGTAATGAAGCGCTCGGCGTTCTTAAGCGTTTGTCGGCGCACGTAGGTATCGGGAGCAGCGTCCGATTGTGCGCGTGAGATCTCTATGTAATAGCCATGGACGCGGTTGTAGCCAACTTTTAACGTGTTGAGCCCTGTGGCCTCCCGCTCACGCTGTTCAATTTCTAGGAGATATTCGCTGGCATTGCGCGAGATATTGCGCAGTTCGTCGAGCTCCTCATCGTAGCCGTCGGCGATGACACCCCCGTCTCGAATCACTACGGGGGGATTTTCGATCAAAGCTTTGGTTAGCAGCGTCACTAACTCAGGAAAATCGCCTAGCGCCTCGGCAGTTGCAGCCAGTCGGTGAGAGTGTTGCACACCAATGCTCGAGAGTTCTGCTCTGAGTTGGGGCAGTGCGTTCAGGCTGTCGCACAGGCGGGTGAGGTCTCTGGGGCGCGCCGAACCCAGGGCGACCCGCGCCAAAATACGCTCGACATCGCCCACGGTCTTGAGCAGGGCGCGTACTGTCTCGAAGCGATAGTCGTTGATGAGGTCCTTGACCGCTTCTTGTCTGGCGGTGAGCTCGGCAACCGTACAAATGGGGCGATGCAGCCAGCGGCGAAGGTGCCGTGTACCCATGGCGGTAACGGTTGTCGCAAAAACAGAAAATAGAGTGTGCTCCTCCCCCCCCTGAAGGTTGCGATCTATTTCGAGGTTCCTGCGGGTTGCTGCGTCAAGCAGTACGGTCTCAGTGAGTTTTTCTTCGCGGATTCCTCGAATGTGGGGCAGGCTGCCTCGTTGGGTATCTTTTAAGTAGTCAAGTAGGCACCCGGCTGCGGCAAGGCCTAGTTCAAGGTCCTCACAGCCAAACCCCCGAAGATCTTGAGTTTGAAACTGGGCATTCAGAGCACGCCTCGCGGCGGCTGTATCAAACTGCCATGGTGGTTGCTGCCGCACGCCGCTTCGACCTTCTAAGCCGGTATGGAAGCTACCCTCTGCGACTAAAATTTCAGCCGGCGACAGGCGCTCAAGCTCGGCTAGTAAGGCTTCGTTGTTGCTGACCTCGGTAATCACAAAACGACCGCTGGAAATATCTGCCCAGGCGAGCCCTGACCGCCCATGTTCTTGATACAGCGCAAGCAGCAGTGCGTCATTGCGGGCGTCAAGCAGGGATTCGTCAGTGAGGGTGCCGGGGGTTACGATACGTGTGACTTTGCGCTCGACGGGCCCTTTGCTGGTGGCGGGGTCGCCAATTTGCTCGGCAATCGCCACCGCAAACCCGCTGCGCACCAAACGCGCCAGATAATTTTCTGCGGCGTGGAAGGGCACGCCGGCCATGGGTATCGGCTGTCCTGCTGACTTGCCCCGAGCGGTAAGGGTAATGTCTAGGGCTTCCGCGGCTACTTTGGCATCGTCGTAGAAAAGTTCGTAAAAATCCCCCATGCGATAAAACAACAACTCGTGCGGATGTTCGCGTTTTATTGCCAAATACTGCTGCATCATAGGCGTGTGTGGTGACGGGTCTGACATAGTGGCTAGCTGGGTCCGGTAGGTCATGTATGGCTGGTATTGGCATTCTACGGACTATGTCCTCAGGAGGCGATCGGAGATACGGAAAATCCAGTGGCACAAATACTTTATTAGGGTTACCCCTTTGAGTTCCCCTCACTTTTTAGCGCGGGGACCGAGCTTTAGTCTGAACAATTTACGGGTCCGGGAGGGCATGGTTGGCAAGGTGCTGGCAGTGCGGGGGCCCCGTTTGTCGCATCTGGGGAGCCAATCCGTTGGAACCGCGCTTTGCTGCGGGTAAAGGCCTGTTTTGCGGTCAACCTGTCGTCTATGACGACATGTGTTCGCTAGCGATAGTTTTTGAGGCGCTGGAAAGCGCTAAAGTGACTTGCATCTGAACGCAAAAACACTGAATATACATACAGTAGTTTAACTCATCATCTCAACCCGAGGAAAATCGCATGGATCCCAACAAAGCGAAGGCACTTGACGCGGCAATGGCGCAGATTGAACGGCAGTTTGGCAAAGGCACTGTCATGCGAATGGGTGATCAGGAGCGTGTA
>JAQWYY010000264.1 GCA_029253705.1 Luminiphilus sp. | reverse complement strand
CAAAGAAAAGCCAGTCTTCGCAGGCGACTAAACCGCCTCGAGCGGCTTGAGGAAACGACGATGAGCGAAACAAGTTATCTAGGTTGGCCCTTCTTTGAAGAGCATCACAGAACACTGGCAAGTACGTTGGACGCCTGGGCTAAGGTACACATGGCGGAACTTACCGCCAACGAGCATGAAGATCTCGATGGCACTTGCGTTGCACTGGTGCGGGCTTTAGGCGAGGCTGGATTCGCAGGGTATGCGGTGCCCGCCAGTGGCGGCGGAAACCACGAAAAACTTGATGTCCGAACGCTTTGCATTATCAGAGAGACATTAGCTCGCTATAGCGCGCTCGCAGATTTCGCCTTTGCTATGCAAGGTTTGGGAAGCGGACCAATCTCGCTATTCGGCTCTGAACAACAGCAGTCAAACTACCTCAATGCCGTAGCTAAAGGCCAAAAAATCAGCGCTTTCTCTCTGTCTGAGCCCAATGCGGGCTCGGATGTTGCCGCCATGACCTGCTCTGCTCAGCGCAATGGCGATGAATGGGTTTTAAACGGCACTAAGACATGGATTTCCAATGCGGGAATCGCTGACTTCTACACGGTATTTGCGCGTTCCAGTGACGCCGGCGGAGCCAAAGGCATTAGCTGCTTTATCGTCGAAGCCGGCACACCTGGATTCGAGGTCACAGAGCGTATTGATCTGGTCGCACCACACCCTCTGGGAACATTGCAATTTAGCGACTGCCGAATTCCCGCGGCAAGTTTGGTTGGGGAAGAAGGCAAAGGTTTTGGCATCGCCATGGCCACTCTGGACGTATTTCGTTCTACGGTAGCAGCTGCCGCGCTAGGTATGGCCCGTCGTGCCCTTGATGAAACTCTGAATTACACCGCAGAGCGCGACATTTTCGGCGGCAAACTCGGTGACCTGCAGCTTGTGCAAGCCAAGATCGGCGAAATGGCTTTGGGCGTCGATGCCAGTGCGCTGCTTGTATACCGCGCAGCATGGACAAAAGACTGTGCCGCAGAACGTGTCACTCGGGAAGCTGCCATGGCGAAATACCACGCGACAGAGACTGCCCAGCAAGTTATCGATGCGGCTGTACAATTGCATGGCGGTAAGGGCGTCACTAAGGGATACATTGTAGAATCACTGTATCGCGATATTCGAGCCTTAAGAATCTACGAAGGCGCCAGCGAGGTTCAGACGACAATTATTGCCCGGCAAACGATTAATAATCACGAACTCGGTCAAGCCTAGGAAGCCCTATCTAGGTCGACATTTGTCCACGGACATTAGTCAGAATATAAAAGTCCTCATTAACGGTATCTGCTAAGCCCCTGATTCGCGCTATGCTGTCAGGGCCTTAGACCTGTATCGTTTGAACGCAGACGAAACAGGATTAATTTCTGCCTGGATTCCCTCTGCACTCATGTTTGGCGAGCAAAAAAATAGAATCTTGAGTAATGCTGCGATGAACCTAAATGACTGTCATAACTTTTCGGATTTTCGTCGGCTGGCCAAGAAGCGCTTACCGGGACCGATTTTTCACTATATTGACGGTGCCGCGGATGACGAGCTCACATACCGCAGGAATACTGCGGCTTACGAAGACGTCGACTTGGTACCCAATGTGCTTCGCGGCGCCGCCGACATAGACACTTCTGTTGAGGTCATGGGGCAGAAGTTGGATATGCCGCTGTATTGTGCACCCACTGCATTGCAAAGGCTGTTTCATCACGATGGAGAACGGTCGGTCGCCAAGGCGGCAACCGAATACGGGACGATGTTTGGTGTCTCATCTCTTGCCACAGTAACGGTGGAGGAAATTGCAGAACTCGCCCCGGGGCCCAAACTTTTTCAGTTTTATTTTCATAAAGACCGAGGCCTGAATAACGCCCTACTAGAGCGGGCCAGAGCTGCCAATTTTAACGTCATGGCGCTAACGGTGGACACCATCACTGGGGGTAACCGGGAGCGAGATCTTCGCACTGGCTTTACCTCACCACCCAAGCTGAACTTGTCCTCAATTTGGAGCTTCGCCACCCACCCTGCGTGGGCTTGGAATTTTTTCACAGGAGACAAATTTGATATGCCCCATCTTTCAGGGCACATCAATGAAGGGACTAACGTCGCGGTCTCTGTAGGTGACTATTTTTCCACCATGCTAGATCC
>JAQWYY010000263.1 GCA_029253705.1 Luminiphilus sp. | reverse complement strand
CCGCTTCACGCTCAGCATCATTCATGAGGGGTAAATTGGTCGCTGTAGGCATGCTGCCACGCTCAAACTCAACAGGTGCGCGAGTGTCGATCAGTGGTACCTGAGTTCGCAACAGCGTGGAAAAATCATCAATATCAGCCACGCGGCAATCAGCCAGTGATCTGAATTTGGCTGAGACTACCGCTCATCGGCAACAATTCGCCAATGCTCTCGTGGGGGAGTTCCGCAGCAATAAGTTGTCTCTCAACTTCTGCCGTTGCCTCAGGAGAAACGGCGATTAGGAGACCGCCACTTGTTTGCGGGTCACAAAAGATCGATTCATCGAGTGCGCTAAACGCGATTGTATGGTCTCGGCAGGCCTTAAAGTTTCGGGCTGTGCCCCCGGGCGTGCAGCTTTGGGCAATATAGTCGGTCAAACCATCGATGAGTGGTACCGCAGGCCTGTGGATTTTAGCGCTCAAGCTCCCCCCTTCACAAAACTCCAAAAGATGGCCCAGTAGTCCAAAACCCGTAACATCGGTCATTGCGTTGACGCCCTGAATGGCGGCCAGTTGCTGTCCAATCTGATTAGGCTGACACATGAGTTGTGTCGCAAGACCTTGGTGGCAATCCCTGAGTTTGCCCTGTTTCTCCGCCGTGGTAAGAATGCCTATGCCAAGGGGTTTGGTAAGGTACAAACGGTCTCCAGCACGTCCGGTGCTGTTACGTTTGAGATGCTCAATAGGGACCTCTCCGGTCACGGCCAGCCCAAAAACAGGTTCTGGACAGTCAATGCTGTGTCCTCCGGCCAGAGGCAGGCCCAAAGAGGCGCACACGCTGCGACCTCCTGCGACGACCTCGGCGGCAATGGCGGGTGCTAATTTTTCGATGGGCCAACCCAAAATGGCGATGGCGGCCAAAGGGCGGCCCCCCATTGCATAAATGTCACTGATCGCATTGGTGGCGGCTACGCGGCCAAAGTCAAAGGGATCGTCGACGATGGGCATAAAAAAATCGGTAGTGGTCAGTACGGCTCGGCCATCGCCAAGATCGATGGCAGCTGCGTCGTCGCGGCTGTGGTTACCCACAAGTAAATTAGGGTAGTGTTCCGGGTCGATTTGGCTGCCAGAGAGTATTTCTCCAAGGACATCGGGCGCTATTTTACAACCGCATCCAGCACCGTGACTAAATTGAGTGAGACGTACAGCATCTTTTATCACTATTTTATAAAACCTTTGTAGGCAAGCTTCGCTCAAATCCCTATGCTAACCCAGAGATTTGAAATTGGGGGTGCCAATCGCCATGTAGCGGCGATAGGCCAAAAAAAAAGGGTAGATGGAATTGTGACACGTGGTGCAGGGCTCCTGATAGTGGTCCTTTGTGTGCTTGGCGGTTTTGAAGCTTCGGTGATGGCATCGGTACCTGCCCCGAAAATTTCGGAAACTCCCAGCAAAACATCTGAAAAATACTCGAAGCAACGAGTATTGTACGAACAAGCACTTACTGAATTACGAACGGGGATAGGCCCCCGATATCGTGCTATCAGGGCGCAGCTTGCTGATTACCCTCTGGTTCAGTACCTCGACTATGAGGCCCTCATAGGGCAGCTGCATGATATGAAGCCGCATGAAGCGAAAGCGTTTTTAGCGGAGGCTCATGAAACGCCGCTTCACGATCGCTTTCGACATGCATACTTGCTCCATAAAGGTCGAGATCGTCATTGGAAGTCTTTTTTAGGCGTCGCTGAACGGGCCCCTAGAGATGTTGAGTTGCAGTGCTATTACTATCGCGCCCAGCGCACGGTCGGAGATGTTGATGAAGCTTGGCTGGGCGCCGCACGTCTTTGGAATGTTGGAAAATCCCAAGACGATGCTTGCGATATTCTTTTTGAGCGCTGGATAGTCGAAGGCCCGGGCCCTGATAATGCGCTG
>JAQWYY010000260.1 GCA_029253705.1 Luminiphilus sp. | reverse complement strand
CTTTGTGGCACCGAGGAAATTTACTTCGCTACGGATCATTTAGGTGTTGGTGGCGGCATCGTTGTGACGGCAAGCCACAACCCCAAAGATTACAATGGCATGAAGTTTGTTCGGGAAGGCGCCAAACCCATCTCGGGGGATTCCGGCCTCGCTGAAATTCGTCGCCTCACGGAACAACGCCGGGGACGCGACTCGGCCAGTACCGGGAGCTACGAGGCTATCTCGACACTGTCGCCTTACATTCAACATTTGCTGAGTTATGTCGATGTCCCCAATCTTGCGCCACTCAATGTTGTGTGTAACGCGGGGAATGGTGGTGCGGGCAGGGTGATCGATGCTCTAGAGCCTAAATTGCCTTTTAAATTTAGCAAGGTGCACCACGAAGCTAATGGTCACTTTCCTAATGGCGTTCCCAACCCTTTGCTCGAGGAAAATCGCGAGGCAACTGCCAGCGAAGTCCGCGCTAAGCGCGCCGATCTGGGTATTGCTTGGGATGGCGACTTTGACCGCTGTTTCTTTTTTACGGCCCAAGGAGATTTCGTTGAGGGTTACTATATTGTTGGCTTGCTGGCCGAGGCGTTTCTGGTGCAGCAGGGTCCTCAGCGTGTGGTGCACGACCCGAGACTGACCTGGAATACTCAGGCCATTGTGGCTGCGGCAGGGGGAGAGGCTGTTGCCAGTAAAACAGGCCATGCCTTTATCAAAGAGCGGATGCGGGAGGTCGACGCAATTTATGGCGGTGAAATGAGCGCTCACCATTATTTCAGAGACTTTGCCTATTGCGACAGCGGCATGATTCCTTGGCTGTTGGTCGCTGGATTGATGTCTGATAAGAAGCAATCCCTCGCCGAGTTGGTTGCCGCACGAGAGGCCGAATTCCCCTGCTCAGGCGAGATCAATCGTCGCGTGGAGGATCCGGCTGCCCTACTGGCTACCGTTGAAGCGCACTACGGACCGAACGCGTTACGGGTTGAGCATCGCGATGGTTTGAGTATTGAAAACGGCGAATGGCGTTTCAATCTGCGCATGTCTAATACCGAGCCAGTGGTCCGGTTGAACGTGGAAAGCCGTGGTAACCGTGCGCTCATGGAGGCTCGTACTGAAGAGCTGCTTAGGTTTATGGAGGGCTAAACCCGGCAGGCTGCTCCGGGGTTCCCGATGTAAGGCCATCTCACCCAGCCTGTGCAGAGCGTTCAAAGGTGCTAACGGCAAATGATGATCGTTTTACCGCTCCCGGTTTATAGCCATATCGGCCAACCCGTGCAGCGCCTCCAAAGCCGCTGACTGGGCTAGGCCATCCAGCGCAGCCAGAGCTGACTGTTGATGGAGCACAGCTTGCTCACGGGTATAGTCAATACCACCCGAGCGGTGTACGGCTGCGATCACACCGGTAAGATTTTCACTGTTTTTCTGGGAAAGCGCGTCCCGAACGATCGCGGCATCATCGGCGCTGCCCGATGCCATTGTGTGAATCAGCGGGAGTGTTGGTTTGCCTTCATTGAGATCGTCTCCGACTTGCTTTCCTGTGACTTGGGGATCGCCGGTGTAGTCGAGGACATCGTCAATCATTTGAAAGGCAATGCCTAAATGCCGGCCGTAAGCTGCCATCTGATCCTGCTGTGACGGATCACGGCCCTTTAAAATGGCGCTGCCTCGACAGGCAGC
>JAQWYY010000177.1 GCA_029253705.1 Luminiphilus sp. | reverse complement strand
ATAGAGTTTCGATGAGCTGCACCAACAGATCGAAGCCCTAGGGCCAGTCATTGCCTCCAAGGGAGTATTCGAGCAGCACCCGTCACAATACGCAGTCCTAACCAGATGCCGGGTGATAGGCAGATCGCTGTATTTCTACCGAGTAGCTCAAGGAAGTAAATTTCTAATAACTTGCCCGGCTCCCCAAGAATTTTCATGTCTATATCTAGCACGAAGTGGACAAATAGAATCGCTATTAAGGTCAGTGCATGAAGAAACGCGTACCAGGACAACAGCAGCGTGACGCTTTTTATAATACCACTCATAGTTAACTGCCTCTGACACTCGTGTTTAACCGCTAAAAAAATTCCAGCTAATGGCAAAATGCGACGAAAATAACGCCAGCGATTGACAAACCAACCCACGACCAAGTGAAAGTGAACACTTATCACATAAACACGGACAAGTAGCAGTCACCACAACTCCAAAGGTTTATGATGGTAACACCACCGGCAACCTTGGAGAGTTACCGTGGATATTGGCACAGTCGTAACACTGGTCACCGCGCACGGTGAGATCGTTGGACGCTTGGAAGCTTATGACGATCACTACATTACCCTCAGCCGCCCTCGTACCAGCAGCGAGCTTGAAGTTATCGACGATTCTGTGGCTCAAAACTTTTTCGCCTCTGGTATTTCAGTAACAGGCGAAAAGTGTCCCGAGAGCCTATCGTTTAGCCTCTCAATGGTGCTTGCTATAACAGTGACCGAAAAATCATTCGCAGAGCAATGGGCCGCAGCAGCCCATGACTGGATTATCTAAACCAAAAACTCTGCAACGCGATTACTGAATTTTGAGAAACCGTTTAAACCTCACGGCTGGACTGACTCTGTGGGTGAATAACCTTTATTGCGTGCTGCCTTGTTTCCTGCAAACGCCACCACAACTGCGCGACCATGACCAAAAAGCTTGTCTTTAAATGTTTCGTCGATGAGAGCGTCTTCAAAGCCAGTATTTTTTAGCTGTGCAACAATATTGGTGCCGTATGTGCGGTAAGCGAGCACCTTACCTTTCCCACGAATAGCATCGTCGTGGTATTCAGGTTCTTCAAGGTGCACCAGTTCACCATTTTTGATGACTGCTCTTTGAAGCGTAACCCCCGCAAGGTTAATAGGCACAGTGAAAACCAGCACACCCTGCTTTTTTAAAACACGGAAGATTTCTTGAAACCCCTTCGTGTCATCAGGGACATGTTCGAAAACCTCGGTTGACGTACAGAGATCAAACAAATTGTCATTAAAGGTTAATGCCTGTATGTCCTGACAGAGAACGCCGCCTTTCAGCTCTCCAGGCCTAACATCATCAAAATACTCGGAGAGCGTTAATGACCCGGCGTTGCCTTTTAAGAAAGTTACGACTGGGCCTCCCGATGAGAGCTCGTAGGCATCAAGTGACTTGAGATTTTTAGCGTACTTTTGCACCGCCAAAATAATAGACATTTGAACCACGCCAGCCTGGCAGCTAATACAACGGACTCCCGTTTCGCTGCTATTGAGTTTGAGCAAAAAGTGAGACCTACACAGGGGGCATCGATCCTTAAGAAATTGAAATTCGGCCACATTAGTTAGCGACCACCAGTAATGTGCAGCCCGAAACAACTGCGGTAGGTGGATAGTTTTAATAACAATCCATCGCAGCACGTTTATAATTTTTCTGACGGTCCATCGCGGAAGGTTTATTGCTTTTCTGGCTACCTTCTTCAGCACAAGAAGCATCGACGCGCTCTCCAGTCCCAAAGAGGGACATATCTGTATTTCATGGCCCTAGATTACCTTCTCACACCGGCTACTGACACTCCAGAATTGGGTGTTTACGTTGATACAGACCCTCAGCTTCTAAGCAATCCCTCTACAAACCAAATCAACATGTAAGTAGGGCAGCCTAAAACCACACCTTTTGGCATTATTCAGCTTTAGCAGAAACCACTGCGAAGGCTAGAGAAATTTGGTGACGCTACAAGATTGCAGTCCAGAATACCTGAGCCAGTGAGAATAATATCGGAGAGTTCTTCAGCATGTTCAGCTAACAAATAATCGTAACCACGGTGACTAGTCGTTGTTGCGCAGCAACATTATAAAACTAACGCGCGTAAGGTCAGTAAATCCCCGCCCAAAGAGCTATTCCCTGGCTGAGCAAGCTGAAACCGGTGACCACCGCAACCAACAATAAGATCATGATTATTGGCCTGAAGGGTTTGCGCTCTACAGAATTGACACCCGATTTGAGAAAGGTATCTACCTTGGCCTGATCCTCTGGATAAAGGCGCCGTTCGTTTTCGTCAGAGCCTTTCGACTTTGATGCGTGCATAGACTCGGTCATGCCACTTGCCCTGTTCTAAGACCAGATCCAATCCTAGCAAATGTCGGACGTGAATGAATGGGATGTTCCACACGACCGGTGCTTTAACGCACATTAAGGCGTTTAAGCGAGGTGATAATCCGTGTGGATTCATCGACTAGCGCAGACGCTGCAACAAGACTTCCTACCCAGTCATTGCCTGATTTGCCTTGCCGCCTGTCAATCTGCAGACCTACTTTGCCACGCTTGCCTCAATTCTATTCGCCGTAACCCCTGGGCTTGCCCACGGTGCGGACAACCGGGATCTGCCCTGTCCAGCTATTGCCATAGCCATAGCCATAGCGATACAGCGCTGCACTTTGTTCAAGCAGGGCTGGAATACAGTGGTGTAACGAAAGACCTTATTCATCGCTGGAAATTCAAGGGGGCTGTTGAATTAACTTACTTACTGGTGCAACTGGCCTTGGAAACAGCACCCATCAGAGAGCGCTACCATGGTCTGGTTCCGGTACCCATGCATTGGCGGGGCCGGTGGGACCGAGGCTACAATCAAAGCAGGCTACTAGCGCAGGTGTTAAGCCTGACATTTGAACAAAAATCTCATCGTCGAACTCCTGTGATAAATAGTCTTCGAGCCAGCCCCAGAAAAAAAGCCCAGCACCATATAGACCGCCAGCAACGGCTTGTTAGTAGCCGAGGGCGTTACACCACTCGGGCCTCTTTCCCCAACCAGTCCCTGCTAATCATTGATGATGTTGTCACTACCGGAGCTACATTAGAGGCGGTTGCTAAGACATTAGCGAGGGCGGGTGCAGTGCGTATCGACGCATGGTGTCTAGCTCAGGCACCAGAAGTCCCTGCGCAATGACTGTCCCGTCAAGTCGGCGGCTAGGTTATGCTAGGTATTTCCTGTGATGTTTATGCCATGTCCCACCCTTATGACGCACTGACTCCCGATGCTGTTGTCGACTGTGTCGAAACCGTGGGCTATCGCTGTGATCTGCGCCTGATCGCCCTGAACTCTTATGAAAATAGGGTTTATCAAGTTGGGATTGACGATGAGGTGCCGGTCATCGTGAAGTTTTATCGAGAGCAGCGCTGGTCGGACGAACAAATCTTAGAAGAGCACCGATTTGCTCTAGAACTGGTCGAACACGATATTTCTGTCGTAGCGCCCGAAATTAAAAATGGGGCGACGCTTCACAAAGCCCTTGGCCAGCGTTTTACGGTGTTTCAACGTCGGGGGGGCCACCCCCCTGAACTGGATAATCTCGAACATTTATATCAGTTGGGCAATGTATTGGGACGCATTCATCGGGTGGGTGCGGCACAGGCCTTTGAGCATCGAATTAAGCTGGATCTAGAGCGTATGGCGACAGCCAGTCGTGAGTTTCTCAGCGAGCACTTTATTCCACGAGACCTCCAGGCGGCCTACACCACCCTAGCCTTAGACTGCGAGCAAGCAGCACGAGACCTACTGTCGGGCATGACAGCCTCCGACTTGCAGCGTATTCATGGTGATTGCCACTGCGGCAACATTCTATGGCGGGACGATACCGCTCATTTCGTCGACCTCGATGATTGTATATCGGGCCCTGCCGTTCAGGATCTCTGGATGTTCTTGAATGGCGAACGCCACCATCGAGAGCAACAGCTCGCGGAGCTCATCGCAGGTTACGAAGAATTTCACGATTTCGATCCACGGCAGTTGCGTTGGGTAGAAGGTCTGCGAACATTGCGAATCATGCATCATGCCGCCTGGCTGGGGCGACGCTGGGACGATCCAGCGTTCCCAAGAGCATTCCCTTGGTTTGGGCAAGAGCGTTTTTGGGGTGATCACATTCTCGAACTCAGAGAGCAAATGGCGGCCATGAATGAAGCTCCTCTGCGCCTGCTGTAGTGTAGCCCGCTACTTGTCCCGACGCGCCGAGGGGTAAATACAACTCCAAAACGAGCGTAAGAAAGTGTTCTCTGACAGAACCTCTCGATCAACCGTATCATAAAA
>JAQWYY010000219.1 GCA_029253705.1 Luminiphilus sp. | reverse complement strand
CGCTGTGGTGAGTAGGGACTTCTGGATGGATGGCTTCATGAAATCGACCTCTATTTTTAGTTTTTTGCGGGACATCGGCAATTTACACTATCGATGTCCCAATTGTGTCGCGGAACTGCTTTAAATGACATACAGCAAATGGACTATCAGGCATTCAACCCTCTTGCTCACCCCAAACACGTCTATTTGACCCAATTTGACGCTTTTCACAACAATGGCTGCGGTTTTCCAGCAAATTAGAAGTAGGGCACCTGAACTGTTGATGAGTTGTCGACTCTGATTTCTGCGCCATTGATATGTCGCGCACCGTGAGAGGCCAAAAAGCTGATGACGTCGGCGACGGCTGCAGGCTCGCAGGCGAACTCCATGGCTCGGGCGCCTTTCTCGGGGTCCATTTCAGGGAAATTCCCCTGCATACGAGTAATCATGTCGGTGAAGATGCCGTCGGGATGCACTGAATTGCACCGAATGGGGAAGCCATTGGTCTGGCAGTAAACTGCCGTACTCACGGTGAGATTTCGCACCGCAGCTTTGGTGGCACCATAGGCTGCAAAGTGTGGATATCCGCCTACGGCAGATGTCGAGGACATGTTAACAATGGCCGCGGCCTCGCTCTTTTTCATGAGCGGAAGCAGTGCTTTCATGCCTAGAAATATCGAGGTGCAGTTAACCTGCATGATGGTATTAAAGTCTTCTAGGGACTGCTCCTCAATGTGGTAAGCCATTAGGATAGCGGCGTTATTGACGAGTATGTCGAGGTGGCCATATTCTTCTTCGAGCCATGTCGCCAGAGACTGCCAGTCCCCTTCGCTTGTCACGTCGTGTTGTCGATAAATTACGCCCTCTGGTGGGGTGCCTTCAATAGCCCGAATATCGGTGCCAATGACAATGCAGCCCTCAGCCGCGAGTTTTTCCACCGTGGACTGGCCAACACCACCCGCAGCACCAGTAACTAACGCAACCCGTTGTTTCGTTTCCATATTCTGTTATCACTCGGTTTATTGAAGTCAAGCATGGCAGGGCCGCATTATTCTGTCTATCTCCTAATGGCTGATGGTCGAGGCTTGCTAATTTGTGAGATGGTTGCTAATCAGATCGCGCGTGGTCCATTGGGTTGGGTAGGAGGTTTTTACAATGTTGTTGGCAAATAAAGTGATCGTAATTAGCGGGGTGGGACCGGGGCTAGGAAGAACCCTGGCTTTGGAGGCTGCGGCCGCAGGTGCGAAGGTTGTTTTAGGGGCGAGAAATCAAGAGTTTCTAGCGTCAGTCGTGTCGGATGTTGAGGCGAGTGGAGGTGCTGCTCTGGCGCAAAAAACCGACGTGACCTCTAAAGATCAATGTCAGGCCCTGGTGACACTGGCTGTTGAAACTTTTGGCAAAGTCGATGGTTTAGTGAACAGCGCCTACGTACACGGTGATTGGGCCGGTATGGACGCCGCTGATTCTGAAAAATTTGGCGCTGTGTTTGATGTCGTTTGTCAGGGAGCGATTCGCATGGCACAAGCGTGCTTGGCTCCTATGCGTGCGGTAGGCGGCGGTTCTATTGTCAATATATCGACACTGTCCACGGTAAAACCGTTTTCTGGAGAAGCGATGTATGCAGCGGCTAAAGGTGCCCTCAATGCGGCTACGCGGCATATGGCCAATGACTTCGGGCCAATGGGTATCCGAGTCAATGCCTTACGTATGGGCTGGATCGGCGGAGCGCCGGTGTATGGCTATATAGATCAGCAGGTGGCTGCAGGTGCTGATCGTGAAGTGGTTATGGCGAGTATTACTGACCGAATTCCCCTGCGTGAGATTCCCCCGGAAGTCGATTGCGCCCGCGCCGTCATCATGTTCCTTTCAGATTATTCGCGGGTTGTCTCGGGGGCTTCGGTAGACGTCAACGGCGGCGAATACATGGCACCCTAAGGAGATTGGCAATGGCAGAAGACACGAGATTAGCATTTGACCCGGAGGCCGTTGTTTCCTCTGAGAAAGTGCACATTGCTGCGCCACCGGAGCAGGTTTGGAACGTGCTGGTAAATTTTGACGGCTACAGCGAGTGGAACCCGTTTTGTGTTGAAGCAAAGGGTGTCCTGGCGGTAGGAGAGCCGTTAACAATGAAGCTCAAAAACTATCTAATACCGGGTGACTACTTCGATAACGTTGAGACGATTTGCGAGGTCAACCCGCCGCACTGCATAGCATGGTCTGCCCCCTGGCTTGATGCATGGCCTTATCCAGCCCGGCGCGATCAAATTATCGAGCCGGATGAGCATGGAGGCTGTGTTTATTATTCAACAGACGCCTTCTTGGGGCCTTACGGTATCCACGTTATGCGCTTTGCTGGACCATGGGTTAAGCGGGCATTCGACGATACCGCCTATGCACTTAAGAACTTTGTCGAAGGGTTGGGCTAAATGGGTGCGCTACTCTGTACGCCTGCTAACTGATGCTTTAGCGATCGATATGGCGAGTGATGTAGGGGGCAAATTGCGTGTTCAGGCGCTCGGAATTTAAACCGAACTCTTCAGCGGTGTAGTGATGTTCCGGTCGCGCTTCTCTTTGATTGAATTCCCGCCAGCGCTGCATTTCTTGAAGAGTCTGATCGGTGAGCTCCAAATTGGCAAACGCGTAGAGTTGGCTCAGTACTGATTCTGGTTCGTGAATTGAATCTTGAAATTGAAGATCAAAGTAGGGCGCATCAGGGTGCAGATCTCGATAGTGCTGCGTTGCGGCTAGGCCCTGTTGCCATTTTTTTACCCAGTGATCTGCCAGAGTCTGTTTGTTTAGGTTGTTGGCAAAAGGGGCTGCTAATTCACACATCATGCTGGCGTAGGAGGGCATGACTTCGCTTGGGTGCCGGTGCGTTTGAATCACCACAGCATCTGGAAAAGTCTGGAAGAGCTGCTGTGGATAATGCAGGTGATGCGGCGTTTTTAGCAGCCAACGCCGGCCGAGGTCGCCCTTTTGACGCTTCTGCCACTGCAAAAATTGCAGCATTTTATACAAATAATCGTAGCTCGCTGAGGGATCTTGCGCGTAAAGCGCTTCTCCGTATTTGGGAATGCAGGCGTAACACTCGGGCACCGTACTAATGAATGAGTGTTCGAGCAACATGATCTCCTCATCGGGCGCAACTGCATCGATAGGGTGAATCGCAGCGAGGCCTGGCATGGCGGCTAGCATGGCGTCGACTTCAGCCTTGGCTATCGCTATTCGACCATCGTCCGAGACAAAGTTCATGTCGATGGGTGCGGGCTGCCGCACTTCATACCAAAGAGGTGCCATCAGGCCGGTATCAGTGGCAATGGTTCTGTGGAGTAATGTTGTACCGGTACGGGGTAAACCCACTATAACAATGGGTGCGAGCAGGGTTTCATCTGCTATTTCGGGGTGTTTTTTCGTCCAGTCCTCAAGGGCTTTGCGGTTTTGTAATAAGCCCTGTAAGCGCAACTGGTGAAACGCTACGCCCGCCGTATTAAGGTCGGCTTCTGCATTGAGTGCGTCAATTAGCGCGGTGAGCGGCTTTATGAATCCCGTGTCCTCGTAGCCGGTGCTTGAAGACCGTGTAAGCCCCTGAACCAGTATCTCGTCGATACTTAACATTAGATCGAGGACGTCTCGAGATTTTTCAGGTTTCCAATATCACCCACAGGCATGACTGCCACCTGTGGGTCGACACTATCTTTAGCCCCTACCCAACGAAAGCACAATGTACCCTCGCCATGGCCGGCAGTGGAAATCCAGTTGTCGCAGTTCGGATCAGTGGCCGTAAGTATCAGCGTGACGCTACCGTTGTCATTAACGCTGGCTTGAGCCTGATTTAAGGACACGCGGTGATAGCGGTAATCAAGGGATTCCATCCAGTAGTTATCGACTTGAATATTCCAAGTTTGACACGCTGGAATTGACGGGAGGGTGATGACCATGGCCTCTTCGTTGTGTAATTTAAAATGCCCGTGGTAATACAAAATGTTGGGGTCACCCCCAACCATTTGGCAAAAGGCTTGGTCCCAGAGCGGCAGTGTGTTGGGGTGCTGTGAGATTTTCTGGCTCCAATCTGCAAACATTCGCGTGGTATTGCGATAGAAAGCTGTGGCCTTTTCGAAGTGCGCGATAGCGGTCATAAGTTCGAGCGGTTCTGGCGTGGCATAACGGTCGAGTCGCTCTATGGTAATTTCCGCTGGCGTCTCTTTATCGCGATGTCGAAATGTTTGTCGTATGAGTAAAGATTCACTGGCTTCGCTGACGGTCAGCCAGTTGCCCGTCTGTTGCTTCTGGCTGATGACAACTTCAAACGTGCCGTCAGCGCCTACTGCCAGCGTGTTGCCATCGAGGAATCCTGTTTCTACCTGCGTAAAGTTTTCAGCATAACTGCCTCGGCTGGTGGCCATACTGATGTAGTCAACGCTGCCGCGTGTGCCCTTAAGGAGATACTCGTATCGCCCATCAATGACAGCTTTTTGGTACAGATTGTCAGGATTGTCTGCCCCCAGCTTAATGGTTTCATGGGCGGGTCTATAGAGCACCGGGAACGCTGGGTCATTAAACTCCACGTACCATTCCAACGCGGCGCGTGCCATGCGTGACAAATAACGAAGGCCATCCGCTTGAGTTTGCTCATCTTGTGGCACGCCGGGTTCAATCAGAAGGTCACCGGCTTCTTTCAGCGCATCACAAAATTGGTGCCAAGTTGCGCGAGCTCTCGATTCAATGCTGATATCGCTGCTCATCCGGAGGTGTTGCCTTCACCAACAAGCCCCGGTCCTGCACCAATCTGGACAATGCCTAGGCCGGCATCAGAATTTTGTAGGTGAAGGTTGGACATAAGCGTGTATTTCGACCGACGCATTTTCCAACCGGCCTCAAGTTTGACGTATTGGTCTTCATAATAGCCGCTCATGAGTTGCACCTGCTTCAGTTCGGTCTCGAGCAACTGAAAGCGCATCCTCCACCGACCCTCGGCGGTGTGCGTGTCTTTTATTGCTATTTCAGGAGCTAAACCATGATGCATATCAATATGAGTAGGATGGCAGGCTAGAGATTCAAAAACGGCTATAAAAGCGTCCATGTCTGTAAAACGGCCGATAAAGCCAAAGTCGATTTCAAAGTTATTTTCATCGAAGCAAGCCCGCATACCGGCGGTATCCCGCGTATCACAGGAAAACCACCAGCGAGCTTTGAGCTGCTTTATGGCCTCAATGTCCTCAAGACACTGAATACGCTGCTCAAGTTCCAAAACGCACTGACTCCGCTATTGTTGGGGCGGTGGCGCACCATTGACCCCTGGCCAACGCGAGCCAGAGATTGTGTCAGCAAAGGGCAGAAAGGCCTCGGGGTCTAGGGGAGCAGACAAAGTGACCGATCGGTCAAGGAATATAGGCCACCATAAATATGCCGACAGTTGCTCACGCATGGGTAGCTTGGTGCTGAGCGGATCCCACGGGCTGTCCCGTAACGTTA
>JAQWYY010000203.1 GCA_029253705.1 Luminiphilus sp. | reverse complement strand
GGCCGCGTAGAAGAAATTATGAACGTCAAACTTGGCGACTATTACGTTGAACCTGACGGTAGGGAGCGCTTTATGGCTGCCCTCGCTGAGGGCGAGGGCGCTGTCGACAACTTTGAAGCTGAAATGCGAGGGCCTAAAGGAAATTTCTGGGTAGCCACAACGGCCAAGCTTATTTTTGACGCACAGAATATTCCCATCGCGATAGAAGGGCTGACACGCGATATTTCAGAACAGAGGAAAATCTTACAAAACTTAGGACAAGATGCGCGTTTTTTTGAAGCATTCGCGAGTGCAGCCGACCTCGGAGTTGCTATTTTGAAGACCAGTGGCCAGGTCGTGTTTGCCAACCAACAGGTCTTAGATTTCTTGGGGGTTTCTCGAACTGACTTAGAGTCAAGAAATATCATAACGACCCTCGAGCCAGAACTCCGCTCAATAGTAGAAACCTCAATAGCAAAGGTGCTCAGTGGAAGTCCCGAGCATTTGCAGGAGCGGCTGATTACAGTTAACGGAAAAAAGACTTGGCTTAGCTACTCTCTATTTCTAATGGATCACCCAACGTCAAAAGAGTCGTACCTATGCGCAACCCTACAAGATGTCTCCGCTAAAAAAGCACAAGAGTTGCAGCTGATTCAATCCTCAAAACTTGCCTCGATTGGAGAGCTCGCCGCAGGCATAGCCCATGAAATCAACCAGCCTCTTAACGTTATTCGTCTTGCCACTGTCAATTTGCGCAACTACTTGATGAAAACCTCAGTGCTAGACGACAAATCTGAGGACTCATTGACGCGGATCAATAGCCAAATTGAACGTGCAGCAAATATTGTACGACAGCTATTGCTTTATGGGCGAGAAGCCGACGATACAGAAAACTACTGTGATCCCCAGGTGGCGCTTGAAAACAGCGCTCAAATGAGTGTGCAAACCCTCAAGGTCGACAATATTGCACTCACCATCGGTGATTTAACGGAACCTGTGATCCTGCCGTGCAACCTGACTAAGTTTGAGCAAGTCATTATAAATTTAATTGGAAATGCAAAAGACTCCATTCTTGATCATCGTAAAAATACCAACAGCACCCTGGCGGGACATATTGTTATCGCCCTGCATTGTGGCGTCGATCACCTTGAGATCACGGTGACTGATAATGGACTGGGTATCCCAGAAAATCTGCGAGATAGCATCATGGAACCCTTTATTACCACCAAACAAGCTGGAGCTGGCACCGGTCTCGGTTTATCGGTCAGTCACGGCATTATCACCGCCGCCGGTGGCACCTTACAGTTTTTGGACGTGCCCAGTGGCGCATGCGCCCAAATCATTATGCCGCTATACACTCAAGCGTGACATACGTTTATAGATGGTCAGTCCTTTCGCTAAATTTCTTTGGGGATGGGTAATATCTCAGGCACAGATATTTGATTAAGCTCAATAGCGCTCTTGCGCTAAGCGTACTGAAATTGTGCATCTGACCTAAGGGTCGACATTATCGAGATCAGGTTAACCCCCCTACTAAAAAGCTACCATCCAGACAGCTATCACGTAATTGGGGCAGCAGTGCAGCCGAAGGGTTTTCAGTGCATGCTTAAACTTTAAGATCTTAAACTGAGCAAGAGGATCCTGATATGACCGATTTAAATCAAAAAGTTTTCTGGATTACAGGCGCCTCGTCGGGCATCGGTAAAGCACTCGCTATCGAGGCATCGCAGAATCCCTGTTCAATTATATTGTCAGGTCGCCGTGAAGGCGCACTGCAAGAACTTGCAGACGAATTACCTGTAGATTGCTTGGTATTACCCTTTGAGGTCACCGACTATGATCAGCTGGCTGACATCGTAAACCGCGCATGGGCCTGGCGAGGCCGTGTCGATATTCTTATTAATAACGCGGGTATTAGCCAGCGCTGTATCGCCATCGATGCCAAACCGGAAATTTATACCGAGCTCATCAATGTTGACCTTATTGCACCCATTTGGCTCACGCAGCTGCAGCTACGACGCATGGCAGACGCTGGAGGGGGTCATATTGTGGCCATTAGCTCGGTGGCCGGGCGTATTGGAGCACCGCTGAGAACCGCTTACTGCGCGGCAAAACACGGTCTCATTGGCTACATGGATGCCCTGCGTAGCGAAGTCGATAAACCCCACAATATTCGAGTAACCAACGTGTTGCCTGGATCTGTGGCCACAGATGTAGCACGCAATGCCATCACTGGAGACGGTGATCGACGCGGTTTGTCTGACGATGTTATTGACGCGGGAGATGACCCCCTTGATTGCGCAAAGGCCATACTAGCCGCAGTAAAAGACGAGCTTCCCGAACTGATTTTTGCCAAAGAAATGGAGCTGGGATTAGCGCATATGCGTCACGCAGATCCCAATGCTTTTTTTGAGGCAATTGCCGACTTTGGAGCTCAAACTGTCAGCCAGTATTGGGCAGAGAAATCGACCTCTGAGGGATAATAAACCGTCTTATGGGGCGGCAGAGAAATGAGTGAACGCCCCGGCCGAGAGGGCCGGAACGTGATCGAGTGGGAGCTTCAAGCCCCAAGTTAGCGCCATGCCATTTTCGCGCCCCCAGAATTAGACGCGGGCCAAAAGCAGAGCTACTCTAAAGCCCGCTGCCAAAACTTCAGGATGCTACCTATGAGTACCACGCTCATTATTCTCATTTCTACGATTGCCATATTGCTCGTTTGGGGAATTGCGATCTATAACCAGCTAGTATCGCTAGCCAATCGTTATAAAAATGCGTTCTCACAAATTGAGGTGCAGCTCAAGCGGCGCTATGACTTAATTCCCAACTTAGTCGAAAGTGCAAAAGGTTACCTCAGCCATGAGCGAGAGACTCTGGAGGCCGTTGTTGAGGCGCGTAATGAAGCCGCTTCAGCGCTAAAGGCTGTCGGTGATAGCGATATTGCCTCTGGAGCGATAAAACATTTGGCTGGCGCAGAAAGCGCTTTAGGAGCTGCGCTTGGGAAACTGAACGTGGTAATGGAGGCTTATCCCGACCTAAAAGCCAGCCAAAATATGCAGCAACTTTCTGAAGAGTTAACGTCTACCGAAAACCGGGTCGCCTTTGCCAGGCAGGGATTCAACGACTCTGTCATGAGCTACAACACTTACCGACAGAGTTTCCCAAACATAATTATCGGCAATTCTTTTGGCCACCGAGAAGATGCCACGCTACTAGAGTTTGCTGACAGTGCAGTTATTCAGGACGCCCCCAAGATCAATTTCTCCTGAGCGACATTGAGCTGTGGATTTCTTCCGTAATCAGGAAATTGCCCGACGGAACACGCGTCTCCTGACCGCGCTTTTCGTTGCGGCTGCTCTCCTTCTGATCGTTGTCATCAATCTTTTCCTCGCCTTCGTACTGACAGCTTCCCAAAACCTGAAAAGTGACTACCCCACTGCATTCCAGTTAAGCGATCTTGATATTAGGCTTACTTTACTTGTTAGCGTCGCGCTTATTGTCGTGATTGGCGCGGTTGTGCTTTATAACTGGATTCGCTTCTCTCAGGGCGGTCGCAGTGTCGCCGAAGCCCTGGGCGCAAGGCCAGCCGTATCAAACACCGAGAACCCCCTCGAGCGACGAGCACAAAATATTGTGCAGGAGATCGCCTTGGCGGCCAATATGCCGGTGCCCCCCCTCTACATTCTCGACGAAGAACGGGGTATTAATGCCTTCGCCGCAGGAATCTCACCGGGAGATGCCGTGGTCGCGATTACTCACGGCGCTATGGTCCAGCTTACTCGGGACGAACTTCAGGGAGTTGTTGGGCATGAGTTCAGCCACATTCTTAACGGCGATATGCGACTCAGCATACGCCTTATGGCGATGCTACGCGGGATAACTTTCATTGGCGATGTAGGTGTGGTTTTAATGCGCAGCGCTTTCACGCATCGGTCTCGAGGCCGCTCCAGCAATAATAAAAACAACACCGCCGGCTTGGTCGTAGTAGGCCTAGCGTTATATGTTGTTGGGCTGCTGGGCGGCCTGATGGCAGGCCTTATTAAGTCGGCTATTTCCAAACAAAAGGAATATTTGGCCGACGCGTCTGCGGTCCAATTTACACGGAACCCTAACGGCATTGTTAACGCACTAAAGGTCATTGGCGGCTATACACCCGGAACGTTAGTTGAAACTGCTCGTGCCGAGGAAATGTCTCACCTCTTTTTTGGTCAGGTTAAGCATCGATTGTGGCTTATGTTTGCCACGCATCCGCCCCTGAAGGACCGTATTCTCCGGGTCGACCCTCATTGGGATGGTGAGTTCATTACGCGCGCCCAAAGTCATCAAGACCTTGAATCAAAGTCGAATGCCGAGACGGGAATGTTTCAAGCACAGCGTACTTTGGCAGCAGCTCTGACCATAACCACAGAGCCTTTATCTGCCACCGAGATACCCATGCCACACGAGGCCTCGTCAACCCAAGTCAACGACGAAATGGCGGCGGACATTATTGAAGACGCCCGAGAACCCTTGGGCGCAATGAGTTTGCTGCTTGCACTGTTGTGGCAAGAGGCCACTTCTGATGCGCAACGCACAGCGATTCAAGAAGCTGACATCTCGGGACTAGAGATTTTAGTCGTGCGGCGAGGTAGAGAGCTCCAAACCTTGGAGCCTGAGTTGCGCTTACCACTTATCGAGCTATGTCTCCCTACCCTGAAAACTTTGTCTGCACCGCAGTACAGTAATTTCAAGCGTCTTCTAATTGGCGTCGTTAAAGCTGATGGAAAAGTAGAGCTTTTCGAGTGGTGCCTTTACCAGTTGGTAAGACATTATCTTGATGCACATTTTGTGAAAAGATCGTCTCGCCCGAAGCATGCCAAGCTGAAAGATGTTAGTGATTCACTGGCGGTCGCACTGGGTACTCTAGCGCTATTAGGTCGTGGCGATACCGAAATGGCGTTTCAATCTGGAGTGCGGGTCCTCAACCTACCTCTGGTTCTGCCTGCCACCCACGCCATGGGTGTACAGCAATTCGGCATAGCCATTAAGCATCTCGCAAACTGTTACCCTCTGTTAAAGAGCACAATACTTAGAGCGCTCGCCGAGGTTGCTGCACAGGACGGGCACATATCGCCCCGGGAACTTACACTCATCAAAGCCATTGGCGCCGTTATGGACTGCCCCCTACCCAATCGATTATTGCATAGCACTCTGCTATCCCAGTAACGTTGCATCAAAAACAAGCAGATCTCAGCAAATCGCTGGTAATTATTTGAAAGCAGATTAATCTACTCATGACCGTTACCAAGGATGGTGCTCGGTCGACCAATCATGGCATGTAGCAGTGTGCCGTACTTGAATTTTGTCATCGCAAGGAAGCGTATTATGGAAATCAGAAAACACCCCCTACCCCCTGTCGAAATCTCCAGACGCCATTTTTCCCGCAGTCAGCGGGTTATTCACGTCAAGGCTCCCAGTCCAAAGATCAATCAAGAGCAGGTTCAAAGAGTTACGCAACGAGCCGCAGCCTCTTTCTCCCACACCACACTGCGCGTCCTTAGCCTGTTGATCGAGGGCGACCTCAGCCGTCTTCGCTCTGACTACATTGCCGATGAATTAGGCATTAGCCCCACGACCTTGCGTCGCCGTCTACGTACAGACAACATTAGCTATCAGGAGCTGCTTGATCAGGTACGCCAATACCACTGTGAGTGCCAACTCGAGGATCGTTGGGTTCCGGGCAAGACACTCGCCTGGAGGCTGGGTTATGCCGAAGTTAATAGCTTCTACCGAGCTTTCAAACGCTGGACCGGGTCCAGTTATAGCGACATGAAGCTGCAGTTTATTTGAGGCTGCAGGTTACAGTTTACCGGAGTTGTCATAAGCCCAGTAACCAACCCACTCGTGTATAGCTCGGGTGGCTCGAGCAAGCCGGGAAAAGGTGGGTACCCAACCGGGTATATAAGGGTCTGAGAACTTTGGAATTTGATGGTCAGTCGCGGCTGCAGTGACCTGCAGCCCTTGGTTTTCAAACAGCGCCAGAGACCGTCGCATATGCGCCCCGCTGGTCACAAGTAAAATATGCTTTAAGCCAGCGTTTTTAAGCATCTCCCCCCCCATTACCGCATTGTCGTAGGTTGTGCGGCTTTGGGTCTCTAATAGCAGCTGCTTGCGAGGTATTTGCAGTGCCTGTAACTGCTGCGCCAGCAGTTCGGCCTCAGCTGGCATAGAATCGGCACTGCCGCCAGAAATTAAAATAATTGGGGCCTTACCTGAAAAGTAAAGCTCTGCAGCAAACATAACGCGATCTGCAGCAGCATTGAGATCACCTCCACGCCCAAAGCGTGCTGGGCCATTGCTAGCACCACCCAGCAAAACTATGGCATCGGCGGCAGGCAATTCCTCTGGCGAAAATGCAGGATGGCGACCCTCCAACGGTTGCATTAAGACCTCAGAGCCGAACTCGGTCGAAGGAAAGTAAATCACCAAAAAACCCAGCAACGTTAACAGCCAGCTTAAACCTCGACGACCTAGGGCACCAGAAAGAACTGCACCCAGTAGCAGCAACATCCCAAGAGACAAGGGATATACCAGCAACGATAGCAGTTTAGTGACTGTTAACATGGTTTAGCCAAACGGGCTTCGCAGCACGATGGTCTCCTTTCGATCTGGGCCGGTAGAGATAATATCTATCGGTGCTCCAACAAGGCCCTCAAGACGGGCAATGTAGTCTCGAGCGGCAGTTGGGAGCGCCTCGACGCTTTGTACGCCCACGGTCGACTGGTCCCAACCGCCGATCGTTTCATAAATCGGCACCAGCTCTTCGTAGTCAACGGCATCAATGGGATTAGCGACAGCATTCCCCTGCTTATCCTCGTAGGCGACACAAACTTTTATTTCATCCAACCCATCGAGCACGTCGAGCTTGGTCAGACACAAACCGGAAATCGAATTAATGTTTACTGCCGTGCGTAAAGCCACCGCATCGAACCAACCACAGCGTCTAGGCCGTCCCGTTGTGGCACCAAATTCATGCCCGCGTTCGGCAAGGCGTTCTCCAACAGCGTCAAACAACTCCGTAGGAAAAGGTCCAGAGCCGACCCGCGTCGTGTAGGCTTTGGTAATTCCCAAAACATAATCCAGATACAAAGGCCCAAAACCTGATCCAGTGGCAGTTCCACCTGCTGTCGTATTGGAGCTGGTCACAAAAGGGTAAGTGCCGTGGTCGATATCCAGCAAAGAGCCCTGTGCACCCTCAAACAAAATACGTGCGTTCGACGCGCGATAATCGTGGAGCATGGAGGTAACGTCCCCCATCATAGGCAGTAACTGCTCACCCTCGGAGATAGCCTGATCAAATACCTGGTCAAGCTCCAGAGGCGGGGCCTCGTAGTAATGCACCAGTGCATGGTTGTGATAGTCCAGCACTTCAGTCAATGTCTCTTTGAAGCGTTCCGGGTTTCTGAGGTCACCCAGACGTAAACCGCGCCGGGCAACTTTATCTTCATATGCGGGGCCAATACCTCTGCCCGTTGTGCCGATTTTGTTAATACCTCGACGCTGCTCTCGAGCCTTATCCAGAGCAACATGATAAGCCAGTATTAACGGGCATGAAGCAGATATAACCAAGCGCTCCCTAACTGGCACGCCTTTGTCTTCGAGCTCACCCATTTCTTTGAGCAGGGCAGCCGGTGAAAGAACTACCCCATTACCAATAAGGCACTGCACGCCTTCCCTCAAAATACCCGATGGAATAACGTGTAAAACTGTCTTAACGCCGTTAATTACCAACGTGTGCCCGGCATTGTGGCCGCCCTGAAAGCGCACTACAGCAGAAGCCTGCTCTGTCAGCAAATCTACAATCTTGCCCTTGCCCTCATCACCCCACTGAGTGCCCAGGACCACCACATTTTTACTCATTGATCTCTCCTGGGTTTAGGGGCTGTATCTCCCAGCCATCATCGCCCTTCACCAGTACCTCACAACAACGAGGATCGTGGATGCCACCAAGGGCAGTTACCACGGACCGACCAGTCGCACGCAACCTTCGGACAACTTCTAGAAGCTCGACGTCTTTCGAATTTGGGGCAGACACCAGTTTTTCAGAGCTAGCACTCTGTCCAGCGCTTGCTATTAAGGCCTTTAGATCAAAAGCGAAGCCGGTGGCTGAACGACTGCGGCCAAAGACCGCACCAACATTATCGTAGCGCCCACCTGTAGCCACAGCTGTGCCCACACCATCTAAATAGGCCGCAAATACCAAGCCTGTATGATACTGAAATCCACGCAACTCAGCGAGATCTACGTATACAGAAACCGAGGGATGCAACGCTTGTACAGATTGAATGACCTGCTCAACTTCGTCTAATGCGGTCAGGGCCTCAGGTACACTCGAGAGGCAGATTCGCGCCTGCTCGAGCACATTAGGACCTCCATGAAGATTTACTAACGACCTTAACACCGACATGACTTCCGCGTTGCTAGTTGCCAAGGCATCATCTAAGTCGGGTAGCGACTTACGTTGCAGCGCGTCAAAAATGGTATCCGCGGCATCGCCCTCGATACCCAGATTTCTTAGCACGGCTTGATAAACACCAACGTGCCCCACGTCCAAGGTAATCGGGCCGTGTCGCTCCTGCATGTCAGCACGGGACATCAAGGCAAGCATCAGGTCAATGACTTCAAGGTCAGCGCTAATGTCAGCACAGCCATAAAGTTCGGCCCCCAACTGTATTGGAGACCGCCCTGCGGCCGTTGACTGGGGTGCGCTGTGAAGTGTGGACCCCGAGTAGCACAGCCTGGTAACACCCTCCTCACCCAAGGCATGGGCATCTATTCTTGCCACCTGAGGCGTTATATCTGCCCGAACACCCAGCATCCTGCCACTCGTCCGGTCTGAAAATTTGCAGGTAAGCACATCGAGATCAGCACCGAGACCCACTAACAGAGAATCAGTGAACTCGACCAAAGGAGGAATAACGTAGCGGTATCCCCAGCGGGCACAATCATCCAGCAAAGCCCTACGCAGAGCTTCAACAGATGCTGCCCTTTCGGGCAGCAGTTCATCGATTCCGTCGGGTAGTAACCAACGCTTGTTAGACGCCATAACTAGACTTACTTGCCAGACTTGCTGCCGGCGTTCTGGCTTCTCAAGTACTGATAAAACTGATTATCAGGCTCAATTAGCATGATGTCGCTACCCGCATTAAAGGTCTCTTGATAGGCCTTGAGGCTGCGGACGAAGGCATAAAATTCAGGATCTTGATTGTAAGCGTCCGCGTAGATACGCGTCGCCTCAGCGTCACCCAAACCCCGAACCATTTCAGCTTCTCTAAAGGCATTGGCCTCGAGTACTGTGACTTCGCGATCTGCCGAAGCGCGGATTCCCTCAGCAAGCTCTTGGCCCTCTGAACGTAATTCCCGTGCCTCTTTCTCACGCTCGGCATTCATCCGGCGATACACCGAGTCTGAAACATCGGGCGGCAAATCGATCTTTTTGACCCGAACATCAATAACCTCAACGCCCAACTCGGTAGCGGCTACTTCAGAAAGTCTCTGGGTGATAGATTCCATCACCTCGTCTCGCGAGCCGGAAACAACCTCTTGTACCGTGCGAACTGCCACTTCGTTACGAAGGCCGTCGTTGATTCGCTGCGCTAACAACCCTGCGGCACGTGCCTCTTCACCGTTAGTCGCAGTGTAATAGGTAGCCGTATCAAGAACTCGGAACTTCGCGTAAGAATCAACGATCAGCGCTTTTTTCTCTTGTGTAAAAAATCGTTCAGCGGGCGAATCTACTGTCAGTATTCGCCCATCAAACAGCCGCACGTTGTTCACAAAGGGCACCTTGATGTGGATGCCGGGTCTCAAGTCCGGATTTACCACTTCACCGAATTTGAGCAGGACACCGCGCTGGGTCTCTTTTACAACGTAAAGTGAGTTCGACGCCACTATGACAACGAGGGCAAGGAGTATGCCTCCCCAAAGCTGTTTAACTGTCATTAGCGCGTACTCCTTCGGGTGTCGTTCACATCGATATCACGACGGAATTCTTGTTTGAGACGCTCAGTAATGTCGCGGAGATCGCGCTCACTCAACCCGCTCCGAGAACTTCCCGAGGCAGCGCCGCTCCCAGAAGGTCGGGCGAGTTTATCCAATGGCAGATACATCACATTATTGCCGCCTTCAACATCGACCAAGACCTTATTGGTGTTAGCCATCACAGTCTGCATAGCATCGAGATACAGCCGGTCACGGGTGACCTTGGGTGATTTCTCGTACTCAGCAAGCAGTTGCGTAAAGCGGGACGCTTCACCCTCTGCCTGCGCCATCACCTGTTGCTGATAGGCACTGGCTTCTTCAAAGACTCGCTGTGCGCGGCCTCGAGCTTCTGGAACAATGCCATTAGCGTAGGATTGCGCCTCATTTTTCACCCGTTCTTCGTCCTCTCGGGCCTTAATCACATCATCAAAGGCGCCCTGCACTTGTGCGGGAGGCTTACCCTCATCAATGTTGATCTTGCTCACCCGAATACCCGTTCCATAGGTGTCCAGATAAGTTTGAAGTCGCTCGCGAACGTCGACGGCAATAGCCGCACGACCCTCGGTTAAAACCAGGTCCATTGTGCTGTCACCGACAACATGGCGAAGCGCGCTTTGCGCGGCGTGTTGCAAGGAAACCTCGGGGTCACGCACCTCCAGAACAAACTTTTCAGGGTCGTCGATCAGATACTGCAGAGACATGGTGACCTCAACAATATTCTCATCTTGGGTAAGCATCACTTCTCTAACCTGAGCGGCGCGAATTTTCGTGGTGTTGACTTTAATCACTTCGTCGATCAAAGGCGGATTCCACTGCAAGCCCGGCTGCATGGTTCCCGCATATTTTCCGAAGCGCAAAACGATGGCACGCTCTTGCTCGTCGAGCTGATAGAAGCCTAAAAGCGCCCAAACAGTAATAACACCGGCCGCAATAACCCCCAGCAACGCTCCTGACATGCGTCCACCGGAGCCACTAGCGCCCCCTGTGCCACCGCCACCGCGGCCGCCAAACAAAGAGGAAAGTCGCTGCTGCAGCTTTTTCAGGGCCTCATCAAGATCAGGGGGTCCCTGATCGTTGCCGCCCCACGGATCGCGAGGTCGGTTGTTGCCGCCCCCGGGCTCATTCCATGCCATGATTTATTCCTTGGTTGTTAACCACTGTAGTCT
>JAQWYY010000173.1 GCA_029253705.1 Luminiphilus sp. | reverse complement strand
ATCGATACTTTAAGCCGACGCGTACCACAATTATGCAAAGTTGCGCCCAGTACACCGCTTTACCATATGGAGGATGTCCACCGTGCCGGCGGCGTCATGGCAATACTTGGCGAGCTCGCTCGCGGGGGGCTCATCGATACCAGCACCCACACCGTGCACACCGATACTCTGGGAGAAGCGCTGACAACTTGGGATATTGCGCAAACCAACGACGCGGACGTTCACAAACTCTTTTCAGCGGGCCCCGCCGGGGTGCCCACCCAGCAGGCCTTCAGCCAAGCGACACGCTGGCCCAGCCTTGATCTCGATCGTGCAGGGGGCTGCGTACGAGATGTAGCTCACGCCTATTCTCAAGAGGGCGGCCTGGCAGTTTTGTTCGGTAATATCGCTGAGGACGGTTGCGTGGTTAAAACCGCAGGGGTCGATGATGATGTCTTATGTTTCAGTGGCCCTGCCCATATCTGCGAAAGTCAGGAAGCCGCTGTTGCTGACATTCTCGAAGATCGCGTTGCTGCGGGTGCCGTCGTAATTATTCGCTACGAGGGACCCCGAGGGGGTCCGGGTATGCAAGAAATGTTGTATCCCACCAGTTATCTGAAATCGAAAGGGTTAGGTAAAGCTTGTGCGCTAGTTACCGACGGTCGATTCTCGGGGGGCACCTCGGGACTGTCCATTGGGCATGTATCTCCCGAGGCAGCGGCAGGTGGCGCAATTGGCCTGGTAATGTCGGGGGACACCATCACAATCGACATTCCCAACCGACGTATCGATGTCTTGCTCGATGACGAGTGCCTAACCAACCGCAGAAACGACATGGATAAATCAGAGCAGCCCTGGCAACCTCAAATGGCCCGCCCTAGAAAGGTCAGTGCTGCGCTGAAAGTCTATGCTCGCATGGTTACCAGCGCCGACAAGGGGGCGGTTAGGGACTTGTCACTGCTGGACTGAAGGGTTCAGCTTCTGCAGCCAACGCAATGAAATCTTCGCGATAGTTATTAATTTTTCGCCGCAAGCGCCGGTCCTGCTTCGGCGTGCGCTGGTTAATTACCTCGGTAACTATGTTCTGAGATAACGCTTGGTTGTGCGCATACACCGCAACGTATTCCGGTGAGCGTGCAGCCTCCCGCCCAGCAAGAATGTCCCGCACCTCAGAAGGCCAATTAGCGGTATTGCTCGCTATCACAGCAGCAAGCTCTTCGGTCCAACGTGCCCGGTCCTCAATCCAGACACCATCAAACCGCTGATAGTCGCCACTATAAAATGCTAGCGTTTCTTTTTGCTGGCCTGTGAGCCGCCCTAGAAACCGACTTAAGTTGTCGGCAAATTGATCCTGCACGTTACTTTGGTAGGCTTCATCCGATCGCGACAGCAGCCTATCTCGCTGCTCTTCCTGTTCCTCTTCCAAAGCCAGCATAAATTCTTCCCGCTGCGCGAGACTTAACGTAGCACCAAACTCGATCATTAAATCAAGAATACGAACCTCAAGACGATCTGCCGCCACGGACAACTCGTCGAACAACGTGGCAACTGACTGTTCATCTAAGCTGGGATCCAGGCTGCGCTCAAAATCAGTCAGCAGTTGGGTGTAAGCGGGCAACTCTTCGCGCCGGTGCCATTCAAGAAGCTGATCTACTCGGTTTTGAAAGTCGGCAGACTGCTCACGACTGAGGGTGACATAGTCATCGACGTACCAGTCGATCAGGGTGTCTAGTTTATTGTAAAAAAATCGGGCGCCGGAGCATGCGGTCATGGTCAAAAGCATGACCGAAACCAAGACACATTTAGCGCCACATAGGTATCGTGCCTTTAACATTTGTAGGATCTCGTGGTGAAGGTTCTTCGATGTATACTTGGTCTCTGCCCTTGCGTTTGGCCTCATACATGGCTCGGTCAACACGTAGCAGCCAGTCCTCAGCAGAATCCACCGCAGTCACATCGCAGATACCGATACTAACGGTAACGCGTCGATCAGGAATGACCTCCTGTGCAGCAATTTTACTGCGCAAATCATCGGCGATTTTTCGCGCGGTCTGAGCGCCCACCTCGCTTAAAAGCACCACAAACTCCTCTCCACCCAGGCGAAAAAGCATATCTGCGCCCCGAATTCTGCCGTCGATCAATCCCACCAAGGCTTTCAGCACCCGATCGCCCTCAACATGCCCCATTTCATCATTGATGCGCTTGAAGTAATCAATGTCGAGTAATAGCAGTGACGAAAGTCGAGCGTATCGATGATAGTCTGCCAAATGCCGTCGGGTCTGAGGCAACAAGTACCGGCGATTATAGGCGCCGGTTAAAGGGTCGGTTAATGCAAGATCTGCTAACTGATCGGTCTGACGAGTCTGGAGTTGCATCATCGCCAGACTTAACAGCCATGTTGAAAAAATAGCGGCATCCAATGCAAAGCCACCACCGAAACCCTGCCAACCATGAGCCCAAACCAGTGCCACCAGTGTTAAAAGGCCCGCCACAAGCCCGGCGGTAAGCGGCAATAAGGCTGTAATCGCAATCATGAGTAAAAAGATCCAAAGCTCCTGATAAATAGAGCCAAGCTTCACAGACCAAATCACCGTGATCAGGGTAATGAGCAAAGCCAAGACTGGCGGCATTACCATTTTATTGTGGCGAAAAATGCGGAAAGCCGTTATGGCGAGTAATAAAGACGCCAGTCCGGCAAAGACTTCGAAAATGATGGGGCTGGGCGAAACTAAAAGGCCTTCAATGAACACCATAATCGTGGCGCACAACATGATCGGCAGCAACAAGCGATACAGAATCAGGCGCCGCTCATGTTGCACGTCTTCAGGTTCAAAGCTTTGTGAAGCGCCAGTATCCGTTCGCAGCAAACCACGCCAAAAACGCGCCGATGACTTAAAGCCCGTCGCGTCGTAAAGGGAAGTCTCTTGGTCCCGATTGATCATGCACCCGCACTCACTGAGCTGCGTAACCTCATTGCTTGTAGTGTGACATAGGGAGTCACGTTTAACAGCTATCGGGCGTGGATATAACTAAGCGACTTGTTCGGCAAGCTGACAATGACCCTTCAGCGCGGAAAGGATGGCATTTAGGGTGGCCTGCACAATGTCGTTACTGCGCCCAACACCGCAGGGTCTCGCACCATCAATATTGAGCTGCACGTAGCATACCGCCTCGGCATCGGAACTCTGGCCTAGAGTATGCTCGCTGTACTCAACCAGCACCATCTTTTTACCTGTCACCTGTTCCATCGCGTCGATAAAGGCATCTAATACCCCAGTGCCCCTGCCCTGGATTCGTATCTCTGAGTCACCAGTGCCTAGGACAGCCGTTAACTGATGTTCCTTATCGTCTTTGGTGACCTCATACCGACCCAGACTCCAGACACTGGGAACGCTTAAATAGGTCTCGCAAAACAGCTGATGAATCTGATCTGAGGCGACCTCCGCCTCGCTCTGCTCCGCAAGGTGTTGCACGGCGCTGCTGAAGTCTATTTGCAGCCACCTTGGTAAGTCGTACCCGTGATCTCGGTATAAAACGTAAGCAACTCCACCTTTACCAGACTGACTGTTGATGCGGATCACCTCTTGATAAGTTCGGCCAATATCGTGAGGGTCTATGGGTAAATAAGCCACGTCCCATGCGTCTTCATCACCTCGAAGGGCAAGACACTTATTAATGGCGTCTTGATGGCTTCCTGAAAACGCGGTGAACACTAACTCGCCCGCGTAGGGGTGGCGAGGGTGAACGGGTAACTGGGTACAGTCCCGAACCGTGGTTATAATGGCATCCATATTGTCAAACTTAAGCTCGGGATCAATACCCTGGCTATATAAATTCATCGCCATGGTGACAATATCCATATTACCGGTGCGCTCACCGTTACCCATGAGCGTGCCCTCGACACGGTCGGCTCCTGCCATCACGCCCAGTTCTCCTGCGGCCACCGCACAGCCTCGATCGTTGTGGGTATGAAGTGAAATGAGTATCGCGTCGCGGTTGGCCACATGATCACAAAACCATTCAATTTGGTCGGCGTAAATATTAGGAGTACTCATTTCAACGGTTGCAGGCAAATTAATAATCACTGGTTGTTCCGGTGTTGGGCTCAACACCTGATTAACGGCATCACAAATTTCAACGGCAAAATCGAGTTCCGTACCGGTAAAACTCTCTGGGCTGTACTCAAAGGTCCACTCTGTCTCTGGGTGGCGGTCTGCTTCTGCCTTAACAAGCTTAGCGCCTTCGACCGCAATCTCAGTAATACCAGCCCTATCAAGCCTGAAAACGTCTCGGCGTTGAACGGTGGAAGTAGAATTATAAAAATGCACAACTGCACGTTTAACCCCAAGTAAAGCTTCGAAGGTTTTGGCTATCAGTTCAGCCCGAGCCTGAACTAATACTTGAACAGTCACATCATCGGGAATGCGCTCCTCAGTAATCAGCTTCCGCAAAAAATCAAAATCATGGCTTGAGGCCGAGGGGAACCCCACCTCAATCGTTTTAAAACCAATGTCCAAAAGCTGCTCCCACAGACGGAGCTTTTGCTGGGCGTTCATAGGTTCCACCAACGCCTGATTACCGTCTCGCAGATCAACGGAACACCACTGGGGCGCACGATCGATCACACGATCTGGCCAGCGCCGATCTACTTTTGAAATTGGTGGAAAGGATCGATATTTACGGGCATCAAAACTCGAGGACGTCGTCGATTTCATGGCAAAAGTTCTGTGGTTACTATTCCCCTAGTGTAACGCGAGTTTTAGAGTTTTTTTGTCCAAAAAGCCCAACTATTTAGTTATATTAAGCGATATATAGTAATGTATTCCCATTTTTTTAGGGAAAAAAGCTAAAAATGACTGAAATAGAAATTGATCGAATAGACCTAAAAATCCTTGATTTATTACAGCGTAATGCCGGCTTGAGTAACCTCGAGCTTGCTGACCGAATCGGACTGACGGCAACACCCTGCGCCAGACGCGTAAAGCGCTTGGAGGCGGCCGGGGTTATCGTTGAACGCATTACTTTACTGGACCAATCAAAGCTAGGCTTAGCCCTCACCGCGCACATTGGAATCACAATGGACGAACACACGCCTGAACGGTTCGCGGCATTTGAGGAAGAGGTCGCGCAGTATCCGGAGGTCATAGAGTGCTGCGTGGTGACAGGTCAAAGCGCTGACTATCTGATTAAAGCCGTTGTCGCTGACATGGTGCACTATGAAAGATTCCTGTTAGGGAACCTGACCCGCATACCGGGAGTGTCCGGCGTCCATTCAAGCTTTGAGCTTAGGAAAGTGGTCACGCATGCGGGGTTGCCCCTAAACCATATTGGGGGCTGAATAAGAAAGCACTAGGACTTTTTGGCAAGTTCTTGTTGTACTAGGAATTCAGCAATTTTCAACATGTTGGCCTGACTCCCGGCTTTGCGCGCCTCAATCAGATACTTGCCATTGACCAGCACCGACGGAGTCCCGGAAATTTTTGCGGATCGCGCTCGAGCTTCAGCTTGACTGACCTGGCTGTTAACACCAAAAGAATCAAAAGCGCGATCGAAGTCGGCGGCGGCAACACCGTTAGAAACAAAAAGCTCACGAATTGCGCTTTCTGAACCCAATCGATTTCTCTCAACGTGCATGGCTTTGAAAATAGCGTCGTGCATTGGATCCAAAACGTCCAAAGTTTCTGCAGTAAAGTAAGCCTTGGCATGCAGTTTCATGCCGTCATTCCACGCCGCTGGCGAAGGCTGTAAGCGCGACCCTTCAGGCAACGATTTTTTCCATGCCTGTAGCATTGGTTCGAAGGTGTAGCAGTGGCCACAACCGTACCAAAAGAACTCGGTAACAATGACTTGGTCGGTGGGTCCCACTCGCACAGAGGGACTCACAACGGTGTAATGCTCACCTTCCTGCCATTGGGTTTCTGCCCAGGCCATACCGGGTAAAGCAAACAAAGCGAACATTGCTACCAAGATATTGCGTCGAATTGTGCTCATGCTCTTCTCCACTGTTTTGCTTGCCCGTTGCTTAGTTAGTAGCTACCTGCAACTCATCGTTCGCGCCGCAGCGAGGGCATTTGTGAGTCGTTAGACTGACTTGGGCCGCCTGTGGTTCCCGTAAAATTTTAACGAAGGCCTGCAGCGTAGCTAGCCACCGCTTCAATCTCCTTGTCACTCAGCTCGAATGCCGTTGCACGCATGATCTTGCTATCGCTATCGTTTGTGCGTCCAGCAGGGTCCTCGTAGCCCATTCGAAACATCTTCAGCTGCGCAGCAATGTACTCTGGATGCTGGCCGGCAAGACCCGGAAAACCACCGGGACCGTTGCCTTTACCCGATGGGCTATGGCAGCCCGAGCAAGCGGCAACCTTTCGCTCCATAATACCCGCCATGTATACCTTGCGACCAAGCTCCATCAGCTCCGCGTCGGCTAACTCTGGAGTACGCACCTGTTGATCGTAAAAGGCGGCGATGTCCGCAAGGTCTTGATCGGACATATTATCGACCTGCCCCGCCATTGCCGCGACCACGCGTCGTCCGTCGCGGATATCTTTCATTTGCTTTAGCAAATACTTGTCGCCCAAGCCCGCAAGTTTCGGAAAGTTTGGCACGACGCTATTACCGTCTGCACCATGGCAAGCACCACAGGTTATAGCCTTGGCCTCTCCTGCCACTACATCACCCTGCAATATCTCTCCAGCATGACCCAATGAACTTAGCAGCGCCAAGGCTACCGTTGCGATTGTTTTAACCATAATTCGCTCCCCTATGGGGTTCCTATAAATAATTTACGACTCACCAGACGCCATGTAGTTGATGAGTGCCTGATATTCTTCATTGGTGCAATCAGAGCAAAGGCCGGTGGGCGGCATCGCATTGAGCCCATTTTTTACCGACTCCATTAGTGCGTCCATACCCTTCGCAAGGCGTGGCTCCCAGGCTTTCACATCACCCGTCTTCGGTGCTCCTGCGGCGCCTGATTCATGGCACATAGCACAAGACCTTCCGTACTTGGCCATATCTGCTTCAGCGAAGGCCGGAACGGCAGAGACGGCTACAATAGCGGCAGCCACCCTTAGGATGTTACGAACACCTGTCATATGTTTCATATCCTAGCCTCATTATGCGCTTGGGCGGTACAAGTACCCTAACGCTGTTTTTCCCAGATTTTGAGCTTCGCCCTTTAAATCGGGCGTGGCATTATAGACAATCACCCCTCGGGACAAAAGCCAATCATGGCCCTTGATTCAACCCCCCAAAATGCCTTGCCTAAACTCGATTTTCGAGTCGCTTCATTTCTACAAAGTGCAAGCAACCTTGGCAACGCACCCTCTGATACAGGCTCAGAAGTGGCCTTCGCGGGACGCTCCAACGCCGGCAAATCAAGTGCCATCAACACCCTCACCGGCAACCGTAAGCTTGCCCGTACGAGTCGAACGCCTGGGCGCACCCAGCTAATCAACTTTTTTTCACTCAGCGATAGCCAGCGACTCGTCGACTTGCCGGGCTATGGTTACGCCAAAGTTCCCCTCAAAATGAAGAAGGAGTGGAACCAGCATATGGCCGATTACCTCCAAAGGCGCGAAAGCCTCCGGGGCCTCATTTTACTGATGGACATTCGACACCCCCTCACAGATTCCGACGAACAAATGATTGGCTGGGCCTCAAAAGCGCAAATGCCCATTCATGCTTTGCTCACTAAAGCCGATAAACTTAAACGTGGCCCAGCAAAAGCAACGCTCCTGAGTGTGCAAGCCCGCCTTCTTGAGTTTGGCGATTTAGCCAGCGCGCAACTGTTCTCCTCGCTGAAAGGCGATGGTTTGCCCGCTCTGCGCACTCGGCTAAACACCTGGTTAACCGATGATTCGGTTTTTGAGGAACCCTACCCGTCTTCAGATCAGTGAGCTTCGTCCCAGTTTTTCCCCACGCCAGCTTCAACCAACAAAGGCACATCAAGGGACGCCACATCTGCCATTAAGTCGGGTATCGCTGCGGTTAATCTAGCAACCTCGCTATCAGCAACCTCAAACACCAGCTCATCGTGAACCTGCATGATCATCAAGGCGTCAATATCTGCTTTGTCGAGCCACTCATCCACGGCAATCATAGCCAGCTTGATGATATCTGCCGCGGTACCCTGCATAGGGGCATTAATCGCCGTGCGCTCTGCAGCCATCTGCCGCTGCTTATTGCGTGCATTAATTTCGGGCAAATATAAACGACGACCAAACAGCGTCTCGACATAGCCTTGGCTATGGGCAAGCTCTCGGGTCTTGGTCATGTAATCAGCCACCCCCGGATACCGCTCAAAATAGCGATCGATATAGGCCTGAGCCTCGTGACGTCCCAAACGTAATTGTTTGGCTAAGCCAAAGGCTGACATGCCATAAATAAGGCCAAAATTAATGGCTTTGGCCTCTCGCCTTTGATCGGTAGAAACGTCCTCGAGAGGTACGCCGAAAACCTCGGCAGCGGTCGCGCTGTGTACGTCAAGATTTGCCCCAAAAGCCCCGAGAAGACCTTGATCCTGTGATAAATGGGCCATGATCCTCAGTTCGATCTGTGAATAATCTGCGGCAACAATGCTGCGGCCCATGGGCGCACAAAAAGCCTGACGAATACGCCGCCCCTCTTCAGTTCGAATAGGAATATTTTGTAGATTAGGATCTGATGATGACAATCGGCCTGTGGCCGTCACAGCCTGATGATAAGACGTGTGTACGCGACCGGTATTCGGATCAATCATTTCTGGCAGTCGATCAGTGTAGGTCGATCTCAGCTTGGAGAGACTCCGGTACTCCATTAAGACGGCAGGCAGCGGGTAATCAAGGGCTAACTCGGCGAGAACCTCCTCTGCGGTGGATGGCGCTCCTTTAGGTGTTTTTTTCAGTACCGGCAATTCGAGCTTCTGGAAAAGTATTTCACCTAGCTGTTTAGGTGATCCCAAGTTGAAGGCCTGACCCGCAAGATCATGGGCGCTTTGCTCAAGTGTCGCCATGCGCTGACCTAACTCATGACTTTGGTCGGCCAGCAGCTGACGATCAACTCGAGCACCATTGCGCTCAATGCGCGATAAAATAGGCACCAGTGGCAACTCGATATCGCGATAGAGCGTGCTCAGACAAGCCTCACTTTCCAGCTTGGGCCACAAGGTTTGATGCAATTTTAAAGCCACCGCCGCGTCTTCAGCTGCGTAGGGTGCTGCCTGCTCGATGGCCACTGCATTGAACGTAATTTGCTTGGCGCCTTTACCTGCGACCTCCTCAAAATGCGTGGTTTTTTCTCCCAAGTATTTGAGGGCCAACGTGTCCATATCATGGCGACTACCAGTGGCATCCAGAACGTAGGATTCCAGCATCGAGTCGTGGGCAATTCCACGCAGGGCGATATCGTAATTCGCGAGAACATTAGCGTCATACTTAAGATTTTGGCCCACCTTTAAGCGACTGGGGTCTTCCAATAAAGGCCGTAATCGCGCTAATACGGTGTCACGGTCTAGCTGCTCAGGGGCGCCCGGATAATCGTGGGCTAAAGGTATGTAGGCAGCTCTGTCGGTTGCTACGGCGAGTGCCACCCCCACAATTTCGGCCTGCATGTAGTTAAGGCTGGTTGTCTCGGTGTCAAAGGCAAACAACGTCGCCGCCTCGATAGCGCTTATCCATTCATCGAGTTGCGATGTCGACAGCACCGTAACCACGTCTAATGGCTGAGTCGTCTGCTCAACTATTGCGCCTTGTGCTGCTTCCCCGGCAGGGGCAACGTCACTTTCGGTCAAGGCCTCTGATAGCCAACCTTTGAACTCAAGCTCTTTGTACCATTTGGTCAGTTCGGCTGAATCGGGCTCTTTAGCCGATAAATCTTCCGGAGATAGATCGAGATCACAATCTGTTTTGATCGTTGCGAGCCGATAAGACAATTCTGCCGACTCGCGATGGTCTGCAAGACGCGCACCCAATTTTTTTGCTCCGCGCACAGGCAAATCAGCGACACGGGTTAAATCTGCGTAAATATCGGTCAAGCCACCTAAGCTTTGCAGCAGAGCCAAAGCGGTCTTTTCACCCACCCCGGGGACACCGGGGATGTTGTCCACTTTGTCTCCCTGAAGCGCAAGCAAATCAATGATGAGCTCAGGGGGCACCCCAAACTTCTCGACCACGCCGCTATGGTCCATCGTCGTGTTAGTCATGGTGTTTATCAGCGTAACGTGGTCCCCCACCAGCTGCGCCATATCCTTATCGCCGGTTGAGATCAACACCGACTGCTGGCGCGCTGCTGCCTCCAAGGCAAGCGTGCCAATAACATCATCAGCTTCAACACCACTGACGCAGACCAGAGGCAAGCCCATGGCCCGAATCATGGTGTGGATTGGCTCTATTTGCTCACGCAATTCATCGGGCATGGGTGGGCGATTAGCCTTGTATTCTGCGTAGATATCATTGCGAAACGTTGGGCCCTTGGCGTCAAAAACCACGACTACCTGATCCTCAGGGTAATCGGCGACGAGCCGTCGTATCATGCCGACGACGCCCTTGGCCGCTCCCGTGTTGAGCCCTTTTGAATTCGTTAATGGCGGTAGGGCGTGGTACGCCCGAAACAGATAGGAAGAACCGTCAATTAAAATGAGTGCTCCACTCATGACCTTAATCCTCCCACAGGTAACGCGCTGATCGATAGGTCACCTTAACTTTGGCTAAATCCAACGGTGCCTTGAAGAATCCGTGGTAGTCCCCCCTGGGATTTACCAGCACAACATTCGCGCTGTGGTCCAACTCGTAACTACCATCGGCCGCGGTCACTTTCCTGAAGGGCGCATTAAAGCTCCTCGCGAAGCTCAGAATTTTAATAAAGTCTCCGGTGACCCCCGTAAATTCTGGGTCAAAATAGGGGATGTAAGCGGCTAGCACCTCAGGGGTATCCCGTGCGGGGTCTACCGTCACCATCACAACTTGAGTATCAGCAGCTTCAGTGGTTGCCAACTCTTGCTGGAGCTTTGCCAAAAAGGACAGCGTCGTAGGGCAGATGTCTGGGCAGTGAGTAAACCCAAAAAATAGCAGCGTCCAATGGCCTTTCAGCGCCTCTTTAGTAAAGGGCTCACCTCGGTGATCGATGAGCGTAAAGTCTCCGGGGTCTCTGGGCGTATCAAAAACATACAACCCATTGATTTGCATCTCGGTAGCGCTCATCACCCTTGGCTGTTGAATACGATTGACGAAGCTCAACAAAATGATCGCTATAAATAATAGGATCCCCGCAACGGTGAACCAAACTCGAGTTTTTGTAGCCAATGCCAAAATAATAAACTCCTAACTTATTGCCGAGCTAAATGATCAGGCCCAGAACCCAGTGATCAACCAGCATGACAATAAACAAGACCAAAAGGTAAGTGATCGAATACTTAAAGGTCTTCATGGGTGCGTTTTCGTTACGACCGCGCATAATTTCAACAGACCAGTACAAGAAGATAATGCCCAGTACGATCGCACCCACTAAATAAATGATGCCACTCATGTGTGTAGCAAAGGGCATGAGCGTAATCAGAAACATAATGATGGTGTAAAGCAAAATATGCAGTGCCGTAAAGCCGACGCCATGGGTTACCGGCAGCATAGGAATACCTACAGTGGCGTACTCTTCCCGTCGGTGTATCGCCAATGCCCAAAAATGGGGTGGCGTCCAAGCGAAAATAATGAGGACCAACAGCAGCGCATGGCCGTGAACTTCGCCTGTCACCGCCGTCCAACCAAGCAGCGGTGGCGCAGCACCCGCTAAACCACCGATCACAATATTTTGAGGCGTCGCCCGCTTCAAAAACATGGTGTAAATAAACGCATAGCCAATAAGGCTGGCCACCGTGAGTACGGCGGTCAGCACATTCACCCAAACTACGAGTACCCAAACCCCAAGCAATGCTAAAGCCGTCGCAAATAAAATGGCATCGCGCTGAGAAATGCGCCCGGTCGCTACAGGGCGGGTTTGCGTCCTTGCCATTTGCAAATCAATACGCTCATCCACGATATGGTTAATCGCAGCCGCCGCGCCCGCGCACAGCGCAATACCAAGATTACCAAGAACCAAGGGCTGCCAGGGCACCCAACCCGGCACGGCCATACACATGCCGATTAAAGCCGTGACGATCATCAATGCGACCACCCTCGGCTTAGTCAACTCGAGATAATCCCTCCAAAGCGGAGTCATCGGGGCTGTTGATTCTGACATCACTACCCTCCCGAGTTTTTCAGTAGAAATTTAAGATCGGCAATCACAGCTTTGTATCCCAGGTCATCAGGAAAGTGCATCATGATCCATCCTGCAGGATCAACGAGATACCAACCGCCTCCTGAAGGCGCGCTTGATTGCGGTGAAAGCTCCGAAAACAGATTCTCAAAAATTGCTGGCGTTGTATCCAAAGCCACTAAGCCGCTGTGCCCCTGTGACAAATACTCCAATACGGTGCCGGACTCAAAGCCTGCAGGCCACCCCTCGGGCTTAACAGCAGGCGAGACCAACGACATACTTGCAATGGTGTGGTCTGTAATAAACACGCGGCGCACACGATTAAATTCTCTGCCCAAGGCGATGTGAATTTGGCGGGTAAACCAAATGCGCCGTTCACACACAGAATCACAGTTTGGTCCTGCACTCGCGACCACCAAAGTCCAACGCGGCTCTAGATCGCCCCAATGAAAAGGTCGTCCTGCATCATCAGCAAATACGACCTGCTGAGCCTCACGAGGCGGCGAAATTAAAGTCCCGTTATTAGCTGTGCCGATCGCACCAACAAGGTTTAGGTCACCCTCCACTACAAAGTACCAAAGCCAAGACGCCGCTAGCATCATGGTCAATGGAATGCCAGCGATCAGTAACAAAACCGCGCGACCCTGCCCCCGAGTTTCAGACTGTGACGACATAGTATTTCCTCAGGATTGCGAGCGGGCCTTAACACCACGTATCAAACTCAGCACGTTAGAGCTATGAATCATAAAAGCGAGCAACAAGACAGCCGCCATGGTAAACCATTGAACCGCATAACCGGTGTGCTTCTGGGGCGATTGATTAACAACCGTCCAGTTTGCTGATAATGCGTGGGGGTCTTCAGCGGCAATACGCACCATAACGGGCAGCACCGCCTCATCAAGCAGCTGCGACAGCGGTAGCGCGAACTTACTGGCATCGTAATTCTGTACCACAGCAGGAAACGCAGTGGGGGCTGCCTGAGCTTCCAGTAAGTAAGCAGACCCCGCAGGAACATAGACCCGACCGGCAAGCCGAACTTCACCACTGATCAGGTTCGGATCAGGTAGGCTGCGGCGAGCGGAATCACCTTCGATCCAACCCAAATTCACCGGCACCCGACCCTTTTCGGTCGCTACCAGTGCCACTACCTCGTAGCCAAAGCGGCCGTTAGTAATACGATTATCGATTAGCAGGTAATCTTTTGGGTTAAGGTGCCCCACAATGGATACTTTACGATCAGCTAAGGCTGTCCGTTCAGTAGTCGCAACCGCCGTTTGCGACAATGACTGAAACAGTTCAGCCTGTGAGAGTGCTACCATGGTCTGACGTTCTGCATTGCGTTGCGCCAATTCTCGCTTTTCTGCAGCTCGATCGAGTTGCCAAGCACCCAAGTAAAGCAATCCGGGAAACAGCAGCAACGTAAACACTGTAAGACGCCATTCGAACACTAGCTCCAATGGTCCAACAACAATTTGATGTAAGCGAGCGGCCACTGCCGTTCAATACCCTGAGGACGCTACGGTGCTAAAAACACTTATCATTTTACTCATGCTGGCATTGGTCATTAGTCTGGGCTCCGGGCTCTATTTTTTAATGGTAGACCAAGGGAACCTTGAGAAAAAACGCTTGTTCACGTCGTTGGGAATACGCCTAGGCTTGGCGACAGCCCTCATCATAACGATTATCTTTGGGGTAGCCACCGGACGTTTAGGCAACCAAAATCCTTGGGACGCCGGTACGATTGAGCGCGATGAACAAACAATGGAGCGTTAAACCAGCACCACCATAGATGGTGTCTGGCCTAACACTCGATACTAATCTTTGGCGTTATTACAAAATGTACACAAACAGGAACAAGAATACCCACACCACATCAACGAAGTGCCAATACCAGCTAGACGCCTCGAAGCCAAAGTGATCCGATGCAGTGAAATGGTGGCCTCTGACAGAGCGCAGCAGCTGAATCAACAGCATGGTCATTCCCATGAAAACATGGAAACCATGGAATCCAGTAAGCATAAAAAAGGTTGATCCGTATATTCCTGAATTCAATGTCAGGCCGTACAAGGCGTAGGCTTCGTAATACTCTGCAGCTTGCAAGCCGACAAAAATAATACCCAAAGCAACGGTAATGCCCAGCCAAAGGTTAAACTTTGAACGCTGGTCTTTTAGCAACGCTGTATGCGCAACGTGTACAGTAAAGCTTGATGACAGCAAAATAATCGTGTTCCACATGGGCAGCCACTGGTACCAATGGTGGGCATCAGCAAAGCTCATGCTGCGTTCCTGTGTCAGGAAGGCGCCGTTATTCGCAATGGGCTGAACATCTGTACCGCCTACTGCTTCTTGGGGGGTAATCGTTGGCGGCCATGAAAATTCAAAGCCAGGCCAAAGAAGCCCGTTCATACGTCCACCGTCTCCCTCTCCCGCGAGCCAGGGCCCGGCGAGTTGACGCACGTAAAACAGTGTGCCGAAAAATGCCGCGAAGAACATGACCTCTGAGAAAATAAACCAAAACATGCCCAGTACGTAGCTGTGATTCAGCTGGGCACTATTCATACCCTGCATGTTTTCTCGAATCGTAGTGCGAAACCAGCTCGCCAAGGTAAAAATAAAGAAAGCTAGACCCGCCGCCAAAACCCATTTGGCGTTGCCAGACTCGTGGGTTTCGCTGAACGTCATGTCATTGAGGAGAAGGCCCGCCCCAAAGACCGTAAGGATTAGTCCTACTGTTGCACGAACAGCTAAACTAGAGCTGTCAGGCACATGGTATTTCTCATACCCAGCGGGTGCATGTTCAGTGGCTGCCATGTTTGTTCTCCATCATTCCGCTCACGACAAGTGAATCGGGTTTAGCGGGCGGCGATACTTCCACCGGCCATTGTTGTGACATCAAAAAGTGTATAAGACAACGTAATGGTACGGATATCCTTGGGAAGATCCTGATCCACAACGAATTGCAACGGCATCTCGGTAGATGCCATACCGTCTAGCGGCTGCTGATTAAAGCAAAAACACTCGGTTTTGTGAAAATACCCCGCAGCACGAGACGGCGATACGCTGGGTATCGCTTGGGCAATCATGGGTAAGCTGGTCGGGTTGTCAGCGTAGAAAAAGGTATCAGTGGCGGCGCCAGGGTGCACCGTTAGCTGGGTCACTTGAGGCCGAAACCCCCAGGGCATGCCGTCGTTATTGGTGGCAATGAACTGAATCTTCACTTCGCGACTCGTGTCGACCACTGCTGGGACCGCGGTATAAGCAACGTCGGAGGTTTTTCCATTTATACCCAGTGCGTCGCACAGAACGTCGTATAACGGCACCATTACTACAAAAACGAAAGCAAACATGGCGCAAGCCACCGCTGCCAACTTAATCGCGGTGTCTGCGCCAGGATTTCGACTTAGTCTAAGCACCTATGCTTCTCGATTATCCGTGTGCCGGGGTAGCTTCAATCTTGGGGGGCACTTCGAAGGTGTGATAAGGCGCAGGAGTAGGCAATGTCCACTCAAGCCCCTCGGCACCGTCCCATACCTGCTCATCAGAAACCTTTTCCCCCGCAACAATTGTCGCGATAACGTTATAAAGGAACAGTATTTGGCTGGCTCCGTAAACAAACGCACCAATCGAAGACATCATGTTGAAGTCGGCAAACTGCAGGGCGTAGTCCGGAACCCGGCGTGGCATTCCCGCCAATCCCACAAAGTGCTGCGGGAAAAAGGTCACGTTGAACCCTACGAAGCTGATCCAAAAGTGCACCTTACCCATAGTCTCGTTGTACATACGACCGGTCCACTTTGGTAGCCAGAAGTACACTGCCGATGTCATTGAGAAGACCGCGCCCGCAACCATCACGTAATGGAAGTGAGCCACAACGAAGTAGGTATCGTGGTATTGAAAGTCCGCAGGGGCGATGGACAACATCAGTCCAGTGAACCCACCGATAGTGAACAGCACCAAAAAACCGATTGAAAACAGCATAGGGGTTTCAAAAGACAAAGCCCCTCGCCACATTGTGCTCACCCAGTTAAAGACCTTCACTCCTGTAGGAACGGCGATCAACATGGTCGCGTACATGAAGAACAGCTCACCTGCTACCGGCATACCCACGGTGTACATGTGGTGAGCCCAAACAACGAATGACAAAATGGCGATTGCAGCCGTGGCGTACACCATTGAGGCGTAACCAAACAAGGGCTTTCGTGAGAATGCAGGGATGACCTGAGAAACCACACCAAAAGCTGGGAGGATAATAATGTAGACCTCTGGGTGCCCGAAGAACCAGAAAATATGTTGAAACAGTACTGGATCACCACCACCAGCAGCAGAAAAGAAGCTGGTATTGAAGTGTATGTCCATGAGCATCATGGTCACTGCACCCGCCAAAACCGGCATTACCGCCACCAGTAAGAACGCCGTGATAAACCACGTCCAAACGAACAATGGCATCTTCATGTAAGTCATGCCTGGAGCCCGCATGTTCATGATGGTCGCAATAATATTGATCGACCCCATGATGGATGAAATACCCAGCACGTGAATGGCGAAGATAAAGAAGGTCACCGAAGGTGCTGCGTAAGTCGTCGACAAGGGCGCATAGAAGGTCCAGCCGAACGCCGGAGCGCCACCTTCCATAAAGAGCGTTGACGCCAGCATCAAAAATCCGGGGGGCAGAATCCAAAAGCTCCAGTTGTTCATCCTAGGCAATGCCATATCTGGCGCACCGATCATCATGGGGATGAGCCAGTTAGCAAGACCAACGAAGGATGGCATGATGGCTCCAAACACCATCACCAAGCCGTGTAATGTGGTCATTTGGTTGAAGAATCCGGGCTCTACCAACTGCATACCCGGCTGAAACAATTCCGCCCGAATAATCATGGCAAAAGTGCCGCCCAGAATAAACATCGCAAAGGAGAACCAAAGGTACATCGTACCGATGTCCTTGTGATTGGTGGTAAATAGCCAGCGTGACAGACCCTTAGCCGGGCCGTGATGATGATCGCCCATCGTTAAATCCCCTTAACCTTGCTTGTGTTGCGCGACGTCGGATGGCTGCACCACGTCACCTGTGTTATTGCCAAATGCGTTTCGCTGATAGGTGATGACAGCTGCCATCTCAACGTCTGTCAGTTGCGCACCAAAGGCCTGCATAGCCGTTCCCGCCACACCCTTAATACCCACATCAAGGTGCATGCCGAGATCGCCCATAGCTATCGAACTTCCTGCTATAGCTTTACCAACACCACCCTCACCCTGAGCACCGTGGCACGCTAAACATTGGGTTTTATATACAGACTCGCCCTCGTTCATAAGTGCGTCGAGGCTAAGATCAACCGACGCAGCTGCGATTTGTGCATCTTTGTCGGCGCGCTTGGCGTCCATCCAGCCATCAAACTCGTCATCGCTCACTGCATGAACGACAATTGGCATAAATCCGTGATAAGACCCGCACAGCTCAGTGCATTGGCCACGATAAATCCCTTCCTGCTCCACCTTAGACCAGGCTTCATTAATGAACCCTGGAATGGCATCACGCTTAACGGCAATCTCAGGCACCCACCACGAGTGAATGACATCATTAGCGGTGATCAGAAAACGAACCTTGGTGTTGACAGGAATCACCAGCGGCTCATCGACTTCCAGCAGGTAGTGTTCCCCTTTTGCCTCAGAATTATAAATTTCTTCTTGAGGCGTCGCCAGATTGGAGAAAAACGAGACGTTCTCACCATCGGCGTTGAGGTACTCGTAACGCCACTTCCACTGATGCCCTGTAACCAGAATATCTAGTTCGGCGTCATCGTTGTCGTAAACCTCAAGCAACGTTGATGTCGCGGGAACAGCCATACCAATCAATATCAAGAAGGGCACAACGGTCCAAGCAATCTCGACTTTAGTACTTTCGTGAAATTGCGAAGGCTCGAATCCTTTAGATTTTCGATGATAAATAATTGAGTACAACATGACGCCAAACACACCAATCCCGATCACAATACAAATGATCATGATCAGCATGTGAAGATCATATATTTCAGCGCCCACCTTGGTTACGCCAGCGGACATGTTCACCTGGTTTTGGGCCAGGGCCGCAATGGGCAGGGCTGAGAGTGCAGCCCCAGCAGTAATTAAGCTTTTCTTGATCGACATCACAGCCTCTCCACGATGACGCAGGGGCGGGCGCCTATAGTGTTTTCCAGTCGCAAGCCGCGGCCTCCACGCAATGTGTGGGCTGCTTAAAACGACTAGTGTTCCCCCAAGTCTGTTCAGGCTCCTCGCTGTGTGCAGAGGTTGCCTCACGTTGGCCGGTTATGCTGCTCTGGCCAAGGCGGTGCGAATTATAGACTAATGATGCGATAAACACAGCGGATGCGGTGTTTTTCACGATCATTTGAATTGATACCCCTTGGTAGGCCGCAGCGATCGCATATTTTGTGTAAGCCTTTGAATCAAACCACTACATATTGATTGAAAAATTTGGCGCTACGCCCACTTGCAAAAGGCTTAGCTCTTAGATTTGTCATTGGGGTCGATCAGACGCACAACATCTGAAGGGGTCTCGACACGTCTGGCGGAGGCGCGTGACACTCGAGTAGAGAGCGGCGCTGGAGGATCCCCGGGGCGCTCATCAGCAAACCCACAATCGATACAAGCCCTTGTCACGCCATCGCCACTGACTACAATTCGATCCATGACACCGCAACGCGGACAAACGGCGCCAGCAATAAAGCGCCTGGGCTGGGGTGGATCCTTCTCAGTCATGGCAGGGGTTTCCAATATTAAGGTTTAATAGGGAGAAGCTTACCCCAGCATTCTAAATGACTTACGAGGTACTCAACATGCGAACCGTTTCCTACCGAGCAGAAGACAACATCCGAGCCTGGTGTGGAACAAAGCCACAACTTGGTGCTCGGGTTATGGTGGATCCAACCGCCGTGGTTTTAGGTGACATTGCGTTGGGCGATGACGTGAGTATCTGGGGTAACTGCTCAATACGTGCCGATATGCATCGAATAAGCATCGGTGATGGCACGAATATTCAAGATAACTCGGTCCTCCATATTACCCACGCTGGAGATTTTAATCCCGACGGATACCCCCTAATCATTGGCCGCCAAGTGACCGTAGGGCACAGGGCTGTGCTTCATGGCTGTACGCTAGGTGATCGGGTTTTAGTAGGGATGGGAGCCATCGTCATGGACGGTGCCATGGTTGCTGATGAGGTTATGATCGCAGGGGGTTCCTTGGTGACTCCGGGCAAGCAGCTACAGAGCGGCTGGCTCTATGGCGGCAGTCCTGCAAAACCTATGCGAGAAATCACTGATAAAGAGCGCAACTTCTTGAGCTACAGCGCAGATAATTACGCTCGCCTCAAACAAAAGTATCTCGACGACATACCGCCAGCTTAACTAACCTACCGTCAAACCATGGCGCAAGGCGCTAATGACTGCTTCAGTGCCAGGGCGCTGCCCTCGCCACAAGTAATAGCTCTCCGCAGCCTGCTCTACCAGCATGCCAAGACCGTCAGCAATTGCCCAGGCTGCCTGTGACGCAGACCAACGCATAAAAGCTGTGGGCTCTGCTGAGTACACAAGGTCGTAACAACAACATTTAGGCGCCAATTCAATATTGGGCAAAGCAGGCATCGCATCCTCTAAACTGGCGCTGGTACCGTTAATCACCAAATCAAAGACGCCCCCTGCCACCGACTCTAGCCCGCCAGCCTTGACCTTGATCTGGGTGTTGGAAAACTGTTCAGCTAACTGCTGGGCACGATCGGGCGTGCGATTAACGATGGTTAGAGAGCCAAGGCGCTCGCTTAACAGCGGATGAACAATCCCCCGCACTGCACCGCCAGCACCGATAATTAGAGTTCGGCGTCCCTGAAGCTGCCACCCGAGGTTGGCCACCATGTCTCTAACCATGCCAACACCGTCGGTATTTGCAGCATGCAAACCACCGCCTTGTTGGGGCACTAAACAGTTAGACGCCCGAGCGTGCGCTGCAGCAGTACTTGCAGAATCGGCTAGCGCAAAGGCACGCTCCTTAAAGGGGACTGTAATATTGAGGCCACAGCCACCACGTTGAAAAAACCCGCGAACCTTTTCTTCAAACTGTTCGTGTTCAACACGCACGGCTCGGTAACTCAAAGACTCTTTTAGCTGCTCAGCAAAAGCTTGGTGAATCGCCGGAGATTTAGAGTGTTTAATAGGATTACCAAAAACCGCATAGTTGGCTTGGGATTGGTTCAAGAAGGCGCTCCATTTTTCGCAGCAGACAGCCAGTCCCGGGGCACTAAAAAATAATCCGTCAACTGTGCTTCCGGAGTATTGGGCTCGGCCTTGTGCCCATACTCCCATCGAACCAGCGGTGGTAAAGACATCAAGATAGACTCTGTGCGGCCGTTAGACTGTAAGCCGAATAACGTTCCGCGATCGTAAACTAAGTTGAATTCAACGTAGCGGCCGCGTCGATACAGCTGCCATTGGCGTTCGCGCTCCCCATAACTGGCATCCTTTCTGCGCTCAACAATAGGAACATACCCTTCCAGAAAGTGATCCCCCACGCTGCGCATAAAAGAGAAGGTTTTATCAAAACCCCACTCATTAAGGTCGTCGAAAAACAGCCCCCCAACACCCCGAGGTTCGTTACGATGTTTGAGATGAAAGTACTCATCGCACCACGCTTTGTATCGTGGATAAACCTCTGGACCAAAGGGCTCACACGCTGCGGCCGCAGTTTTATGCCAATGTACAGCATCATCAAAGAACCCGTAATACGGCGTCAAATCAAAGCCACCGCCCATCCACCATATTGGGTCTTTTCCCGGCTGCTCGGCTACAAATAATCGAACGTTGGCATGGGCCGTTGGTGCGAGAGGGTTGTTGGGATGAATCACCAAGGACACACCCATTGCCTGAAAACTGCGTCCGGCCAATTGCGGTCGAACCGCCGTGGCTGACCCCGGCAAACTATCTCCTCTAACATGAGAGAAATTGACTCCCGCTTTTTCAAAAACGGCACCCTCAGCGAGGACACGACTGACACCGCCCCCGCCCTCGGGACGCTGCCAAGACTCTTCCTCAAAGGAGTTTGAGCCATCAACCGCCGTTAATCGGTCACAGATATTTGCCTGAAGATTTCTCAGATACTGCTCAACCGCATTTATATCCATAAGCTCTCTACCTATTATTGCGTTTTCAACCTTGAGGCTGCCTACCCTTTGACTGCGCAATCAAGCGCGCAAAACCTCACCGGTACCCACCCTTCGTATGGTTGATGGTGTTGCTCCCAGGTCTACCATCCCCGGCGCTCGCACCAACCCCTGCCCGAAATAACGCACCACTTGAAAACCGTGACGCGCCGGCTGTGCACCCGCGGGATTAGCCGATGTTGAAACTAGAGGCCTGCCCAATCGGTGGCTCATTGAGGCAAGGGCTGGCGCCTTGGTTACACGAATAGCGACCTCATCGCTGTCACCAGTAATCCATTGCGGGTACAAGCCTCGATTGGGCACCAGCCAAGTGTTGGGCCCCGGCCAGCCAAACTCTAATTCGTTGCGCTGTGCTAAATCTAAGGGTGCCAAAAGGGGAGCAAACATATCACTGGAAGCCGCCACAATAATCAACCCCTTTGAAGCAGAGCGATGCTTCATAGCCAACAACTGCAAAACCGCAACTTCTGACAACGGGTCGCAAGTTAAACCCCACACAGCTTCAGCAGGGCATGCCACCACACCCTCCAGCTCGACCTGTCTTATCACTTCGTTCATGCGCTGTGCTGGTAACTTCACAAATGCCTCACCGCTTTTAAACCCGCGGAAGTCTGCGCTACATAACCTCGAAGCTCAAGCTGTGTTACCAAGGTCAGTACCCGTCTAGAAGAACATTGAAGCGCTGCAGCAAGGGACCCCAAGTCGTGTTCACCATCACCTAACAAGGTCAACAGGCGACGCTCAAGAGGATCTAGTGATGCCGGTCGTATTGTTGGGGCAGCCTCGGGTCGATTACCCATGTCCTGGGAGACTAATGCCGCCCACCCCGACAAGTGAACCCCAAGCTGCTCAATAATTGCCTTCGGCGTGGTCAGGAGCTGCGCGCCCTGAGACAACAGGTGTAAGCAACCGGACCCGTTTTTATGAAACAACGACCAAGGTGCGGCAAATACCTCTCTCCCCTGCTGCACCGCTGCATTGGCCGTAAGCAGCGAGCCGCTAGGGTGCCCCGCTTCAACAACAAGCGTCGCCAGGCACAACCCCGACAGAGTTCGGTTACGTCTAGGAAAATGCCCACGGTGAGGTGCGACGCCCGGACAAAACTCACTAACTAAGGCGCCTTGGGCCGCAACGTCTTCTGCAAGCCGGTAATGATGCGCAGGATATATTCGGTCCATACCCGTCGCCATGACCGCAAGGGTTTGACCGCCGCTGCGCAAGGCTCCTCGATGAGCCGCCGCATCAATACCATGGGCAAGCCCGCTGACCACTAAAAACCCAGCGGATGCTAGCTCGTAACCCATTTGGTCGGCCAATTTGAGGCCATCTTTGGAAGGGCGTCGAGTACCCACAATCGCAATGGCTGGACGATTCAGGCAGGTGAGATCGCCACTAACAAATAGTGCTAGAGGGGCATCTGAAAGCTCGCTCAGCATAGGGGGATAATGTGTGCCGGTTGGGGGTTGCTTTCCCCAGTGAAGCAAGTGACACGGCGCTAAAAGCTTCATTCCCGATAAAAACGCAGCCCCGGTCCCTTGCAACAAGGCTATCATTTGAGATTTTCTGGAATCGGGTGAGCCATCCACCTCCAACAGCTTGGGAGGAGTGAAGCCCTCAGCCAGCAGCTTTTTCTTGGAAGCACGATCAATAAGTTTAGTGGTGAGGAACTCGCACCAGAGTCGATCTGCTGCCGCATTCCTTGCGAGCAAATAAGACATAACGCTCTTCCCTGAGCCAGTAAGCCGTCAGCATTTTATTAATGGTCCCTAACAGACAAAACCCGCCAATCAGGGGTTCTTCACTTTATCTCCAACGGCAAGAGGGCGTGTCGCGGTCAACACCAAACCGAAACTTGCTTTTTCGTAAACGGCAAACACCATTACTATACCCGCCCTAACGTCGGGCAATGCCACCATTTCTTGCTGTATGGGATCTTGAACCACCTCGCCAGTTTGATAAATCGCAAGGACATCGCCAACGATTAACCCTTCACGTTCACCACGGTTGATCGTAACGATATTCATTGGGCCAATTTGAGTCACTCCAGAACTAACAGCCACCATAATCCCGTTTTCGATGTCATTATCTGGAGATTTAGGCTGGAAAGAAGAATCCAAAATACCTTCTGTTAGAGGAATAAGCCGATCACCAATGCGGATTTCTTCGGTCATGCGCGTGATTTCGAATTCTTTTACGGCGTCAGACGTCACCTCTCCACCTGAGGTAAACAGCGAGGCACTGCCGATATCTAGCGCCGAAATACCCAAAACTTCCTGTGTTAACGGATCTAAAACTGGATTGCCCTCTCGAATGATGCCAAACACCTGATCTGCAGTGGGCACCGGTCCACGCACATAAATGCGATCGCCTAACCCACTAATAATGCGCTGGGCGTCGCCGGCAATGACATAGGGTAAGTCAGTGATAACCCCGGGCTCAAGAATTCGATTATTTCTCAGAAAGGGGTCGATCTGATCCCGAGGGATAGGGGGTATCGCAGTATCAAGGGGCTGACTGCGCACGCTGGGAGACAGTTTGACGCCTCCGCGACTTGCCAATGCCAGCCGGGGGCGCCCTCCCTCCCACCGCAGCGCCAACACATCTTTAGGGTAAATGCGGTGGGGGTTATCGATCTGAGGGTTGGTTTCCCACAGCTCGGGCCAGCGCCAAGGTTCCTGCAAGTAGACCCCGCTAATGCCCCAAAGCGTATCGCCTTGCTGCACCACATAATTTAGGGGTACATCATTATTTAACGTTAGAGCGCTAGGTGCCTGTGCGGTAGATAAGGTTGAAACAAACGCGAAGGATAACGCCCAGAAAAAATGTGCCCATGCAAACTTCGACATAAAGCGTTTATCGCAACCTAATTCAGATCGATTCGCCATTCGGCTGTCCTCGTTTGCTACTGAGTTTGTTGAGCTCAAGCTATTATCGGCGACTCGCGGTCTTTTTCCACACATACATGAACATATGCACACTTTGTCGGCTAGGACGAAAGCCCCCGACTGACGCTATAATATGAGTTTGATCCGCAGGGCAAACGCTGGCAAGCGCAAATGCTGCCATCTAATACCCCTATTAACCACTTAAAAGTCACGGCCTATACCATGGCAATACTGTCAATTCTTGAATTTCCAGACCCAAGACTACGTACGGTTGCAGAGCCCGTCACAACGGTTGACGCTCGAGTACAACAACTGACCGACGATATGCTTGAAACCATGTACAACGCGCCGGGCATAGGCCTAGCCGCAACTCAAGTCGATGTCCACGAGCGCGTTATCGTTATTGATATTTCAGAAAACAAAGATCAACCTCAGGTTTTTATTAACCCAGTCGTTGAAATTATCGATGAAAAGCTAGGCGAATATGATGAGGGGTGCCTTTCAGTCCCGGGCTTTTACGAGACCATCCGTCGACCTGAGCGTATTCGTGTCACCGCAACAAATCGTGAGGGAGAAACATTTTCTAATGACTTAGATGGTTTACTAGCTATCTGCCTGCAACATGAAATAGATCATTTAGACGGTAGGCTATTCGTTGACTACCTATCCCCCCTGAAGCGGCAAAGAATTCGTGGAAAACTTGAAAAATCCCAGCGCCAGCGTGTCTAAAATATGAGCAACGCTCGTCGGGTGATTTTTGCGGGCACGCCAGAATTTGCCGCGACCCATCTCAATGCGCTTATCGTTGCAGGGCACGATGTTTGCGCCGTGCTGACACAACCCGACCGCCGGGCTGGTAGAGGCAAACAGTTGCAGCCATCGGCCGTGAAGCGCCGAGCGCAGTCCGCAGGGATAACTGTGCTGCAACCCGAATCACTGCGCACTCCAGAAAGCCATGATTTGCTCACAGCGCTGAATGCCGAAATTATGATCGTCGTCGCCTACGGCCTAATTCTTCCGCAAACCATTTTGGATATCCCGGTTTACGGCTGCCTGAATGTCCATGCCTCATTACTTCCGCGCTGGCGTGGCGCGGCACCCATCCAGCGCGCTATTGAAGCTGGCGACGCCCAAACGGGTGTAACAATAATGAAAATGGAAGCGGGGCTCGACACTGGCCCCATGATTACTAAAGGTACGCTAGATATAACCACATCAGAGACTAGCGGGACATTACATGATCGACTCGCCGGGCTGGGACCCGAGCTTTTGCTGGAGGTCCTTGAAAACTTCCCTCACCAGCTGGCACAGGCCACACCCCAAAAAGACCACGAGGCCACCTACGCCGCCAAGATTAACAAGGATGAAACCCAGCTCGACTGGGAGCTGGATGCCCTGACGCTATCTAGGAAAGTACGCGCCTTCAACCCAGCATCTATATGCTTCAGCTATTTAAGCAATGAGCGCATTAAAATATGGCAGGCCATCGCACTGTCCGAACCACACAACAGCAGTAGCGGGCGTATCATAAGGTCCGATGCAGAAGGTATTGTAGTTGCCTGCGGTGACGGTGCCCTTAAGATTACCGTCGCACAATTTCCAGGCGCTAAAGCGCTGCCTGTATCTGAGCTACTTAACGGCCGAAACAACCAACTTGCCGTGGATCAGCGATTTACCAGTCATGGCAATGGGACGTGAAATCCCAACCAACAACTCGAGCCGTCGCAGCGCGCATCCTAGCGGCTGTACGTGGCGGAGAGTCTCTTGTCAGGGCTTTGCCCAAAGGTCTTGAACCACTAAGCGCCGAAGATCGACCTCTAGTCCAAGAGCTTGTCTACGGCACTCTGCGAGAGTGGCCAAGACTGGAGGGGATCGCCCTACAGCTGCTGCGCAAGCCACCCCGGGCCAAAGACGCCGATGTTCTCAGCCTTATACTCACGGGTATTTACCAATTATCAGCTCTCAACGTGCCCTCACATGCTGCTGTTGGTGAAACTGTTGAGGCCGCCAAAAGCCTGAGAAAGTCTTGGGCGACAGGTCTAATCAACGGTTGCCTACGCAATTATCAACGACAAAAAGACACCCTCGAAGAACAGCTCTCTCCCAGTCAAAAAAATGCCCTCCCTGAATGGCTTTGGGAAAAGATTTGTGACCAATGGCCTGATCAGTCAAGTGAAATTGCCCAGGCAAGTCGCGAACACCCGCCAATGACCCTTAGGGTAAATTTACAGCGTGTGACCAGAGAAACTTACATTACAGAATTGCTTAATGCTGACATCCCCGTGACTAGCCATCCGGACATTGCGACCGCAATAACGCTGCACAAACCTAGACCTGTATCGAGCATTCCGGGGTTTCTGCAAGGATGGAGTTCTGTTCAAGATGCTTCTGCTCAATTAGCCGCTCAGTTTTTGCAGCCGCGAAACCAAGAATTTATTCTTGATGCCTGTGCGGCACCGGGAGGCAAGGCCTGTCACTTGCTAGAGCGCGCCCCTGAAGCCCATGTTCTGGCCGCAGACATAAGCAGTCAGCGCCTTGTAGGGGTAGAGGAAAACAGCGCCAGGCTCAATTTGCCCATAGAGACGAGGGTACTAGATGCAAGCCAGGCCGCTAAAAACTTGCACCCCCAGCAATTTGACGCTGTTCTTGCAGACGTGCCCTGTTCGGCAACGGGCGTGATTCGGCGTAATCCAGATATTAAGATCACACGCAAAGCTGCTGACATTTTTAACTTTAGTCAACAACAGCAGGATATCCTCAAAGGCTTGTGGCCTTTGGTGAAGCCCGGCGGGAGACTGCTGTACGTCACCTGCTCGCTATTGGACGCTGAAAATGATGAGATCATTGCCATGGCTCAGTCACATCTATCCCAGTGCGAAGTAATGCCGCTGTCAGGCAGCCCTGGGTTTAAAACGCGGTTAGGTTGGCAAACACTGCCCTCTTTAGCGGGCGGCGATGGTCTTTATTTTTCTCTATTACACAAAGCGACAACTGACCCACGCGTTTAGATTGCGGTAAAAAACACCATGAAAATAACGCGCAGGAAGTTTAAGGTCATGAAACCTCCCAAAGAAGGGCCAGACAGGCTGTGAAGATTATTATCCTTGGTGCCGGACAAGTCGGAGGGACGCTAGCTGAACAGCTCGCCGACGAGCAGAACGAAATAACGGTTGTTGACAGTCAAGCAACCACTCTTAGAGCCCTACAAGAGCGACTCGACATTCGCACGGTCCATGGCGATGCTGCTCATCCCTCAACGCTGTTTAACGCGGGCGCGGAAAATGCCGACCTTCTGATCGCTGTCACCAACTCAGATGAGATTAATATGTTGGCGTGCCAGGTGGCATTTACGCTTTATCGGACACCCAAAAAAATCTCACGAATACGCAGCTCAGATTACCTTAACAATTCTGAAGCACTGTTTAAGAGCGGCGCGATACCGGTTGACGTAATTATCGGACCGGAACAACTTGTCACCAGCAACATTCAGCAATTAATTGCCAACCCAGGCTCGCTGCAGGTCCTAGACTTCGCCGAGGGTAGGATTCGCCTAGTTGCTGTTCGCGCCATTGAGCGCGGACCCATTGTGGGCCGGCAACTGCAAGAAATTCGTGACCACATGCCCAATGTGGATACACGGGTAGCCGCAATTTTTCGTCATGATGCGCCACCGATCATTCCTGAGGGACTAACCGTAGTTCAACCGAATGACGAAGTGTTTTTTATTGCCGCTAGAGAAAATATTCGTGCTGTAACCTCCGAGCTTAGAACAATTGACGAACCCTATCGTCGGGTCATGATTGCCGGAGGAGGGAATATTGGCGCAACCTTGGCGAGCCGCCTTGAACGCAACTACCAAGTGAAAGTTTTGGAATTAAGCTATGACCGCTGTCGCGTTCTATCCGAGATGCTAGAAGAATCTATCGTACTCCACGGCAGTGCCAACGAACCTTCGTTGCTCCTTCAGGAAAACATTGAGCAGACGGATGTTTTCTGCGCACTAACCAACAACGATGAATCCAATATCATGATGTCGATGCTCGCCAAACGGTTGGGTGCAAAAAAGGTAATCACCTTAATCACCAATGCCGCCTACGCAGACCTTGTAGGTGAAGAAATCGACATTGCAATTTCACCACAGCAAATCACCATTGGCAGTTTACTCACCCATATAAGGCGCGGTGACATAAGCAATGTACATTCTTTGCGACGCGGTGCAGCGGAAGCAATTGAGCTGATTGCACACGGTGATGCACGAACATCAAAGGTCATTGGTAAACGCTTAGACGAAATCGAACTGCCACTGGGAGTTACAGTTGGCGCAATACTCCGCGGTGCGGAGGTCGTGATCGCCCACAGCCATATTACGGTAGAGCCCGATGACCATGTGATTTTATTTCTTACTGACCAAAATCGAATCGCCGAGGTTGAGCGATTGTTCGCACCCGGATTCGGATTTTTTTGATGCACCTACCCGTGTCACTGCGCATTATCGGCGTGTTGCTCATGCTGTTCAGCACAGCGATGTTGCCGCCTATGATCCTTGGGCTACTAGACAACGATGGGTCATCCCATGCTTTTGCTATCGCCTTCGGCATTAACCTGCTGGCTGGTTTAAGCCTCTGGTTGCCCACGCGAAATGCTCGCAGAGATTTACGTATTCGCGACGGCTTTCTGGTCACCGCGTTGTTCTGGATTGTTCTAGGCGCCTTCGGTGCGGTGCCTTTTCTCGCCAGTGAGGCCCTCCCACTATCACTTGCCGACGCGTTGTTTGAATCCGTGTCGGGCCTCACCACAACTGGCGCAACGGTTATTGCAGGACTTGACGACTTACCACGATCGGTTTTGTTGTATCGGCAACAGCTGCAATGGTTGGGAGGAATTGGCATTATTGTTCTAGCGGTAGCAATCTTACCCATGCTCGGCATTGGCGGCATGCAGTTATACCGAGCTGAAAGCACTGGCCCAGCGAAAGACCGCAAACTTACACCCCGAATCACCGGTACCGCCAAAGCTCTGTTTGGCATTTACCTTGGGCTCACGACATTTTGTGCTGCCGCTTACTGGCTTGCCGGTATGTCTTTGTTTGACTCGATCTGCCATGCATTTTCTACTGTTGCTATTGGCGGTTTCTCAACACACGACGCCAGCATGGGGTTTTTTCAAAGTGAACTTATTCTTTTAATTTGTACATTTTTTATGGCGGCCTCTGCTATTAATTTTGGCCTGCACTTCATTGCCCTGCAGCGGCGCAGCCTGGAAATCTACCAGCAAGACTCGGAAACTAAATTCTTCAGTAGTGTCATCGGCATAGCCATATTGATTACCTGTTTAACTTTGCTGGTTACGCAAACGTTGTCACCCAGTGAAAGCCTCATTCACGGCATGTTTCAAACGGTGTCCATCGCTACCACGACCGGATTCACAACTCAGGACTTCTCCCTGTGGCCTGTCTTTTTACCCATATTGCTGCTTATCTTGTCATTTATGGGGGGCTGCGCGGGCTCTACAGGTGGCGGCCTGAAAGCCATGCGCCTACTGCTTATATTCCGCCAGGGTATGCGCGAGTTAAAGCAGCTCGTACACCCCAATGCCATCATCCCGTTAAAACTGGACGCGCGCCGGGTACAGCCATCGGTCGTTAGTGCCGTCTGGAGTTTTTATGCGGTCTACATGGTGTGCCTAGTCACCATTATGCTTTTAATGCTGGCCACGGGGCTAGATTTTACCTCTGCGTTCTCAGCCACAACCGCAGCAATGAACAATCTGGGGCCCGGGCTTGGGAGTGTGGCTGCTAATTACGCAATGGTAAGTGAGGTCGGTAAGGTCATTCTGTGTGTCGCGATGCTGTTGGGGAGGCTCGAGGTCTTCACCTTGCTGGTTTTATTTACGCCTGCTTTTTGGCGTCCCTAGCCCTGGCTCTAGCCAACCGAATTATTTCATTCCTCGAGCTGTTTTAATAACCTCGTAGGCTGTCGATATTTCCTGAGATCGCTCAGTTCCCAATTTCACCATTTCGTCTGGAACGCCTTTGGCAATCAATTTGTCGGGGTGGTTTTCACTCATCAGTCGGCGATAACTTTTCTTAATGACGTCATTAGAGTCTGACGCACTCACACCCAAAGCCTGATAAGCATCGTTTAGGCGATCACGAGGCGCTGGGGTGCCCATGCTTTGTCCGCCGCCACCACCGGTGTGGAATCGCGATTGCGCCACCAACATCGCGACCAAACGATCAACCGTTTGGGTCGGCATGCCGAGTAAGCTGGCTATGTGATGCAGCGCTGCTCGCTCAGGTTGAGCCAGTTCGCCGTCGGCGAGCGCCATGCTAGCAAGAAAGGCGAACAGGGTTTGTTGAACCTGCCGGCGTTGCCCAACCCTTCCTGCAAAAGCTGTAACGGTGGCAGCAGGGTCAAAACCGGGCTCGGCACCCTCACGAAAATGTTGTATTGCAGCGTTTCTTTGGGTGGGGTTAAGCCGCAGCTGGCGAAACAACGCTTCGGCCTGCGCAATCTCAGCCTCGCTAACACGGCCATCAGACTTGGCAACGTAGCCCAGCAGCGTAAATGTCGTATCAAAAAACTGCTTCTGGCTGCGAGCAAGGTTGTCAGGGCTAGCAGCCTGGAGCGCCTGCCAAAGACCGCGGTCGAAAGCATGGCCGATCGCAATACCAAAAAGTAGGCCAACAATTCCGAGGGTAAAAAAACCAATCAGGCCTGCGACAAGTTTTCCCATTATTTTGTTCAAAAAGGCTACTCCGGTTTTTTCTCAAATCGTGCTCTTGGAACTTTTAGGTTTCTATAATGATCAACGCCGTTATCAGGGCGGCAACGAAATCGTTTATAGGACCATTGATATTGCTGGTCGTAACCCTGCATGAGGTCAGCAATTGCCTCATTCATCGCGGTTAAGGCAGCGCGCTCATCATCGTCATAAACCGCAGCAGGTGCGGCTTTATAAATTACTTTAAAACCACTCGTCGTCCTCAGAGCCACACCCATAAACGCTTTGGCTTTGGAGCGCTTAACAAGATTACAGCCCAGGCTAGCCGTGCCGCAGTTTATTCCCATAAAAGGCACGTTGAGCCCCCCTGAAACAACTGCGGGGACTTGATCGGGGAGAATGCCTGAAATACCCCCCTGCCGCACGGAGCGCACCAAGGTTGCAAGCCCTCTGGGGTCGGTGGGAACAAGTTGCCCACCACTACGCTCCCGAGCACGTTTAATGAGGTCGCCCGTTTCTGCAATTTTAGGTGGTTCAAACAAGGCAACCATCTGACCCAAAGTTGCCAGATGCAAACCAAGAACCTCCCAGTTGCCCAGATGGGGGCCCAACACAATAACACCGCTTCCCGATGCCAAAGCTGCTTGCACAAATTCAGCGCCTTCACTGCTTTCAATCAGTGAGGCGGTGTGTGCCCAAGGTGCTCGCCAGACATGACCCATTTCCCCAGCCAAAGCACCAGTTTCTCGCAACACGTTACGTACGAGCTGATCTTGCGACTTTGAGTTTAATTCAGGATAAGCGAGCGCGACGTTTCGTTCTGTCACACGACGACTTCGCCCATCACTGTGATAAACAATCCAACCCAGTCCGTGCCCGATCGCCCTTACCCAACGAATAGGCATGCAATAACTTAGCCAGAGCAGCCCGCTTAGTAAAAGCGTTACCGCCCGATTCCGCAAAGAATGTGCATTCAATGACAACAAAAGCTGTGACTCGAAAATATCAGTGCTTATTATGCCCTTCCTATCACAGGTATAATCAAGGCCTGACTCATTTATCGGACCTCACTGTGCTTCCCGAGACTTTTCAAGACCTCATTTTACGATTACAGAGCTTTTGGGGCAGCCATGGCTGCGTCGTACTACAACCTTTAGATATGGAGGTTGGCGCTGGTACGTTTCACCCAGCCACTTTCTTGCGGGCTATTGGGCCCGAAAACTGGAATGCAGCCTATGTACAACCCAGCCGGAGGCCAGCCGATGGTCGCTACGGCGAAAACCCCAACAGGTTACAGCACTACTACCAGTTTCAAGTGGTTATGAAACCCAGCCCCAGTAATTTTCAAGACCTGTATTTAGCAAGCCTTCGAGAGTTAGGGCTCGATACACTGCAACACGATGTGCGTTTTGTAGAGGACAATTGGGAGTCACCCACTTTAGGGGCTTGGGGTCTGGGCTGGGAGGTCTGGCTGAATGGCATGGAAGTTTCTCAATTTACCTATTTTCAGCAAGCTGGCGGCCTAGAGTGCTTCCCTGTAACAGGTGAAATTACCTACGGTCTTGAGCGCATTGCGATGTACCTACAAAATGTAGATTCTGTTTACGATCTGATATGGGCAAAAACCCCAGCAGGCCCCGTGACATATGGCGATGTTTTTCATCAAAATGAAGTGGAAATGTCGACCTACAACTTTCAGGAGGCCGACACAGAAGCGCTATTCAAGACCTTCGACTTCTGCGAGCAGGAAGCCGTCCGCTTAGTCGAGTGTCAGCTCCCTCTGCCCGCCTATGAACAGGTCATGAAGGCATCTCACGCATTCAATTTACTCGATGCACGGCATGCCATCGGTGTGACAGAACGCCAGCGGTATATTCTAAGGGTTAGAACCCTGGCGAAAGCAGCAGCTCAGGGTTACTTTGAATCCCGCGCTGCATTAGGCTTCCCTCAGGCCGATCCCGAGTTGCGTGAACGGGCGCTGGGAGATCTTTCATGAAACCGGCAACTGCGGATCTATTGTTCGAGCTGGGTACAGAAGAGCTACCTGCTGGTCCCCTTTTGTCGATGGGAGAGGCACTGAGAACCAGCATATTAGAAGGCCTTGCCGATCACGGACTCCTGTGTGCCACTAATCAGATATTTGTGACGCCGCGCCGGCTGGCTGTATTGGTCAGAGCGGTCAGTCTCGAAGCACCTGACAAAACCGTTGAAGCACTAGGACCGCCCGTGGCTGCGGCCCGGGACAAAGCGGGGGATTGGACCCCCGCTGCGCTGGGCTTTGCCAAGAAGCAAGGTGTCGAGGTGACGGAACTTGAAGTCATCAATACCAGCAAAGGAGATCGTTTGGGGTTACGACGAATCGAAGCCGGTGCTCAAGCTGCCTCAGTTCTCCCTCAGATCCTGGCAAATGCTGTTACTGCCATTCCCGTAACAAAGCGGATGCGCTGGGGGCGGGAGCGGCACGAATTTCTTCGACCCGTACAATGGGTTGTTGCGCTGTTGGGCACAGAGGTTATTGATGTCGTTGTCATGGGTATTAGCTCTGATCGTCACACTCTGGGACACAGGTTTCACCATCCAGATTCGATCGACCTAAAATCCCCTGAACAATATGAGGGCGCACTGCTCGCCGCCTACGTGCTCGCAGATTTCGACCAGCGCCGCGAGCGTATACGAAATCAGGTAATGGCGATTGCAAAAAACCTTAATGCTAACGCCGTTATTGATGAGGCGCTGCTAAATGAAGTTACAGGGCTTGTTGAATGGCCCGTTGCCCTGCAGGGCAGCTTTGATCCAGCATTTTTGGAGGTCCCCGCCGGTGCGGTAATCTCATCAATGAAAGAGCACCAAAAATATTTTCATCTGGTATCAGACCAGGGACACCTGCTACCGCTATTTATCACGATAGCCAATATTGAAAGTAACAACCCCGCGTCTGTGATAGCAGGCAATGAACGGGTGATTAGACCAAGGCTTAGTGACGCTGCTTTTTTCTTTGAAACAGATAAAGCGACACCTTTGGCTGATCGAGGCTCGCGACTTGAGGGTATCGTTTTCCAGCAAAAGCTGGGCAGCGTGGCAGACAAAACACGTCGAATTACAGCGTTAAGCGGTTGGGTTGCCGGCGCTCTAGGTGCCGACGTTAGCGTCGCCCAGCGAGCTGCCACTTTGGCCAAATGTGATTTGGTTTCTGACCTTGTGCTCGAGTTTCCAGACCTTCAAGGAATAGCGGGCGCTCACTATTCTCGGCATGATGGTGAGTTAGAGGCCGTTTCAGCTTCTATTGAAGAGCACTATTGGCCGAGATTTTCGGGGGACCAGCTACCGAAAAGCCCAGAGGCCGCAGCCGTAGCAATCGCCGACCGCCTAGACACCCTCGTAGGTATTTTCGGTATTGGTCAAGCGCCTACTGGATCTAAAGACCCCTTCGCATTACGACGAGGCGCCTTAGCCGTCATACGTCTACTCGTTAATTTAGACATGCAGTTGGATCTCTTGGATTTGACGAAACGAGCCGCCAGTGAATATCCAGAGAACACCTTGGATCAAGATACCGCCCAAGCCGTGACAGAATATACCCTAGAGCGGTTCAGGTCCTGGTACGAGGATCAGGACATTCCTGTTGAAGTATTACGCGCCGTTCTTGCTACCGGTATTACGGCTCCGGCACAGGTAGACCGCAGAGTCACCGCACTCAACGCCTTCGCAGGTACAGAGGCCGCGGTTGCCCTAGCGGCAGCCAACAAGCGAGTAGCAAACATTTTAAATAAGTCAGACCAAACCCTGTCAGATGCGCCTAACCCAGAGCTATTTCATCAGCCCGAGGAAAGCCAACTTTACCAAAGCCTACAGACCCTGAAACCCGTCGTCGCTGACAACATCCTAAAAGACGACTACGCAGCTGCGCTGTCAAACTTGGCCTCTCTGCAAGGCCCTGTTGATGCTTTTTTTGAGGGTGTTATGGTAAATGCTGATGATCCCGCAACTCGAACCAATCGGCATGAGTTGTTAGCTGCTCTACGCAGCGCCTTTACTGGAATCGCTGATTTCGCACTCTTGGGTGGAGCGAGCAAATAAGCAGGCACAGCAAGACCAAAAACGAAGCGGTGGCATTGAATGGGCTGGGAGGAACACTCGATAATTTCGCTGTATACGTTCCCGCCGACATTTGGGCTACGGAACGTGAGTCCGTTTTGCCTACGTATTGAAATGGCACTCAAATATTTGGGGATTCCCTTCGAGGTAGTGCTAGAGCATAACCCAGCAAAAGGCCCCAAAAACAAGCTGCCTTTTATTAAAAGCAATCACGAAATTATCGATGATTCTGAGCTCATCTACTTACATCTCGACCAACTCAGCAATGGAGGGCTATATGGAGAGCTTAGTCACACTGAACTTGGCGTGGGCTGTGCCTTCACTCGCCTTATTGATGATCATTTATACTGGTTAATAGTTGCCAGCCGTTGGTTAGACGACACCTGGTTTCCCAACGTTTACGATGGGTTTTTTGCTAGCTTTCCTCCGATTTTACGCAACCTGATAAGCACCCTTGCTAGGCGACAAATGCGGAAAACTCTAGATCTGCAGGGGTTGGGGAGACACACCTTAGACCAACAAAAAGACTTTGCTAGGCGCGATTTGGGCGCGCTTGTTCATGCATTGTCAGACTCACAATACATTGTAGGCAACAAAATGTCGGTTTTTGACTTCTCTGTCAGCAGCATGCTGAGCGGACTTTTCGACAACCGCCCGGGAACTTGGATGACCACTATTGCTGAAGAGTTTCCTGAACTTCAGTATTACGCCGAAAGGATACAATCCGAAGTCGGCGTCTACGGTCGCGCCCAACCTTAGCTAGCTTTAAGAATTTAACACCTTTACGCCTAAAACGGTGAATAGAGCCCGTCTACCAAGGGCATACTTTTTAAAAATCGAGATTTTCCACCGCAAGTGCGTTTTGTTCAATAAATTCGCGCCGAGGCTCAACATCGTCTCCCATCAAGGTCGTAAACATTTGGTCGGCCAAAATCGCATCCTCAATAGTGACCTTCAACATGCGCCGTACATCGGGATCCATTGTGGTTTCCCATAATTGCCCCGGATTCATTTCTCCTAGGCCTTTGTAACGCTGTACCGCTGTACCTTTACGAGCCTCTTGAAGCAGCCAGTCCAAACCAGCAGCGAACTCCTGCGTCTCGAACTGCTTCTCACCGCGCTTGAAGTAACCACTCACTTCTATCAAATCCCTTATATTGTTGCCACATTCAACCAAGGTTGCGTAGTCTTTACTCGCAAAAAATGAGCGACCTAAAATAATCTCTGTCGCAATACTATGAGATATCTGTGTCACGACCGGATACCAATGACCACGCTCTGGATCTTGACGAAGCTCCGCCGAGAAAGTTTGTGCCTTGTCACTGACGGTTTGTAAGCGCTCACTTAGACCATTACAAAACGATTGCATGGTGGGCTGGTCACCCATTGCATCGGCGTCTAGAGGCGCAATGAAAGGTAACTGCCACAGTACCGTCGGTGCATAAACTCTGCACAACCTGTTTATTACTCCTTCAGCAGCGTGATATGTCTTAACCAAAGCATCCAGACCCTCCCCGGTGATGGGAGGAGCATCTTGGTTAACATATAAGGCAGCTCCCTCTAAGGCGTTTTGGGTTAAGTAGTTGTCAAAAGCCGCCTCATCTTTCAGGTACTGGCTTTGTTTTCCCCGAGTCAGCTTATAAAG